>NZ_CP007161.1:2755268-3110537 GCF_000725285.1 Virgibacillus sp. SK37
AGGTAACCGGTCTAAGATTTACGTACTGATCAAAGGATTTACGAATCTTTAAAAGCAGATCCCATAAAGATATATGGTCAGGCACTCCAGGATAGCCAACCGCTCCCAAATATATAGCATCAAATTTTTTTAGTAAGTCAATACCATTTGCATCCATCATGATGCCATTATCAAGATAATATTCACACCCCCATGGGAATGTTTCAAACGTGAAGGAAAGCTTTTGATCCATTTTCTCTATTGCCTGCAAAACTTTTACTCCCTGCTCAACTACTTCTGGTCCAATACCATCCCCTGGGATTAGCGCTATGTTTATTTTTTTCATAATCTCCTCCTGAATTTATTTTTGTAAATTACGCACCCAATTTCTCTTCTGCCTGATTCAATTTCTTTTCTTCTCGGTTTCCAAGATAGCGTAGGAGGAAAAACTGTGCGACAACTCCAACAAGTAACAATACGATACTGCTCCCAATAATGGTATAAGACAAGTATAATATGCCCGCAATTCCTGCTGGGACTAGTGCATAGGGAATCTGTGTGTTTACATGTGCAATATGGTCTGAACCAGCAAAAATGGAAGCCATTACTGTTGTATCAGATATCGGTGAGACATGATCTCCAAAAATAGCACCTGCAAATATGGCACCAACTACAATTGGAATCAAGTCAACGTCTCCCAATGTATAGGCAAGCGGAACGGCCAATGGTGTCAGAATAGACATCGTCCCCCAGGAGGTCCCTGTGGCAAAAGATATAAACATACCAATAACAAATACAAGAAACGGCAATAAAGCAGCAGACATCCAGCCTTGCGTTGCAGTCACTACAAACTCAGCTGTGCCAAGTTCGGATGTAACCGTACCAATAGACCAAGCCAGGACAATAATAACAAGAGCAGGTAGCATTGTTCGTATGCCACCTAATAGCGTATCTTCACATTTCTTCAGGCCCATCCCTTGGATTAGAGCGAGAATAATTCCAACAAATGTCATGGCAAAGGCGCCCCAAGTCAAGGCTACTGAAACGTCTGTGTCTGCAAGGGCATCCATCATGGATTTCCCTTCAGCTCCTCCACCTGAATACCATAGACCCCATACACTTACACTTATAAGGGTTACAAGAGGTAAAACAAAGTTCCACACACTACCATCTTTTTTATGTGGCTCACCCAAGTCCTGTTCCACAGATGATAATGGGGTGGAGCCGTCCGGTATTAGTTTTCCTGTTTTCTCTGCTCTCCTCTCTGCTTTTGCCATTGGACCAAAGTCTTTACCCATGATAATCATTGGAACAGCGAGCAAGCAAAGAATAGCATAAAAATTCCATGGAATAGATTGTAAGAAAGCAAAATAAGGTTCGACGCCTACGATGCTTGCACTAGCTACCGCTGCAGCAATTAAAGAAACCTGAAAACCAATCCAATCTGAAACTGGCCCAATTGTTGCCATAGGTGCAGCTGTTGAATCAAGAATATAGGAAAGCTTTTCACGGGAAACCTTATGTTTTGCGGTTATATCCTTTGAGGCATTACCGACAATAACCGAATTGACGTAATCATTAAAAAAACAATAATTCCTAAGATGTATGGTAAAAACAATACTCTTTTTTTCGTTGTTAGTTTTTTCTCCAAAAGCCGAATAAGACCCTCAGATCCACCTGTTTTAAACATAAAAGCAGCACCTGTCCCAAGTAATGCTGTCATGACGAGAAAGCGTGCATTCCATGGATCGACCATTACATCTTTCATCCAAGTAAATGTAACACCAACTGCTTCAAACGGATTGCCACCAGCGAAAATCAAGCCTCCTACCCAAATACTAATGAATAAAGAAAATAATACACGTTTAGTCAAAATCGCCAAGACTACTGCTACAATAGGCGGGATTACAGATAAAAAATCCATTCTCTTTCCCCCATTCTTTTCCGTATTAGTTTTCCGTATATTTCCTTGGAATTCGTTCAGTCAAACTGGCAAGCACTTCATCAATATTGCTATCTGCCCACTTAGCAATTTCTCTTGCTCCAATTTTCTCCCTCCCTTGCTCACCAAGCAAGACAACCTGGTCCCCTTCTTCCACACCATAAATGTTCGTCACATTAATAAGTGTCTGATCAAGTGAAATCGTCCCTATGATCTTGGCTCTTTTTCCCCGTACCAGCATTTCACCTTTATTAGATAATGCTCTTTTATAACCATCTCCGTGGCCAATTGGCACAACGCCTATTTTTTCTACAGAACTACTAACATAACTTCCACTATAGCCAACCGGAGTACCAGGAGGAATTTCCCGCAATTGTAACAGACGAGATTTCAAAGTCATTACAGGCTTTAATGAAAGTTTTTTCTCTTGTCGTATGGCAGGTGTATAACCAAACAAGGCGACACCTGGCCTTACCATATCCAAATGCATATCCTTTCTTTCCAATGTGATAGTGGAACCCCCAGCATGCTGAAAAGGGAAATGATATCCACTTTGTTCGAGCTGTATTACTGTCTTCTGAAAAAGAGAGAATTCTTTTTCAGTTTGCTTCCAATCACCTTCATCTGCACTGGAAAAATGTGTATATATCCCTTCCCATTTCAGACCTGGAAGATGGTATGTTGTTTCACAAAAGGAAATAATCTGATTGGGTTCAACACCAAATCGATGTAACCCGGTATCTACCTTTAAGTGGACAGTTGCGATTTTGGCTTGATTTATCGCTTCATCACTTAATCGTTTTGCTATTGCTATGGAGGATATAGAGATGGTTAAATCATAAGCTACGGAGACTGCAGCTTGCTCTGGTATAATAGAACTAAGAATATGGATCGGAACCAAGAGGCCATGCTCCCGAAGCAAAACCCCTTCTTCCACAGTAGTTACCCCAAGACGTTCAGCACCAGAAGCAACAGCTGCTACTCCCATAGGTACAACACCATGGCCATATGCATTTGTTTTGATGACAGCAAGCATACTGGCTTGAGGAGCATGTTTCTTTAGTTTACAAATATTCTCGCGAAAAGCTGACATACTTATCTCAGCAATTGTGGGATGATGGTAAACCAATGTTTGCTGCAACAATAACGCCTCCTCCTTGCTACTTATAGATTTTTAAGAACTGCTTTTTACTTGTTTTTAATAAAGTTTGCGGAATTCATGGAGAATTTTCTTGGTTATATGACCGGGATTACCTGATGCTATCGTATGTTGATCTACTTTTAAAATGGGGACAATATCTAATTTTGTAGCTGTAATAAATACTTCTTCAGCTTGAAGCATTTCCTTGATGTTAAATGGCTTTTCATTTATGGGGATATTAAGCTTATTACACAATTGAAGGACCTTTTGTCTTGTGATTCCATTTAAAATAAAGTTATCGGCTGGATGTGTATAGACTTCTCCGTCTCTTACGATAAACACATTCGAAGCACTCGCTTCTGTAACTGTTTCTCCTCGATGAAGGATTGCTTCAATGGCGTTTTGCTCCACAGCTTTTTGTTTTGCCAGCACATTTGGGAGTAAATTTAATGTCTTTATATCACATCGCAACCAACGAATATCTTCTGTTAATGTAGCTGTAGCTCCCTCGTCTTCCACATTACTCATTCGCTGCTCCGCTCTCGTATAAGCCACCATTACCGGGGATACTTCAGCGGATGGAAATTCATGCCATCTGGCAGCAGTTCCACGAGAGATTTGCAAATAAATAATGCCTTCCATAAGCCCATTGACACGAACAAGCTCTTCCAATTTTTCCTTTATCTTTTCTATTTGTGTAGGAAGCTGCAGATGAACCTCCTCCGCACTTCGCTTCAGTCTTAACAAATGCTCTTCTAGGAGAAAAGGCTTTCCATCATAGACTCCAATCACTTCATAAATGCCATCACCAAATTGATAGCCCCTATCTTCTATATCAATGCGACGCTCACGTGCTATGATTTGGTCGTTAAATAAAATTTTGCTCATTTTCAAACCTCCAAACTTTATTACTTTCCAAGTTTTTCAGAACAAGAATGATGGGCCTGCAAGATATCGAATAATACCTCTGAACCTACACTGTTACCACTAATAATAATGACATTATGTGAACCCAATTTGACCTTTTTGTTTATGATTGCACCAATACCACAGGCTGCAGCTCCTTCAATAGCCATGCGATGGTGTATAAGCATAAAATGCATCCCGGTCGCTATATCTTCTTCCTCCAGCAGAATAATGTCATCAACATATTTTTGGACTAAGGAAAATGTGAATTGATTATTTAAGCCGATACCACCAAGGAGACTGTCAGCATACGTATCCTGCTCTTCGACCAGAAGTGGTTTGCCTGCTTTAATACTCTCATACATTGCTGCACTCCTTTTTGGTGACAGCCCAATAACATTCATTGTTGGGTCAATCGTTTTCATGGTAACTCCAACTCCAGAGTGCAATCCACCACCAGACAGACCACCAATAATTGTATCCACTTCTGGTAGTTCCTCGATAACTTCTAAACCAATTGTCCCTTGTCCTGCAATCACTTCTGAATCATCAAATGGGTGCAAAACAGTCAATCCTTTTGATTTACTTAGTTGTTCACACCTCTCTGCCGCATCATCCTGTGATTGTCCATATACTTCCAGTTTGGCACCAGACCGTTGAAGTGCAGATACCTTGGTTTGCGGTACGCGCCCGGAAATACAGACAGTTACTGGGATATCTAGCTGCTTCGCTATCATAGCAACACTCACTCCAAAATTCCCGGTCGAAAAGGTAGTGACACCTCGCTTCCTCTCTTCCTCTGTTAACGACAAAATCTTATTCGTAGCACCCCTTATTTTAAAAGAACCGGAAGCATGCAGATTTTCCAGTTTAAGATAGATAGCACGATTCGAAACTTCTGACAGTCTCTCTGAAAAAATTAAGGGAGACTGCTGCACATAAGGGGCTATTCGCCTTTTGGCCTTCCATATATCACGGAGTGTTACAGAATTTTCATCCACCAGTGCACACCTCCTGACAATTCGATCCTGCTAACTGAGAGGTTTTTACCTTATTTGCAAATTGTCTAACTCAAAAAATCTCTCACGGTTTCTGATAAGATTGCCGTACCCACAGGTAAGACATTTTCATCAATATCAAAAGATGGCGTATGCAAATCGCGATTTTGATTGTCGCCAACCGCACATCCGAGGAAAAACATAGCCCCGGGAATGTGTTTAGTCATGTGAGCAAAATCCTCCCCACCTAATCCAAAAGGTTCATATTTAATCGTAAAATCCGGATAAAGTTTATTAATAGCTGACCTCACCAACCTATTAATCTTCGGATCGTTCTTTAGAGCAGGATCCTCGCCTGAAATAGTTACTTCCGCACTTCCTCCTAATGTCTCCACCATAGCAAAAGCTTTTTGCACTTCTTCATGTAACTGCTTTCTCACTTTTGGTTGATAACTCCGAATCGTCCCTTTGACATTTACTTGTGATGGAATGACATTACTGGCACTCCCACTGTGAATAGAACCAATACTGATGACCGCTGCATCTAAGGGAGATACCCTTCGACTTGGTATGCCATACAGTACCTGTAATACTGGAGTAAGCATCCAAAATGGATCTGTTCCTAGGTGGGGGTAAGCTCCGTGTCCCCCAGTACCTCTAACAATCGCTTCGAACACATCCACATTAGCCATACTATATCCGTCATGCACTTTAACTTCGCCAAGTGATTCTTCGGGGCTCATATGCAGAGCAATCACTGCGTCCACTCCAGCAAGTGCCCCTCCATTTATCATATAAGGGGCTCCTGTTAATCCTTTTTTATCAGCCTTTTCTTCTGCAGGCTGAAATAGAAATTTAACCGTTCCTTGGCATTCCCCCTTGGAAAAATGTTCACCAAGTAAATGAGCTGCCCCCAAACAAATAGCCGTGTGAGCATCATGCCCACAAGCATGCATTACTCCTTCATGTTTGGATTTATAATCCGTGTTGTTCTCTTCCCTGATAGGCAATGCATCCATATCCGCACGAATAGCAATTGCTGGTCCTTTACCTGAGGTCAATGTGCCAACAATTGCTGTAGGGTAACCGATGCCTTCCTCTACAACTAAACCAGGCACCTTTCTTAACAAGTCAGCTACATAACGAGAAGTTTTCCATTCCTGAAAACTAAGTTCAGGATACATATGAAGCTGCCTACGCCATTCAACCAGACTTTGTTTTAGATTATGCGCTTCCTTAACCAGTTTTTGACTTTCTATGCTCAATAACCTCCCCCTCTATGTATTAAAGAAGAGAGCAAACAAACCATGCTCCCTTCTTCTCAAATTCATACCATACAAGCTATCGCCGTGATCTCTACTTTTACACACAGTAGCTGGCTGCCAACCGTTATTCGGGCTGGCTTTACTGCAATAGTTTCAAAGAATAATTCATATACTTTATTAAATTCTTTTACATTTTTTTCAGTTAGCTCAGATAAATGACAGGTCATATGAACAATATTTTCTAGACCGGCCCCTTTTTCCATTAAAATATTTTTTATATTCGTAAGTGCAGCCTCGGTCTGCTCTGCAACTGTGTTACCTTTCAGGCTACCATTCGGCAGATAGCCATCCTGACCGGAAACAAAAA
The DNA here is from genome assembly GCF_000725285.1 of Virgibacillus sp. SK37. Taxonomy (GTDB): domain Bacteria; phylum Bacillota; class Bacilli; order Bacillales; family Amphibacillaceae; genus Virgibacillus_Q. The sequence goes on from NZ_CP007161.1 coordinate 2,761,867, forward strand.
TGAAATCACCAAGCTTTACCCCTTGTGAGTATGGACCTGTTGGACGAGGGGCATGTTCCGAATAGATCTGTTCTTTCATCACACACTCTCTCCTTCCCCCTTATTCCATGCCAATGGAGACGTACTGAGATTCAACAAAGGCATCCATACCTTCATGGCCGCCTTCCCTACCAATTCCACTTTCTTTCATGCCCCCAAAAGGAACTTGAGCAGCTGACGGGGCTCCGTCATTCCAGCCAACAATACCAAAATTTAATTTTTCAATAAGTTTCGTTCCTCGCGCCATGCTTTCTGTGAAAATATAGGCAGCCAACCCATATGGAGTGCTATTTGCCAACTTGACTGCTTCTTCATCTGAATAAATTTTTTGTATAGGGGCGACAGGGCCAAATGTTTCTTCTTGCATTACCACCATCGAAGCGTCTACATCCTTTATAACGGTAGGTTTATAGAATACTCCATTATTTGAATCAAGCGATTCGCCTCCTGTTACCACCGTGGCACCTTTAGCAACTGCATCTTTCACGTGATGGGAAACCTTCTCAAGACCTGACTGATTTATTAAAGGACCTACCGCAACTGATTCGTCCATCCCATCCCCTACCTTTAGTTGCCTTACTTGTTCAGCAAAACTTTCAATAAATGCTTCATATATTCCGGCATGCACGTATATTCGATTTGCACAAATACAGGTTTGCCCCGCATTTCTGAATTTGGATGCCATCAAACCTTTGACCGCTTTATCTATATCCGCATCATCAAGTACGACCATTGGTGCATGACCGCCAAGTTCCAGTGATAAGCGTTTTACTTGATCAGCACTTTGTCTAATTAGAATTTTACCAACCTCAGTAGAGCCAGTGAAGGTTATTTTTCGAACACGTTCATCTTCCATTAACGTTTTCGTTATTTTTGAAGAAGAACCTGTCACCAGATTAACGACACCCTTCGGAAAACCTGCTTCTTCACATAGCTCCATTAGTTTTACTGCAGTTAGAGGGCTTTCACCAGAAGGCTTCATAATAACCGTACAGCCTGCTGCCAGAGCTGGACCCATCTTCCTTGTCAGCATGGCTGCCGGAAAATTCCAAGGTGTTATTGCTGCGACAACACCAACTGGTTTCTTCCATACCTGTAAACGCTTAGCTTCTACGTGAGAAGGAATGGTTTCCCCATATACGCGCTTGCCCTCCTCTGCAAACCATTCAATAAATGTAGCTGCATAAACCACTTCACCTCTTGACTCATTAATGGGCTTCCCCATTTCCAAGGTCATCGTTTGGGCTAATTCCTCCTGATTTTCCAACATAAGGTGATGTAGCTTTTTAAGATAACCAGCTCGTTCATAAGCTGTAGTCTGTGACCATGTTTCAAAAGCTCGATGCGCCGCATCAATTGCCATCTGTGTTTCTTTTTCTCCACCAATTGGAAAGCTTCCAACGGTTTCTCCATTTGCAGGATTTATAACATTTTTTGAGTCGAGTTCTTCTCCGATCCATTCTCCATCGATATGCATACATGCCTTTATTTTGTCTACTCCTGCCATTGGCATAATCCCTCCTATATTTCTAATATTAATTTTGTACGGCTTCGTTGACAGTTGCTTTAATAGCCGCTTCTAATATATCCAGACCTTCCTCCAACTGTTCATCCGTAATGACGAGTGGCATTAACAGACGTACAACATTATCGTAGAACCCTGCTTTCAATGCAATCAATCCTCGATTTTGTGCTTCCTTTAGTACCTTACCGGTAATATTTCCGTCTGGTTTCTTACTTTCTCGATCCTCTACGAACTCCAAGGCACACATCGCACCGAGTCCACGGTAGTCGCCAATAACTTCATGGTTTTTATATAACTGTTCAAATTTTTTCATTACTTTATTTCCTATTTCGACTGCACGCTCGTTTAAATTCTCCTTTTCCATGACGTCCAATACAGCGATCCCTGCTTTGCAGCCGAGCGGGCTGCCACAATAAGTCCCTCCCAGTTCTCCGGATTTGGCATGATCCATTATATTCTTTCTTCCAACCACCCCACTAATCGGCAGTCCTGCAGCCATCGATTTCGATATAGTAATCAAATCTGGTTCCACTCCGTAATGCTCCATAGCAAAATATTTTCCAGTCCGCCCGAATCCTGTCTGAATTTCATCTGCGATAAATAGTATCCCATGCTGCTTGCATAATTCATAAACCCCCTTTACAAATGCCTGATCAGGAATAATAAATCCGCTTTCGCCCTGTATTGGTTCCATGATAAAGGCAGCAACCTGGCTTGCATCTACTTCACTAATAAAGAAATCTTTCAATTGGTCAAGCAGATACGTTGTATACGCTTCTAAACTCATTGACTCGGGGCGCCGATATGCATAAGGAAAAGGAGCATGGTAGATTTCCGGCGCAAATGGCCCATATTCATATTTATATGGCTTTACCTTCCCGGTTAATGACATCGCCAATAATGTTCTTCCATGAAATCCACCTGAAAATGATACAACGGCCTGACGATTCGTAAATTTCCGGGCAATTTTTATTGCGTTTTCTACAGCTTCTGCTCCACTATTCAGGAACATTACTTTCTTATCAAAATCACCTGGGGCCAGTCTGGCTATTTTCTCAGCAAATTCAATATAAGGGTCATACATCATCACATTAAATCCGGTGTGAATATAACTATCCACTTGTTCATGCAATGCAGTGACCACCGTGTCATGACAATGTCCTGCATTAATTGTTCCAATTGCCCCTGCAAAATCGATAAAGCTATTTCCGTCTACATCCTCCAGCATGGCTCCTTTTGCTGTTTTAACAAATGACGGTATTCCATAACTTACACCATCAGGTACGATATCCAATCTTCGTTGAAGTAGCTCTTTCGCCTTTGGACCAGGTAATTCTGTTATCACATTCGCAAATCTTCTTGCCATATGATCAGCCTCCTTCAAATTTCATTCATATAGGCTAGCCCACATGAAGTTTTAATTCGGGTCTTGTATTACTTTGTCTTCCTCTACTTCTTTCCTACCAAGTATTTTTTCTTCCACATAAACAATATGGTTCTTCACTTTTTCTTTAACAACAGAAGCTTCCTTGGTTTTTAATGCCTCAAGTAAGGCCTGATGTTCTTCATAAAATGAGTGGAAACTGGAATAGTGTTGATCAAGATGCATAAGGAATGTACGAATCTGTACTTGCAGAGAATCGTAAATCTTGATTATTCGTGAATTATCACATAGATCCACCACATACCGATGAAATTGTACATCCAAGTCAAATAATGCTTTCCAATCCTCCGCTTGCGCCTTTACTTTCATCTCTTTGGTAATCTTTTCTAAGTGAGCATAATGAGAAGATTGTAATTTTGGTAGCGCTTTCGTAAATGCCGTTGCTTCAATTAATGTACGTAACTCAATAATTTCGTCGAGATCTTCTTCAGTAAATGTTGCTACATACGTACCTTTTCTAGCTTTACTTATTACTAATTCTTCTATTTCAAGGATTTTCAATGCTTCTCGAATTGTACTTCGGCTTACATCGAAAGATTCTGCAAGATCACTCTCAAGTAATCGTTCACCAAATTGAATTTCTTTGTTCCAGATTTTTTTCTTTAACTGATCAGCTATTAACTGACTAAGCGGTTTTTGTAATATAGAATGGTCGTCATCCACTTTCCGAGCTCCCCTTCCACTCTAGGATTATTGTTGTTTGTCGATTGTCGACAATATAAACTATACTCATCATAAAACACAAGAATTTACTTGTCAATAAAATTTAGATAATTTTAAATTATTTATTTTTACTGTTGACTTTAGAATGAATTATGCCTATTTTAAGTGTAGATAGGGGGATTTTTATGAAGAAAAAAGTTATTGTTTATAATCGATTGGAGCAACCAGTATTAGAAAAGCTACAAGAGAAGTATGATGTCCATTATTTTGAAGGTGTTGACATAAGAAAAGATCCTATGTTTTTAAATCAATTGAAAGAAACAGAGGGGATCATTGGCTTAGAGCTCCCCGTAGATCGTGAGCTACTTAGCCATGCACCGAAATTAAAGGTTATTAGTAATGTTTCTGTCGGCTATAACAATCTGGATATGGAGGAAATTAACAAACGAAATATAATGGCAACAAATACTCCTGGAGTACTAACTGATACAGTAGCAGATGCGATTTTTGGCATTCTAGTTGCTGCTGCAAGAAGAATACCTGAGCTCGACCACTATGTAAAAAGTGGAAAATGGACAAGTGAAACAATAGACTCTTCCTATTTTGGTTTGGATGTGCATCACAAAAAGATAGGAATAGTTGGTATGGGCCGTATTGGTAAAGCCATTGCCAAACGAGCGCATTTTGGCTTTGATATGGAGGTTTTGTATCATAGCCGTTCAAGGAAACCAGACGTCGAGGAAACCTTCTCAGCTGAGTACTGCGACCTTGATAAGTTACTATCGGAATCAGACTTTGTATGTCTTATTACTCCTTTAACTCCTGAAACAGAAGGTATGATTGGGAAAGATGAATTTAAGAAAATGAAAAAAACAGCAATTTTTATTAATGGGTCTCGAGGGAAAACAGTCGTAGAAGAAGATTTAATTCAAGCTCTAAAACGTGGTGAAATAGCTGGCGCTGGGCTCGACGTCTTTGAAAAAGAGCCAGTTGACCCGGATAATCCACTTCTTAAAATGGAAAATGTCGTAACGACACCGCATATTGGCTCATCAACCTACGAAACAGAACTTAATATGTCTAAGCTAGCAGCTCATAACCTGGAAGAGGGGATACAGGGAAGGATCCCACCAAACCTCATTCGTGAATAATAGAAAAAGCATAAGCGCCATGAAGTAACTAAGATAGGCAAATTTGCCCTAACCAGAGACTACAATTACTCGTCCCATTTTTATTCTAATATCTTAAAACAGATCCAGCCTCAGTTTATAGGTGGATCTGTTTTTATTTTCTAATATTTTGCCCTCATTTTTTAATCTTCAAAATACAAATGGCAAGCCCCTTTTATTGCTTTGTGATATTTATAGCGGTTAAGATAGCAAAATATCTAAAAGCTGTTGTTTAAAAGCGTATGATAGACATTGCGGGCGCTAAATCGATCGGGAATGTCTTTCACAAGCGAGAGGTGTTCTTCCAGACTAGCCGCAAAACTATTCATCATGCTAGACGAATATTTGGTTTTACATAAAGTTCCCTGGGAAAATCGGCCAGTACCTCACAGCCGTTTTCCGTTACACGAAAGGACTCACTAATTTCCATACCAATAGGACCTAAATCTATGGTTGGAATCATATGAAATACCATATTTGGCTGCAAGATTGTCTTATCCCCTGGTCTTATACTCGCTGTGTGCTCTCCCCAGTCCGGCGGATAATTTAGTCCAGTGGAGTAACCCATACGAGACTCTTTTTTGACTCCATTTTTTTCAATAGACTTTCTCCAGGACTGTTCTACTTCTTCACAGGTGACACCGGATTTAATACAGTCCAGTGCTGCATTCAATCCTTCAATAACTACCTCACTTAACCGGTACAATTCTTCACTAGGTTTACCTATCACCGCAGTACGAGCCAAAGGCGAATGATACCGTTTATAACAACCTGCCAATTCAATAATTACGGGGGTGCCTTCTGTAAATGGCTCATCTGTCCATGTTAAATGACAGGCAGACGTCTTCTCTCCTGTAGGAAGTAGTGGAACGATCGCAGGATAGTCTCCACCATATTCTTCCGTCCCAGTAATTTGGGCATAAGATATCCCTGCTACTACATCACATTCCCTTACACCTTCCTGTATTGTATCAAAAGCAATTTGCATTGCTTTTTCGGATATTCTTGCAGCCTTTCTTATATACTCAATTTCCAGATCGGATTTAATAATTCGAATCCAATTGACCAAATTTGTTCCGTCAACAAAAGTGGCATTTTTTAGCCCTTGGGTGAGTCGAAGATAACATTGAGCAGTAAAATAGTAGGCATCCATTTCTACTCCGATTGTTTTCTTATCACTTTTTTTCGTCTTCAAGAATTCACAAACAAAATCCATTGGATGCCTAATTGTTGACTGGACAAAATGGTCTGCATATGGATGAATATGCTTCTCATCCAACCAGGTAGTGTATTTTGCTGCATTAGCATCCATTCCTCTACCAATCCAATAAGGCTGATCTTCATCCACCATTACAACAAGCAATTGATGCACATAAAAAGACCACGCATCATATCCTGTTAGATAGTTCATGTTCGCCGGATCAGTTACCAGTAGTACTTCAATGCCAACTTGTTCCATCCTTTGTCTTGTTTTATAAAGTCTTTCTTGAAATTCTGAAATAGGAAATGTCAACATATTATCCCATCCCTTCTTCAAAGTCCACATCTTTGTAAGCGCTTTCCTTTATGCGTAAAAATACCTCCTTCACCTAATTTATGAGTAACAAGTAGTAGTGCTTATTTCAGCTTACCTTTTAAGATCTTGTTATAATACTAGTAAATGTAATTAAGTGATGAATTGGTACTAAACTCAATTTGTCGATTGTCGACATTATGTACGGTTATTATATTCCATATAATTTTAAATTGTCAATACATTTTAACAATTAAATCAAATTCTTATTGAGCAAGTTATAAGTAAGAGATTTTCCAGAAAATATATGCAATCTTTTTCTTGTTCATACCTTTAGGAGTGACATCTTATCATGAAAGGTGAAGTTCAATTTAATTTTAAAAAACCAGAAATACAGACAAGAAAAGATCTTGGTAACCACTTTGTCTGTACAACCAGTTTTAAATTAAATACGCTTATTAATTCAGTTAGTTGGGGTAGGTTTAGAAATAAATAAGTCAATAGTATTCAATTGAAATTTATCTATTAATCATAGCTATCCGGGTTTGTTCCTGCACGCTCTTCCCTGTTTAAGCAATTAATTTTATGCATTTCTTCTTCTGTTAGAGAAAAATTAAATATGTCTGCATTTTCTTTAATTCGATGCTCATTTATAGACTTCGGTATGGTGATAACGTTATTCTGAATATCCCATCGTAAGATAACTTGAGCTACAGTTTTACCGTATTTTCCACCGATATGTTCTAATGTAGGTTCATTCAATAAGCTTCCACGTTTAAGTGGAGACCAAGCTTCAAGATGTATATTATGTTCCTCACAAAATATTTTAAGTTTTTCCTGGGTGAGATGCGGATGATATTCCACCTGGTTTATTACAGGCCTGATCTCACAATCTTCTAATAGATTCTGCAAATGATGTATATGAAAATTGCTGACACCAATGGCACGAACTTTCCCGTCCTTATAGAGTTTTTCCATTGCGCGCCATGTTTCTTTGTATAACCCTTTAACTGGCCAGTGAATAAGATATAAATCAAGGTATTCGACATCAAGTTTTTTCAGTGACTCCTCACAAGCCCGTAGTGTAGAATCATATCCCTGCTGGTCATTCCAAACTTTTGAGGTAACAAAAATATCCTTTCGAGAAACTCCAGATTCTTTAATCCCCTTGCCAACTCCGGTTTCATTATTATAGAAAGAGGCTGTATCAATACTGCGATAGCCATGCTCCAGAGCAACTCTCACAGCATTTATAACCGTTTCTCCCTCCTCGACTTTATATACTCCTAAACCAAAGCCAGGCATCTTTATACCATTATTCAACACAACTGTATCTTGTATGTGGTTAATCATAATAATTCCCCTTTCTCTTGTATTGATTTTAAGTATAAGGTAATTTTTTTATCTGGAAAATAAATAGCCCTATTAAAAGAAATAACGCACTTCCTTATGCAGTTCATCTCTCTTTTATTTGAGTAAACTTATTTCCCACCCACCTAAGTTAATTAAAAACAACGAATTAATATATTGTTTACCGACTACTCTCGTTTTATAGGAGGTTACGTATTATGAGGAAGCTTACAAAGCATGAAGAAGCTGTGCTTGAGAACCTTCTAGAAGAAGGAGTCTTTACACTAGAAAACAAAAACTACTTCATAACGCTAGTAGAGACTCCAGCCCACGTGGATGAAACAAAAAAAGACGATTTAAAAATAGAGACTAAAAAACAGACCATACTTCAAGGTGATAAATTCTCCATTGATGATGTGATTGAATTGATGGATGCCGGAGCATTGTAATTACCGGCATCCATCTTTCTCTTATTCAAATAAACCATACTTTCTTTTAAATCTTTCAATTATTTTAATCCACGCTGGTCCAAATAATAGCAGAAAAAACACATTGGATAAGGCGTGAGCAAGATCGAAGTAAAAGCTTGCACTATAATATAGTAAAAACGATTGCCATGTAGTCTCCTGAATTACTCCAATAATAAACCATAAATTCATTATCCAACCAAATAAAAATCCTACAATAAAACCATAAATAATCCTTCCAAGTCCAGTGCGCATGATCCATGTATGTTGTAGCAATCCGGCAACAAGGCCAATCATACCCCATGAATACATTTGCCAAGGCGTCCAAGGCCCTTGCCCCAAAAAGAGATTGGATACAATCGCAGCTAATCCACCGATAACAAAGCCGCTTTGTGGCCCAAGGGCGATGGCTGCCACAATAATTACAAAGGTTGTTGGCTGAACACTCGGAAGAGAAGCAAAAGGAACTCGGCTAATTGCCGCTATGGATCCAAGGATAGCTAACAATACCAGTTCCCTGCTTGTTAGTTTTTTCTTCGAGAAACGAATCATAAATGGCATAAAGGTTACAAACATAATTACTAAACTCAAAATTAGATAATGTTCATTAGATAACAGAGTAGTAGCTACAAGCAAAACAAATAAGAAAATAGATATTACTATTAATAACTTTTTTGGACGTTCCATCTGAATTTCGTCTCCCCTAATGTGACAACAGGTGGGGCTGATGTATTACGGGTAATCCTGTTCATCACGGTGGTGTAATAAGCGTTTTGGCGGAAAAATTTCTTCGTATCTTCAATTACTGTAATCTCTCCTTGAAATAGGAGAGCACAGCGCGTGGAATAATTAGCAGCAAATTCTACATCATGCGTAACCATAATAATCGTGAGACCCTCCTCTTTTAAAGAGCGTAATAGGTCAGCAACTTGCTCTTTTGCATGAGGATCTATCCCTTTCGTAGGCTCATCGACTAGTAAAATAGCCGGGTTAGTAATAAGTGCACCAACCATAGCTGCTTTTTGTTGCTCTCCTCCGCTCAAATCTTGAGGATGACGGTGTTTAAGATGGTCAATTTGGAATTTCACTACTAATTCTTGAATTCTATTTTCTGCATTTTTTACTTTACACTGTTTTGCTATGTATTGATATTCTTCCAGAATGGTGTCACGCAAGAAATATAAAGCTGGGTTTTGTGGAAGGTAACTAATAATCTTGCTATCTACTTTCTTTACTTTTTTTCCTTTATACTTCAAATAACCATGCTGCGCTCTATAAATTCCACTTATCACTTTAATAAGTGTCGTTTTACCTGTTCCATTTGCTCCCAGAATTGCAAGCCATTCTCCTTGATATACTGATAAGTGAAGATTGTTTAATACTAGTCTTTCCTGCTTATTATATTGAAAATCAATTTTACTGAGTTCCAGTAACTTTTGCTTTTCTTTTGCTTTTCTATTTATAGGAAGAGTTTCTACTATTTCTTTCGTTTCCAACCACTGCTTTGCCTCTTTTACACTAAGAGGTACGTTAGCCGATTCGTATTGATTCTCATAATGCAGATAAACTAGAGAGGCACTTGGTAATAGTTTTTCTAAATAGGTATGTTTAGCAAGCTTTAAAACTATTTCTCTAGGTGTATCCTGCATAATCAATCTTCCGTTTTCTAAAACAATTACCTTATTGGCAATCGAGAATAACTCTTCCAGCCGATGCTCTACAATCACAATTGTAATGCCTAATTCATCATTTATTCGTTTAAGCATATAAATGAGCTCCTTAGCAGCAATTGGATCTAGTTGAGCAGTCGGTTCATCAAGTAAAAGTACTTCTGGATCAAGGAGTAATACAGACGCTAAATTAAGTAACTGTTTTTCTCCACCTGAAAGATCATTTGTATTTCTTTCAAGTAAATGGTTCAACCCAAAAAAATGTACCATCTCTGCAAGTTTTTTGCGCATTTCTTGTGTTGAATAACCCACATTTTCCAACCCGAATAATAACTCTCCTATCACTTTTTCCATAACAATTTGATTTTCCGGGTTCTGGAATACTATCCCAATTTCTTTAGCGCGTACGAATGGGGCTATTTGTTTCAGCTCCATTCCTTTAAAGATCAACGTTCCATTGATATATCCATGTGGGGCTATATCATGTTTTAACAATTTTAAGAGTGTTGATTTACCACTACCTGAAGCACCACAAAGCAGTACGAATTCTCCCTTTTCTATGGAGAAATTAACTTCTTTCAATGCAGGCTCCGGTCTATCCGGATAGGTGAAGCTTATATCTTTTGCTGCAAATATTTCCATTTGATTACTTCATTCCCTTCTATCCCAATCGGAAAGCCAATTAATAAAATCCAAACTGTTAAATATGCATACTCTCTTCCATCCAGTCCAACTTGTTCTAAAATTGGGAGAAGCTGCAGGACACCATCTCCTAGCCACCAACCGAGAAACATTAAAAATCCCATAACAAGTAAAAACATAAATGCCAGCCAGTCTTTTAGTTGCATGGAATAAGCATGGTAGGTAGTTCGCTTTTTAATACCATATCCTCTCGCAGTCATAGAATCTGCAGATTGAATCGACTCCTCCAGCGCACTTGTTAGCAGCATTTGAAGCAGTAGCATCCCATTTCTTGCTCTGCCTTTAATTGTACCCTGTTTAAGAGAGACTCCCTTCAACTCCTGAATTTCTTTCATTTGATTCAGCCGCTGTTTTAAAAGAGGGACAAACCGCATAGAAAGCATAGTAAGTAAGGCCCATTGTGGCAAAATTGTTGAAAACAGAAATAAAAATTTATCAGATGTCATTAAATGATTGAACGTAATGAAAATCGACATAATTCCTATTAATGTTAATGCAATCATGCTTCCTTGTATAATTGCCTCCAGCATAATTTGCCTGTCCATAAAGTAGAATAAGATATGATTCCCTTTCCGATTAAATAAGGGGGTGAAGATAAAAATGAACAAGCTCATTGTAAAAATCATCCACCCCCATTTTTTTAGCTCAGCACTTAGATTTAATAGCAAAATAAAGCAAATGATCAACAAGACACCAACACTAAGAAATATTGGATGTTGATACAGCATGAAACCCGTTATACCAAGTACATAGTAGAGTAATAGAATAAATGGATGATAGGATTTTATTCCCCTGCCCATTATTATCCACCTGCCGGATTGTTTATATAGTCGGTTGTGTACACCCATTTAATTACAGAGTTTTCATGTATCGGATAAATGCCTGCACTCCGATCAATAAGTACTCCATCAACCGTTATCATCCAGCCACTTAACGGTCCTTCATCAAATTCATATAAATTATCAATGCCTTCTACATAAGCGGTAGCCCCCGATCCCCGCACACTTATCTGAATACCTTTTTGTTTTAAAATACGCAAGGTAGGATCTAAAGCTGTATCTCCTTTTTGGAACGTAACTTTTGTGGAAGGTAAAACCATGCCTTTAACATCTCTTGTATTTACTGACACCGTAACAGTTTTCTTTTGTTTTTCAGGTTCAGGTTTTGCTTCTGGTTTTTCAGCAGGTTTTGGTTTTGGCTTTGCGTCGGATGATTGTTTTGACTGCTGCTTTGAGTCTGTTTTCCCTTGTTCTGTTGCTTTTTCTTTTGACTTGGTTGAAGAGTCAGGTGTATGTTGTTGAGCCTTGCTTGATGAATTTCCATCATCTTGTTTCGCAGGCTGATTCTCCTCTTTTGGTTTAGTCTTATTTTTTGAAGGGGATTCATTTTTGGACTTTCTATCTGTTTTACCGTTAGAATTACTCTCAACCTGGTTTTTTTGATCTTCTTTACCAACGGGTAAACTTTCTTCTTCCTTTACCTTCTCATCTTTTTCCTTATTGTTCTTGTCATCTGAATTGGCTGCAGAACTATTGAGGACTCTTTCCTCTGATTCGGTATGTGCTGTTACTTGATCCACCTCTCCATGAGGAGTAACTTCATCCTTACTACAAGCTAATAGGAATAGAAACAAAATACTTAGCATACATACTGTTAAGACGCGTTTCAACATGCTGCTCTCCCTTCCTTTTAAAAATTAGAGGGTAATCTGTTTCCAGAATTACCCCTTGTTTTTTAAGCACTTTTTCTCCTTTTAACTAGGATTAAAGCAATACCTCCACTTAGTAAAATAAAACCTATACCGATAAAGTTAAACATGGAAGTAGCGGTATTCGGTAATTTATTACCATTATTCGAATTTCCCTTCTCGTTTGGTTTTTTCTTTTCATTTTCCTTATTTGCTTCAGGTGTACCTAATTGTTGTGTTTCAGCTTCTTTAAACACCCCGTACGTGCTAAAATGCTTCACTTGCGCAGTGGCCATTCCAGACACTGGATCATATTTGCTATTTTGAAGTATTTCCCACTCTTCTTTTTCTTCATTGTAATAAAATACTTTTACTTGATCGTTCTCAAAATCTTTCACCGTCTCCGTGTCTACATCTAATCCCACAGTAATATGTTCGTTATTGAAGTTGCTAATAACATTATCCCCCGCAAAAATAGTGTAATCATATACCTCACCAATTGCTCTATCTGCCTTTTGTTTTACCATTTGAATACTTACTGTTCCACCACTTGCTTCATTCAATAATTGCTTGATAATACTGTTAGGAATAAGTAAAAAAGTATCACCTTTATTAATTTTTAAATCATTTTGCATATTGACCAATTGATTTAATGCAGCTTGATTCAATTTAACCTGTATACTGTTTTGCTCTTTTGCATTGTTTGGCTGAATAATTACCAATTGATTTTCTTTCACTTCTGAAAGTAGTGCTTCTGTAATATCTACTTCCATTTGGCCCTGTTTAATTTGGGAGTCTGGTCGTAAAGTTATTTTTTCTGGTTGATCACCTGGTTTCTTCTCTTCATTATCTTCTGATGGATTATCTGTTTTTTCATTATCATCTTCTTCTGGAAGCTCCGGTTTTGGTTTTTCTTCTTCTTCGAGATTCTTAAAGTGATAGACAGATCCATAACCAATATTATTTGTGAAGTTTTGATAAGCAACAAGAGCTAATAACGCTTGCTGTGTTGCCATTGGATTGGAGTCATCCCCATCAATAAGATGTGAAAACCCACCATCATCTTGTTTAAACTTCTCCAAATGCTGTACTAGATTTCCACCTTGCTTTGTAAATTGCTTACTGGTTGGATCTATTCCAACAGCTGTTAGACCGATAATTGCTTGTGATACAGATTCAGAAGAATCTCCACCATTAAATTCAATATAGTAGCCCCCTGTCTCATCCTGAGAGGATGCTAAGGAGTGAACAGCTGTATCTATAGCCTTTTTCACCTTAGGCTGCTTCTGATATGGAGCTAAGGCAGAAAGGGCCATTCCAGTCATGTCTGGAGAAAGGTTGCCTCCGAAGAAGTCCCAACCTCCTGTGGGCAATTCCTTTGCTAAAATTCCGTCAACCAGTTGTTGTCTAAATTCTTTAGGTACTTCATAATTACCGCTATCTATTGCAAGCAGACCATATATTAAGGCGTTAATTAATGGATCATCCGTTTCAAACCAACTATGTGCCATCATTTCCACTACAAGATTACGATCTTCTATATTTGTAGCATCTTCATCTGTAGCCGAAATGGCAATGATCATCCGTTCCAAATCATATAAATTTCTGAATTTTTCCGGTAGATTCCCCTTTAAAGAAGTTACGTAGCTTTGAGTACTAAGGTCTGTATGAGCTGCTCCCCATACCCACCATTCTTGGCCTTTTGTAAATGTAATTTTATTCGCGGAGATATATTTTTTAATATCACTGATGTGTTGTTGAATTGACTGGCTTTTTTTAGATGTACTTTCACGTTTATTTTCGTCTGATTTCTCCCCTGGCTTTTCTGTTGATTCTTTCTTCTCTTTTACTTGTTCGTTTTCTTCTTTCTTTTTATCTTCTTCCTCTGATTTATCTATATCCTCTTCCGGAGGTGTATATGATTTCACTTGTAATTGAAGATGATCGCCATTTTTTATTTGGTGGCCAACAATACTCTTCTCTAAAGCAGTGCCATTAATAGCAGTGCTCCAATAATCGTACTGGCCAAGCTCTATATCCCCGACTTGATTGACAAACGTGTGATAATCAGAATCAATAGAAGCTTGGACGTTTTTACTGTTGCTTTTAGCTGCTTGTACCAATACATCATAAGCTGTAGCTCCTTTAGGAACAGTTACTGTTGTTTCAGGTAATATAGCGGTCCCATCAATACCTTTTGCGGATACCTTACCAGTTACTGTTGGAAGCTCTTTATCATTATCGTTCAATCTAAAGTATATATGTTGGCCATTTTTGACTTTATAACTAGTCACTTCATTGTCATGTTGTTGCCCAGAAGCTACTAATAGCCAGCTTTGAGATGTTGATGGTTTTACACCATTGATCGATAAGTCTTCTTCACCATTCTCAGATTGAGTTACTATTTTCGCATTATTCTTCTTTCCTGCTTTCTGTAGCACATCCAAGGAAGTATCACCTTCTGCAATGGATACAGCTGTTAGTGGTAGTACATTATCCCCATTTTCATTCATCGCAGTAATAGTGACTGCATTTTCAAGGGATGTCGCATTAATGCTTAATGGCTGGATAAATGTAATGTTTCCAATAATTAGTAACAAGGAAAATATGTAGGCAAACGCTTTCATTAATATTTTTTTCGACTTCATTTCTTTCTCACTCTCCTTTTTTTGACATAAAAAATACACCCCTAAAACGTAGAGATGCTTCTAATAAATGCTATGTATAATTATACAATTTCATCTTAAAAATACATTGCACACCTCCCTATCCGCGTAGGTTGAATGACTCCAAAACAGGCAGGTCTCCTGGCTCTTGATCAACGTTTACTATTACCTTCCCGTCCAAAGACAGTGGTATAGAATAGAAACTCCCAATTACAGTGGCGGGACCGCGCCGGCATCTCACCGGACTTCCCTTTTAATGATCTATGAAGCTATTAAAAAAATTCCATAAATCAACCTATTTCTAGTATTCAATTATTCTTATCATAAGCGACAAGTAAACAATCGTCAATTCTCTTTAGGAAAATAATAGAAATAAAAAGAATCAATTACACTTATCTGCTTTTTTCTACAAACTTAGATAATAGTATAAAAAAGGTATATTTAGGAAACCTTAAGTTATAAAGGTTTTATTATTGCATAGGGACTTTAAAATTGGGAACCTGTGGATATCTTTTGTTACTTGATTAATCATGTCCAGCGCCAGCGCCCACCTCAAGTTCCCAAGGCGCTTAAGCTTTTATGAATAATCATAATGTTTGGAGACTAATTGAAATGGAGGCACATAAATGGCAAATGAAAAGAAAGGTTTGTCAAGAAGAGACTTCTTGAAGACGACTGGAATCGCTACTGGATCCATAGTGGGAGGCGGCCTTATAGGAGGTCTCATTGGCTATAATATGAATGACAATGGAGGAACAGCCCTTGAAGAAAAAACAGGGGATACCTCAAAAACTGGTACAAGCACTCGAGGAAGAATGTTCTTTTCAAATGATAAAGATTTTAAAATTTTATCACAGGCTACGGAAAGGATCTTCCCAGAGGATGAGCTTGGACCTGGCGCGATCGGTTTAGGTGTTCCCTACTTTATTGATAATCGACTGTACGGCAATTACGGTAATAACTCGAGAGAATATATGCAAGGTCCTTTTTTTGCGGGAGAAGCCACTCAAGGTTATCAAAGTAAGCTGACGAGAGCAGAAATATTTACGCAAGGGATACAAAAAATGGAGAGTGAGGCAGAGAGTAGGTTTGACACTAGCTTTATTGAGCTGGAAGGAGAACAAATGGATGAAATTTTAACAGATTTTCAAAAAGATAAGATAAAAATGACTGGAGTTTCCTCTGCATTCTTTTTTAAATTATTACGTCAAGCAACCTTGGAAGGTGCCTATGCTGATCCAATATACAATGGAAATAATAATATGGATGGGTGGCGAATGAAGGGATTTCCTGGTCATCAGGCTGCATACATTAACGATATTGAAAAAGAAAAGTTCATGAAGATGGAACCAAAGTCTATAAATTCGATGCATTAAGCGTGGAGGTTGAAAAAAGTGGTAAAAACATTGGACAAAGTAGATGTAGTTACAGTAGGTGTAGGATGGACAGGTGGTATCATTGGAGCCGAGTGTGCGAAGGCGGGGTTAAAGGTACGTGGCCTTGAACGTGGTAATAAACGCGGCACGGCTGATTATTTAAGAGTTCATGATGAATTTAAATATGCTATACGCTATGAACTCATGCAAGATCTTTCTAAAGAGACAGTTACTTTTAGAAATAACCGTAAGATGCGAGCATTGCCCATGAGGCAAATGGGTTCCTTTTTACTTGGGGAGGGTCTTGGTGGAGCAGGAACGCATTGGAACGGGATGACCTATCGCTTCCTCCCCTATGACATGGAAATCAAGTCACAAACAGAAAAGAAGTATGGAAAAAACAAACTCTCGAAAGAGTATACCCTTCAGGATTGGGGGATTACTTACGATGAGCTGGAGCCTTATTTTGATAAATTTGAGAAAACAATTGGTTTATCCGGAGATAATAAAAATCCATTCATGGGTGAGAGATCTTCAGATTATCCGACCCCCCCGATGAAAAAGACACCAATTTTAAAGAAATTTGAAACAGCTACTAAAGAACTTGGCTATCATCCTTATATGGTACCTTCAGCAAATTTATCAGAGTCCTATGAAAATCCAGATGGTGAAAGAATAGCAGCTTGTCAGTATTGTGGTTTTTGTGAACGCTTTGGATGTGAATACGGAGCTAAGTCTTCTCCAGAGATTACTGTTGTCCCTACAGCTATGAAGACTGGTAATTACGATGTTCGTTTTCACTCTAACGTAACAGAAGTACTTAAAGAGGGAAATAAGGTTACTGGGGTAAAATTCATTGATAGACAAACAGGCGAAGAATTCATTCAACCTGCTGAAGTTGTAGTTCTAACAAGCTATGTGTTGAACAATGCAAAATTGCTAATGGTTTCCGATATTGGAGAGCAATATAATCCAAACACTGGTCGAGGTACCTTAGGAAAAAATTACGCATATCAAATTGGTCCTGGATCTTCTGGATTTTTTGATGAGCAAATGAACGTTTTTATGGGAGCAGGCGCATTAGGAATGACTATTGATGATTTTAATGGAGATAATTTTGATCATCAGGATCTAGATTTCATCCATGGGGCAAGTATCTCGCTGGCTCAAACAGGTTCACGTCCTATTTTAACAAACCCTGTCCCACCGGATGTTCCTGTATGGGGATCTGAATTTAAGAAAGCTTCTATCGAAAATTACTCCCGTACCTTAAGTGTATTTGGACAAGGTGCATCTATGCCTCATAAGGAGAATTTTATGTCGCTGGACCCGGATTATAAAGATGCATATGGTTTACCTTTACTTCAAATAACGTACAACTTTACAGAACAAGACAGAAATCTGCATAAATATATTACGTCTAAGACGGAGAGCATAATGAAGGAGATGGGTGCAAAAACAGTAGTACCAGGTGCTCCATTGACGGACTACGACATTGTTCCTTACCAATCAACTCATAACACTGGTGGTACCATCATGGGGACAGATCCCAACGATAGTGTTGTTAACAATTATCTTCAACATTGGGATGCAGACAATCTATTTGTTGTTGGAGCTGGGAACTTCCCGCACAATAGCGGCTATAATCCTACAGGCACTGTTGGTGCTTTATCTTACCGATGTGCAGAAGGGATTATCAAATACAGCAAAAATGGTGGATCTTTAGCTTAGTTTTTTACACAATAGAAAGGATGAACACGGTATGGGAGGAATTGCAAGTATCGGTATCCCGGGATTAATCATAATTCTGGTCATAATATTAATTATCTTTGGCCCGCGTAAGTTACCAGAAATAGGATCTGCTGTTGGTCAAACGCTATCCGAATTCAAAAAGTCTACTAGGGACATGATGAATGAAGATGAAAAAACAACAAAGCATGAGCTGAGTCCAAGCAATAACAAGGAATAAGAGGAAATGAGTGATCTTATGGATCCATATGAACACCATAATCGGGAAATTTTAAGCCCATTAGATAAAAAGAAAGCTGCAAATAAAGAAGAAAAAAAGCAGACAGAGCCTTCTATTAAAGAGAAGGCCTCTTCATCTGCTCCCGAGCACAATACAAACAGGATTTCCAATGATCAAACAACAAACGAAAATGAACAAACAGATCAACCGACAGTAGTAGATCATTTAACGGATTTACGAAAACAAATAATAAAAAGTTTAGTTGTATTTTCCAGCATATTTATTGGTGTGTTTTCTACCATAAACTTTTGGTTTCCATATGTAACAAAGGGCCATTCTTTAATTATTCTTGGCCCCCTGGAAGTTGTGAAATTTTATATGTCCATATCCTTCGTACTTGCCCTGGGAATATCTTTGCCCTTTCTTTGTCATTACATATGGCAATTCGTAAAACCAGGCCTGAATGAACAGGAAAATAAGTTTATGAATATCTATTCCCCTATGATGTTTTTACTGTTTACTTTTGGTATTGGTTTTGGGTATTTTGTTATTCATCCACTCAGTTATAACTTCTTAATTTCTATGGGTGCAAAAAATTTCGAAGTAATGGTATCCGCTCAGGAATACATGCGTTTTTTAATGATGACAACGATGCCTGTCGGATTATTATTTGAGCTGCCCATTGTAGCGATGTTCTTATCTGCGGTTGGCATACTGACAGCACATTCTATGAAAAAAGTAAGAAAATGGTCTTATATTATACTTGCTGTTGTATCTGCTCTTATCACGCCACCAGATTTTATTAGTCAATTACTAATTCTCGTTCCAATGGCTATTTTATATGAAATCAGTATTTATATGGTTACGTTTATGGAAAAGCGGGCAGCCGCTGTCCCTCACTCTTAAAATTCACTTCCAAGAAAGTGATACAACCATTTGCAAAAGTATGTTATTTTCATAATATAAAGTATCGTTATTAGGTAATTTATGGAAAATGGCTGAATGTATTTTCAACTGGTTCCTATTAATTAATTTAGTAAGCTACATGAAGCGAACGCCTAAGCCTATAAAAGCGCTTAGGCGTTCAATCTATTTAAAGTCTTTCCTATGGGACATGACTCTTGCAACAAAGTCATTAAATAATTTTCTCATATTTTCATGTTTTGTAGTCATCATTTCCGGGTGCCATTGCACTGCAAAAACAGAACGGTCTCCCTTCTTTTCCATTCCTTCGATGACACCATCATCTGCTCTTGCAGTAACTGTAAAATCAGGTGCGACATCTTTAACGACCTGGTGATGGAATGAGTTGGTAAGAACTTTTTCACCAAACATTTCATGTAAATAAGATCCCTCTTCCATATACACTGTATGGCTTTCTACCCATGGGCTTGATTCCTGTTCATGCTTCAATGCTGGTTCAGGGATATATTCGATATCTTGGTATAACGTTCCACCATATGCGATGTTTAAGATATGCATTCCTCGGCAAATCGCAAACACTGGCTTTCCCGCATCTATGGTTGCTCGCACAAGTTCAATTTCAAATACGTCTCTCTCCGGAAGAATAGCCCCCTGATTTTGTAACGGTTCTTCATCATAGGATAATGGATTAACATCTACTCCTCCAGAAAGTACCAGCCCATCTATTTGGTCTACTTGTTGAGAAATAACTTGTTTATTCGTCGTTACGGGAATAATAAAAGGAACAGCACCCTCACTCTCTACAGAAGTAACATAGTCTTCATTAACAAAAGAAAGCCGGTATCCCGGAAATCTGCCGTTTGCATCTTTATATACACTACCTGATATTCCAATTATCGGTTTATCCTTAATCATAATCATACCTCCTACGGCTTAAATAGCTATTGTAGGAATACTTTTCCCGCAGCTTTATACGACTAAACACGTAAGTATGGATAATAGGTCCTTTCCAACTAGCTTCTCTTGTAAGTGAAGCTATTGCTCACTTAAATACACCCATTTTCCATAGATTCAGATTTCCTCTACTTACATTTTTATATCTAATAATTTCCCTCTGACATGGTGGATATATGGCGAGACTTTCTTATGAAACCTCTACAGTTAAAAAGACTATATGGAAGGTAATGGAAATAAAAAACTGTGCCACGAATTGTTA
The DNA here is from genome assembly GCF_000725285.1 of Virgibacillus sp. SK37. Lineage (GTDB taxonomy): Bacteria > Bacillota > Bacilli > Bacillales > Amphibacillaceae > Virgibacillus_Q. The sequence goes on from NZ_CP007161.1 coordinate 2,782,247, forward strand.
GATCCTATCCAACAATCAGGGCACAGCTCAAATGATACTGGTACTATTTCTATTATACCTCTACAGTTATTTGACTTCGCATAATAAGCTTCTATTGGTTAACTTTTCTAATCTTTGCTTGTGGGATTGATCATTGAAAAACTCCTTAAGTTGTAAAACCCTTTTAAAAGATACTGTGCTTAGCCCGATTCTACATAGTGCGTTACCTTTGCTTTTTGGTTCAAACAATAAATACTTTTTACAATACGAGGAACTGACAGTAAGCGAATTACTTAACAATATCAGTCTTACCTCCAAGTTATTACATTTGTATATAAAACTCATTATCAATCTAAATAATTAAATTTTCTGAATACGGTTGTTACTCTAAACTATTAATGGTTTAATTATATATAGACTCACATAAAAGAATTTTTGATAGCGCTTTCAATAAATTGCAAAGGAGATTACTAATTTATGGCAAAACGCGAACAGTTGGAACGAACGTTAAAACCTCAATGGGTTTGGGCAATTGCATTTGGCTCTGCAGTCGGATGGGGAGCATTTGTTTTACCAGTTGATTGGATGTCAATGGCAGGGCCTTTAGGAGTAATACTTGGATTCATGATTGGTGCATTATTAATGATTATTATCGGTGTAAGCTACGGGTTTCTTGTTGAAAAGTTGCCTGTCTCCGGTGGTGAATTTGCCTACGCTTACTATGGGTTAGGCAGGTATCATGCATTTCTATGTGGTTGGTTTTTAACACTAGGTTATATGTCTATCGTTGCATTGAATGCTTCTGCTTTAGCACTTTTAGGTAAATTTGTACTGCCTTCCGTTATTGAACAAGGTTTTATGTATAATATTGCAGGCTGGGAAGTTTATGCAGGTGAGGTAATTGTCGCCTGTCTTGCATTAATTGTATTTGCTTTTTTAAATATTCGTGGGGCAAGTTTATCGGGATTTTCGCAATATATTTTCTGCCTTATTCTTATAGTGGGAGTAGTGTTACTAACTATAGGCATGGTATTTCATCCTTCTAGTTCTTTCTCTAATATGCAGCCATTGTTCAAGCCGGGGATTGGAGCAATATCATCAATTATAGCTATTGTCGCTATTGCGCCATGGGCATATATCGGATTTGACAACATACCGCAAGCTGCGGAAGAATTTAATTTTTCACCTAAAAAATCGTTCAAATTAATTGTTATTGCCCTTATCTGTGCGGGTCTTACTTACTCTATGACAGTAATGGCAACAGGCGTAGGACAACCTTGGACTGCCGCCATGGAAGAAGGCTCTGTATGGGGCACAGGAACCATTGTACAAAATGCATTTGGCACTGGTGGATTGGTCTTACTTTCCTTTGCTTTATTAATGGGAGTTTTTACAGGGTTAAACGGTTTCTATATGACAACAAGCCGTTTACTATTCGCGATGGGCAGAGCCAAAGTATTGCCAAACATCTTCAGTAAATTACATCCTAAGCACAATACACCACATATAGGTATCATTTTTACACTTGCATTAACCATTATGGCACCGTTTTTCGGTCGTCAAGCTCTGTTATGGGTGGTAGATATGTCTGCTTTAGGCGTAACAATTGCCTACTTCTATGCGTGTTTTGTCGCCTACAAACTTTTCAAATGGAATGACAAAAAAGTACCAAATGAACGTCCATTTATGATTGTAGCTCCTGGAAGAAAGTTTCTATCTTTATTAGGAACGATATGTAGTGCAGCATTTTTCCTTCTTTTAGTTGTACCAGGTTCTCCTGGATTTCTAAGCCTTCCTTCATGGATTGCACTGTTTGTATGGATCGGGCTTGGCGGTATATTCTTTTTAGTGAGATTCAAAAGTTATCGGGCAGTCCCTAAAGCAGAAATGGATCACCTGGTATTGGGAGATTATGTTGATAAAGAGCCTGGGAAAGATTCATCTCAGTTAAAAGATCTAGCCGCAATATCCTCAGTTGAAGACATTAAATAATTGCATAGCATTTATAAAAGAAGAGTTATCTTATGGATAACTCTTCTTTTATGTGTCCCTAACAATGCGCAGTAGGAGTAAACTGCGACGTAACTTAGAATATAAAGACTGCGTAAATCACCGCTACGGTGAAATATTCCGCTTTCCGCGGGCGGCCTGCAAGCCTCCTCGAACTACACTAACGTTCCGTTCTGTGGGGTCTCGCTAGTCTCGCTTTTCCCGCAGGAGTCTTCATATTTCCCCTTCGCTAGGATGAGTCAGGAATATCGAAGTTATAATATATTTGTCACAAAAAAGTTGAGCAAACTCTAAAATTAGATAAAAGTCTATACCAATTGATTGGAATGGAAGATGGCGACTCCTGCCGGAATAGCATGAGCTGAAGACCCTGGACGAAGCGTAGCGAAGGAAGCGGCTGAAGCCATGCCGGCGGAAAGCGTCCATCTGCAATGCAAAGCAATGGCGTTAAATGCTCTCCGAATCGCATTTATGTAGCCTTTATATTTTAAAAGACGTCCATTTGCAAACAAACTTACTTCGCAGTATATCTAAACTGTGATATTATCATCTATTATTTCTATACTAAACTAGAAATATTAGAAAGGTAGGTATAAATCTATACTTACTTGGAAACTCTTGTATACTAATAAACTATTTATACAGGAGGAACGATGAACGTGTTAAAAAAATGTATGTTAAGTAGTTTTATTCTACTATTCTTTTTTACTATTATCCCTGCAGTTCATGCGGCTGAAGGTCAAATGTACCGAGTAAACGTAAATACTATTGAATTGAAAGAGGCACCAAAGGATGATGCCAGTGTAATAGGTCAATTAATAGAAGGTGATAAACTAACTACATTCGAAAATAATGATGGTTGGGTAAAAACCTTCTACCGGGGAGAAGCTGGATGGGTTCATGAAAAGAATTTACAAGCTATCCATCTTAATGCCGAAGGGAAACCCATCCCAGAGGAAAAGTCACCACAATCATATAAAGCAATAACTCCTAAAGGAGGGCTGATTAATTTGCCTGCTGAAAGAACAAAGCTAGTCTCACCCAACTTGAAATCAGCCTCCATGGAAATTACTAGGGGTGAAGAGAATAAATTATCCGGCTATCACTTCATTATAGATGCGGGGCATGGAGGAAAAGATGGGGGTGCATTGGCAAAAAAGATGAAGGAAAAGGACTTGACATTATCGACAGCTAAACTACTTGCTGAAGAGCTTAAAGAAGAAGGTGCTGACGTTACCCTTTCCCGAACCGATGACACCTACATTTCACTAGATGATAGAGCACACATAAGCAATTCAAGTGATGCTGATGCATTTATCAGCATACATTATAATGCAAACAAAAATTCAAAAGCAGCAGGTATCAGTACCTTCTATCACTCAAGCAAGCATAGTAAACTAGCAAACAGAATTCAAAGTGCTTTAGTTTTAGCTACGTCTATGAATGATCGCGGTACAAAGCAAGCAAATTATAAAGTTTTACGAAGTAACAGGAAGCCTGCGCTACTATTGGAGCTTGGGTTTATTACTAACCCAGACGAACTAGAAAAAATTAAGTCGATGACCTATCAACAGAATGCTGCTAAAGGGATTGTTGAAGGAATAAAAAGGCATTTTTTAAAGAATGACTAGAGGGTTAAGTAAAATAAAAAAAACTTCGCAGCCACTTGAGCTGCGAAGTCCCTATTCTATTTACCCCAAACACCATAATCCAGATGTTTATATTTATCCAACAAACGTGTTGGCATTTTTAATGCATCTCTACGGAATGGTGGTGCCAATTGTGTTCCATCAACATAAATATTTAAGACAGCTGGCTTTCTTTGCTCCAAGACTTCCTTTACAACAGGACCGATATCCTCTGGCTTTTCAATTGTATAGCCAAGTGCCCCCATGGATTTGGCCACTTCCGCAAAATCCGGTGCTTCAATATCTGAACCGATAAAACGATTATCATAATAGTCAACCTGATTTTTCTTTTCTGCAGCCCATGATTTATTATTAAATACACAAGCAATAACAGGTATGTTCTGTTCGACAGCTGTACTTACTTCATGCAAACTCATTCCCCATGCTCCATCACCAATAATTGCTGCAACTGGTGCATCTGGCTCAGCCAATTGAGCGCCTAGTGCTGCAGGATATGCAAATCCTGTATTACCAAAGGTAAGAGCAGCAATATGACGACGAGTCTGGTTAAATTTCAAGTATGCATTTGCTGTTGATGATACGTTACCAATATCTGTGGAGATAATTGTATTTTCCGGTAAAGCTTTCGTTAGCTCAAGCAAAGCGCGCCGTGGGTTAATTGGATCCCCATCTTCCAATGCCAAATCAACGAGCTCCTTTTCCCACTCTTCTTTTCGTTTACTAATTTTCTGTAAACGCGATGTGTCGGACGTAGTATTTGGCAAATCTTCCTGTAATTTCTTATATAAATCATCTGCTGTTGCTTTGGCATCTCCAATTATCCCTACTGCTACCGGATGTGTTCTTGCTATATTTCTCGGATTAATATCTACTTGAATAATCTTTGCATTCTTTGGGAAATAATCGATGTCATAGCACGGCAACGTACCAAATACGGATAACCGTGTGCCAATTGCTAACACGACATCTGCTTCCTGCAAGGAGTACATTGCAGACTTTGCTCCCATATAACCAATTGGTCCAACAGCGAGCGGGTGATCTGCAGGGAATGCATCATTGTGCATATATGATACAGCAACAGGAGCAGTCAAATGCTCTGCAATCTTTGCTACCGTATCCACGCCGTCTGCATCAACAGCGCCACGCCCTGAGATAATAACCGGTTTTTCAGCATTTTTCAAAAGTGAAACTGCTTCTTCAATTGCTGCCGGATCTCCACTGCCTCGCTTATCTGTACGGTACTGACTTGGTTCCAAAATATAATCTTCCAACTCACCGTAGAATAAATCTCTCGGAATATCATACAGTACTGGTCCTCTTTCAGCATAAGCTATACGAAAAGCTGTACGAAGGCAATCTGCCACACGACTCTTATGTGTAACACGTACCGTTTCCTTCGTTATATCTTCAAAAATAGAAACTTGGTTTGCTTCTTGGAACCCATCCCATCCAATTGTAGGAGTACCTGCAGATGGAGAAATCACTACCATTGGTGTATGAGCTTGGTTTGCTGCCGCAACAGATGTGACCATGTTTGTGATACCAGGCCCATTTTGACCTATTACAACACCAGCTGTACCGGAAACACGCGTATACGCATCGGCCATATGTGCTGCGCTCTGCTCATGTCGAACAGGTAGAAAACGGATTCCTGCTGTTGGGAACAAATCTAACATATCCATGAATGCAGAACCTACAATACCGTATACCTCTTTCACGTTTTCTTGTACTAGTGTTTCAACTATCGCCTCACTAGGGGTCATTTTCACCTTTTTATTTACTGCTGCTTTTACTTCTGTTTGTTGTTTTGCCATTTCAAATTCCTCCTTTGTTAAACATATAGACTCTCTTTGAGCTGTGGCTTTAGCAACTGATTAGCAAACCACCCTATCCTCTTTTCCATTCATTTGTTTCAATTCATCTATAAATAGGTCTACAGTAGATTTAAGCACTTGATCTTTTCGAAAAGCTATATAGAAATAACGATAAAAAGATAAGTTTTTTATTGGATAGGATGTTAATAAATTTAATTGTTTCTCCTTCACAATTGCATTTTGCGATATAATGGAGACCCCCAGTCCTGATTCTACTGCAGATTTAATTGCTTCCGTGCTTCCCAGTTCCATTACTACGTTTAGGTCATCCATGGTGATCCCTGCCTGCTTAAGATATTGATTAACAACCGCTCTTGTTCCCGATCCTCTTTCCCGAGTGATGAGAGGCACGTTTTTTAATTGTTCTAAAGTAATATCATCTTCATTGTCGAAATAATTTGGTGCAGCAATTAAAATAAGCTCATCTTCCAAGAAAGGTTCAATCATAATCTGTGGATCATCCATCGGCGTCTCAATTAATCCTACATCGATTAACTGATCTTTTATATGGGTCACAATTCGATCTGAGTTGGAAATCTCCATCCGCATTTGAATAAGTGGATATAAATCTTTGAACTTCTTTAAAAATGATGGGAGAATATACTCTCCAATTGTAAAGCTGCAACCAATTCCAAGTTCTCCATAGGTCGTTTCCTCAATATCCTGGATTTCCTTCTTTGCAAGGTCACTAAGACGGACAATTTCTTTAGCATGATGGAGAAGAATTTTAGCTGACTGTGTCATCTTCACCTTTTTTGTCGTTCTTTCAAATAGCTTTGTATTTAATTCCTCTTCCAATGCTTTCACCTGTGAAGTAATTGTGGGCTGAGTTACAAAAAGAATTCTTGCAGCCTCGGAAAAGCTTTTCTTTTCCGCTACCGCAATAAATGTTTTTAAACGTTCGTAATTCAAGTGAAACCCGTCCCTTCAGCTTACCTTTAACTCATCGCTAAATGTTTCGAATTACCGATTGTACAGTTTCGACAAGAAAATCCAAGTCTTCTTCTGTGCTAGTTAATGGAGGCGCAACAATAATAACGTTATTTTGACCTGGAACGGTATCGCCATTTCTTCCAATAATTAAACCTTTTGCTTTACAAGCTCCTACAATTTCATTCATTTTTGCATCGTCCAGTGGCCTCTTGGAATCTTTGTCTGTCACCATCTCTAAACCGAGTAAAAAGCCAACTTGGCGAACTTCTCCAACATTTTCATGGTTAATAAGGTCGTGTAGTTTTCCAAGTTTTGTTTTACCTAGTTCGCGCACCCGTTCCACTAAATTCTCTCTTTCAATGATCTCAATGTTTTTCAGTGCTACCGCGCATGCTGCCGGGTGTCCACCATATGTGGATACATGACGAAAATGATTGTCTTTACCTGCTTCTTTAAATGCTTCATAGATGTCTGATTTAACAGCTGTGGCTCCTAGAGGCAGGTACCCACTTGTTAATCCTTTTGCCATTGTCACGATATCAGGCTGAACACCTTCCGCATGTTTGAAACCAAACATTTCACCTGTTCGGCCATAGCCTGATACAACTTCATCCATAATCAGTAAGACATTGTAGCGTTTACATATTTCAGCAATTCGCTGAATGTATTTCATTGATGGAATAATTACCCCGCCACCAGAAATAAACGGTTCCATAATAAATGCTGCTACGGTTTCTTCCCCTTCCCAATTAATCATTTCTTCAACTAACTGGGCAGCTTTCAAATCGGATTCTTCCGGCTCTCCTCCAAAAATCGAACGATAACTATAGGGTGGATACACATGTAAAAATCCCGGCATTCCTGGGTCATACTTTACCCTGCGGTTTGCCTGTGCAGTAGCACTTAATGCACCTAGCGTAGAGCCATGGTATGCACGGTAGCGTGAAATAAATTTATACTTACCAGGATTTCCTGTTTGATTATGATACTGCCTAACAATCTTAAATGCAGTCTCATTCGCTTCCGAACCACTATTGGAAAAGAACGTCTGATAATCCGCTCCCAACAACTCACTAATTTTGCTTGCTAATTTAATTGCAGGCTGGTGACTCATTGTTAGAGGAAAATAAGAGAGATTTTTCATTTGCTCTGCTGCTGCGTCTACAATTTCTTGTTGTCCATGCCCCAAATTTAAACACCACAGACCAGATACGCCATCCAAGTATTTATTTCCTGCCTCGTCAGTGAACCATGCGCCTTCTCCCTTTGCCGCTACTGTTTGCAGTGCATCCGGATTAAACCGATGCATCGCATTCCATAAACGTGGGGACTCGACCCCTACTCCTGTGTTCATTTCGGATTCTGTCTTCATCATTAACTCCTCCATTCCCGTAAAATGATAAAAAACAATTCTTTAATACGATGCAACTGGCTTTGTCAAGGCTTCAGCAAGCGGAGTGTATTCTTTGGTGAAAGCATTGGCAATTGTTTCATGCGTAATCATGCCTGCATGCGTATTAACACCTTTGGCAAATGCCGGATTTGCTTCGATTGCTTTCTTAAATCCTTTATTCGCTAGAAACACACCAAATTGACTTGTATTATTCGTTAGAGATAAAGTGGCTGTCCGTGCTACCGCTCCTGGCATATTCGCCACAGCATAATGAAGCACTCCATGTTTCTTATAGATTGGGTCATCATGAGTCGTTACACGATCGATTGTCTCAATAGAACCTCCCTGGTCAACTGCCACATCAATAATGACTGAACCTGGCATCATTTCTTTCACCATTTCTTCTGATACAAGCTGTGGCGCCTTTGCCCCAGGGATAAGCACAGCCCCAACCAGTAGATCTGCTTCTTTTACCGCGTTTTTAATATTAAGGGGATTCGACATTAATGTTGTCACAGCTCCGCCAAATAGATCGTCAAGCTCTCGAAGCCTATTGGCATTAATGTCAATGATAGTCACCTTTGCTCGTAATCCAAGCGCCATTTTTGCTGCATTGGTCCCAACGGCTCCGCCTCCGATAATAACTACATTTCCTGGTTGAACTCCAGGAACACCGCCTAAGAGTATTCCCTTTCCACCTTTAACATTTTCTAAATATTGTGCCCCTATCTGGACAGCCATTCTTCCCGCTATCTCACTCATCGGGGCTAATAATGGCAATGATCTATCACTGTTTTGGATTGTTTCATAAGCAATTGCTGTCACTTTCTTCTTAAGTAGCTGTTCGGTTAATTCAGGTTCTGCTGCAAGATGAAGATATGTGAATAGAATAAGTCCTTCACGCAAGTATTGAAATTCTTGAGGTTGAGGTTCCTTTACTTTCATTACCATTTCAGCAGCCCACGCTTCTGCCGCTGTGGATACAATAATTGCACCAGCAGCTTTATATTCCTCATTAAGGAAACCGCTTTCATTTCCTGCAGAACTTTCAATTAGGACTGTGTGCCCGGCATTAACAAACGCAGTTACACCTGATGGAGTGAGAGCAACCCGCCGTTCGTTATTTTTTACCTCACGCGGAACACCAACGATCATATAAATCCCTCCTACACTCTTAATTAACCACTACAATAAAACTTCCAAGCTATGCTTACATCGTGACGTCCGTACCAGTTATGTTGTAGTAGATTACTTAAAGTATATGTGAAGGTTAAAAACATTTCAATATATTTTATAAATTCTAACATTTAAAAATATAATAAGATATATAAAAATCCTTTATGAATGTTTTACATGCTCTGGATTCTCATGCTCAAGAGCCAAATTTTCTCGAAAGATTAATTTTAAAATTATACATATCGCTTCTGTAAAAAGCCTCTTCTATTTCAATTACCTCTCGGGTCGGCCCTTTTATAATGCGTTCTGCAATTAATGCTTGACCATGAGCTGGAATCTTTAAATATTGCTTGTCTTCTTCAAATAGCTCACCACTGCGGATCGTCTGAGACGCTTCTGCAAAGTGCATGCCTAGTTCATCTTCCAGTAAGTCATATATAGTTGCCTTATCCAAGTCATGTTCTATGAGTTTTTCTCCAATACTGACAGGATAATAATGTCTCTCTATTCCGATGGCAATATCATCGGCATAGCGGAGTCGTTTTATAAAATAAGCTTCAGAAAATCCTGCTTTTTCTTGAATGTAGGCAGGGGGTATTGTTCTGTAATGTGTAATTAACTTAGCTCCTGGTCTCATTCCCATTTGAAAAATTGTTTCGGTAGTACTGCTTAAATTTCCAAGCCATTCATGAATGGGTTTAAAAGATACAAACGTTCCTTTTCCATGTCTTTTCTCTAAAACGCCTTCACGTACCAACAAATTTATTGCTTCACGGACGGTACTTCTACTCACATTATATTCTTCCATAAATTGTCGTTCACTAGGAATTTGATTGGCAAATACCCCATTGCTTATTTTATATTCAATAATTGATTTTAGTTGAATATGGAGTGGTAATGAACTATTAAAGTCAAGTTTCACCTAATTTTCCTCCTAATTGTGTAATTATCTGTTATTCTAGCAAATAATAGAGAAAATAGTAATTTTTCTATAAAATATTTAGCATATTTTAAAAGTACTTACACTTTATAGTGTTACGTTTGACTGGCTCCCTAAAGGTTCATATAATAGATGAATTCTCATTTAATGTAGAATATATTATTTTTCACAGTTTTATGTTTTTAGTGTAGAATATGTCACGTAGGAGGTCGATTTATGCAAAAAATAATGAAAGACATGTTTCTTATTGTTTCAGGTTCGTTAATATTTGCACTCGGGATTAATTATTTTGCAATACCAAATAACCTTTCTGAAGGTGGAATTATTGGTATATCCATTGTTACCTATTATCTCTTTGAATGGTCTCCAGGTCTGGTAAACTTTGTAATTAACGCGATTCTGTTGATCGTAGGTTATCGATTTTTTGATCATCGTGTGATGATCTATACCATTATTGCAATTATCTTTTCCTCAGGATTCCTCCACTTCACCTCTGGCATTGGCAGTGAAATAAATGGAGACACACTGTTAGCAGCTCTTTTTGCAGGTGGTACGGTAGGTCTTGGCCTTGGTATGATCTTCCGTACTGGCGGGACATCTGGTGGAACGGCCATTATTGTTCGCATACTAAGCAGGTTCTTAGGTTGGAGCATGGGAAAAGGAATGCTCGTTATCGATATTCTCGTAATTGCAGGTTCTGCTTTTGTAATTGGTCAGGAAAAAGCAATGTATACACTGATTGCTGTTTATATTGGAGCTAAAGTTATTGATGTCGTTGTTGAAGGTGCAAATGAACGAACTTCGGTATTAATTATTTCTAAGTATCCTGATAGAGTATTAGAAGCCGTTACGCAAAATATGGCCAGAGGAATTACAATTCTGGAAGGTAGAGGCGGTTATACAAATCGGAATAAAGAAGTATTATATCTTGTTATCAATAAACAGGAGATTGTCCGGTTCAGAAAAATTATCGAAGAAATTGATGAAGATGCCTATGTTACCGTGCATACCGTTCAGGAAATATTGCGAAAAGGTTATAAAGGAGCTAAATAGGGTAATGGGTGAATCAGTACAGTGAGCTGCATGTTTTGTCTATAAGTGGATAAAAGCATGCAGCTCTCCTATTAGTCTATTTAACTTGTCCGCATAAGAAGCTTTTTATAGAATTTTATTTAAAAAGTCCTGTGTCCGTTCAGATTGGGGATGATTAAAAATCTGTTCAGGAACCCCTTCCTCTACTATGACTCCACCATCCATAAAAAGAACACGGTCTCCAACTTCTCGTGCAAAACCCATCTCATGTGTAACTACTACCATAGTCATCCCCTCATGTGCCAGCTGCTTCATAACCTCGAGCACCTCTCCTACCAATTCGGGATCCAATGCCGAAGTAGGTTCATCAAAAAGCATAATCTTGGGTTCCATCGCAAGTGCTCTCGCAATTGCTACCCTTTGCTGTTGACCTCCCGATAACTGACCTGGATACATAGTGGCTTTATCATTCAAGCCAACTTTATCCAATAAACCGAGCGCACGTTTCTTAGCTTCTTCCTGACTTAATTTCCTTACTTTTTTTGGTGCAAGCATGATATTTTCCAAAACCGATTTATGGGGAAATAGATTAAATTGCTGAAAAACCATGCCCACTTCCGTACGAATTTTATTTATATCCGTCTGTGGATGAACCAGGTTTCTTCCATCAATAATCACATCTCCTTCTGTCACTTCCTCCAACAAATTCAAGCAGCGCAAAAAGGTACTTTTCCCTGACCCACTGGGACCGATTACACAAACTACCTCCTGCTGTTTAATAAAAGAATCTATTCCTTTTAATACTTCCAAATCACCAAATTTTTTATGTAAATTCTTAATCTCTATCATGTAGCCAACCTTCTTTCTACAAACCGTAATACAACAGATAAACTCAAGGTAATTGCAAGGTAGAATAGCGCTACCGTAGTATAAATTTCCACAGCATTAAAATGATTTGCTGCAATCAACCGCCCTTGAAATATTAGTTCGGGAACAAGGATGACTGATAGTAATGAGGTATCCTTTATACTGATAATAAATTGATTCCCCAATGGAGGGACCATCCTTTTAAATGCCTGTGGCCATACAATATAACGCATCGTCTGGCTTTGATTTAATCCAAGCGATCTTCCGGCTTCCATCTGTCCTTTTTCAATAGAGTCTACCGCACCTCGAACAATCTCAGCAATATATGCTCCTGAATTCAAAGCGATAACAATCACCCCTGCAGTAATGGAGCCTAAATTCTGTCCAATAATTAATGGCAATGCAAAGAAAATCCAGATCGCCTGTACCAATACCGGCGTTCCTCGAATCACTTCCACATATACGGTTGAAAGTCCATAAACCAATTTATTTTTGGAAATTCTCCCAATACCAAAAATTGCTCCTAATATAAACCCAATGAGCAATCCTAGAACAGAGATTAGTAAGGTATAGTACAATCCTATCCCCAGTTCTGGTAAAAAATCTATAACACCTGCCCAATCAAACCTTCCTAACATACTTTCACCTCTTCAATGTATACTATACTAACTTAATTCCTATCTCATAATAGTCATCTTTTACCAAACTAAGATTTGACTTAAGACGATACTCGCTAGAAGCGTTATAATTTTTCTTGCATAGTTATCCAAATTACTTCAAATTCAAATTAGAAAAGGGTGTAACATCAGGCTCGTTACACCCTTAAAGTAAAGTGTTATTCAGGCTTCTCCCCAAACCATTTTTCGTAAATTTCATCATACTTCCCATTTTCCTTCATTGTTGCAAGTGCGTCATCAATAGCAGCTACAAGCTCATCATTTCCTTTTGAAATAGCAATCCCGTAATCCTCTGCTTGATATAAGTCCCCAACAACTTTTAATCCATCGCCCTTTGTCTTAATATAATAGGCGACATTCGGAGCATCATACAAAATGGCATCCGCACTTCCATTTTCTACAGCCATATACGCTTGATCCAACTGTTCAAATTGGCTTGCTTCTGCGCCTTCTATGTTATCCGCAATATAAGCAGCACTTGTTGATCCCAATCTGGTTGCAATTGTCTTTCCTTCCAGATCTTCAATACCCTTTATGTCCTCATTTTCTTCCCGCACCCCGATACTTAAACCGGATTGGTAATACGGTTCACTATAATCAATCTTTTTAGCACGTTCATCTGTGATACTAATTCCTGCGATAGCGATATCAAATTGCCCTGTTTGCAAACCTGGAATGATACCATCAAAATTTGTTGTTTCCATATTAATTTTAAATCCTGCCTCATCAGCAATTGCGTTAATAAGATCGATATCAAATCCAACATATTCCCCGTCCTCTTTAAATTCAAAAGGAACAAAGGAAGTATCACTTACTACGGTGTATTCCTCTTTTAATTCAGATTTACCTTCACCATCCGCTTTTTCTTCAGCTCCGCAAGCTGCCAGCCCCAATATCAAAAATGCAGTAAGTAGAAATATAGGTAATAGTCTCCAGTTCTTTTTATTCACTATTTAGTTCCCCCTCTTTTTTTGTTGTTCTTTACATATACCACTTAAGTCTACCAAAAATTGATTTTTTAGAAAAATCCGTTTTGTTGGCATTAGAATTGAATAACAGGCTTTTACAAGGCCTTGCCCCATTAATATGTAGAAATTCTCTTATATAGTACGTTTTGCTGCCAAATACTGAAAATTTATAAAACTAATTTATAGTCCGTTAGTTGGGTGATCGCAATTTTGATGCAAGCATAGGAAAAGGAAACAGTAGTGTAACTATAATGCAAAATAACTTTATTTGGCAGGTGGTTAAGGTGAGCCAAGGAGAGGTTTAAACAGCATGAGGAGGAAAAATAATCATCTGCAAAAAAAAAGAAGACCTATCCTTTTCGAATAGGCCTTCTTGCATGCTATTACTAATACTTTTCTGGTTTAGAACATCTCTGAGACTGTTTTAGCATTTAAGAATTGTGGAAGATAATCTGGTCCACCTGCTTTTCCATTTGTTCCTGACATTTTGAAACCGCCGAATGGTTGATATCCAACTATAGCAGCAGTGCAGCCACGATTGAAATATAGATTTCCAACCTGAAATTCATAGCGTGCACGATCCAAATGTTTACGATTATTGGAGATAACGGCGCCTGTTAAGGCATATTCCGTATTATTGGCAATCTCCAGCATTTCGTCAAAGTCTTTGGCTTTGGCAAATGCCACCACTGGACCAAAAATCTCCTCTTGCATAATTCTGGCTTTCGGATCTACATCCTTAAAAATAGTTGGATAAATATAATATCCTTCGGAGTCATCCGTCTCGCCGCCATATACAAGCTCGCCTTCATTTTTACCAATATCAATATAGTCCTTTATCTTATCAAACTGTTTTTGATTGATTACTGCACTCATAAAAACGTCATTTACAGCAGGATTTCCAACTGTAATCTCTTTTGTCTTTTCGGTTGCCATTTCAAGCACTTTATCATAGACAGCTTCATGAATAACAGCTCTTGAACAAGCTGAACATTTTTGCCCTTGAAAGCCGAAAGCAGATTGTACAATAGAATCTGCAGCAAGTTCAAGGTCTGCGTCCTCATCTACAATTATTGTATCCTTACCACCCATTTCAGCTACAACACGCTTCAGAAAATCCTGGCCTTCTTGTACTTTAGAAGCTCGTTCTATAATTCGTGTACCTGTGGCACGAGAACCAGTAAAATTAATGAATCTCGTTTTTGGATGGTCTACGAGATAATCTCCAATATCAGAAGGATCACCTGGTATAAAATTGATAGCACCATCTGGCACGCCAGCTTCTACTAACGCCTCAATTAGCTTATATGCAATCACTGGTGTGTTTTCTGAGGGTTTCAATAATACCGTATTACCAGCCACTAATGGCCCAACAGTCGTTCCACACACAATAGCAAAAGCAAAATTCCATGGCGGAATAGCAACTCCTGGACCCAGAGGTTGATAAAAATAGCTATTATTCTCATTTGGTCTGTCTTCCATTGGCTTACCTTTTGCTAATTCAATCATTTCTCTACCATAGTATTCAAGAAAGTCGATGCCTTCTGCTACATCGGCATCTGCTTGCCCCCAGGGCTTTCCTGCATCATATACAAGCGTGGCAGCAAATTCGAACTTTCTCTTTCTTACAATGGCTGCAGTGCGGAACATTACCTCGGCCCGTGCTTCTGCACTCCATCTTCCCCAATCTTTAAATGCCTCTTCTGCAGCTTCCATTGCTTGATCGACATGTTTTTTCGTAGCCATAGAAGCCTTCCCAATTACCTGGCCTTTCTTAGCGGGATTGACGGATGTAATTTTATCATCCGTATACACTTTTTCGCCATTAATAACAAGAGGTATTTCACTCCCTAATTGTTCTTCAACGGTATTTAGCGCCTGGCGAAATTCCTTTCGATTTTCTTCTTCTTTAAAATTAGTAAAAGGTTCATGTTTAAATGGTAAAACCATCTTTCCCCTCCTTTAGTTTAATATACTATTTTCTTTTGATGTACATGCAGAACTTAATTAATAGCAAGCACAACAAATAATCATTATAGTAAACGTTTCCCACCAATGGTTTCTCTAAAACGTTTTCAGGTAATTTTAAAATTAAATAATTATTCCGATAAGTAAGTTGACTTTAAATTTCTATATGATATGCTACATGTGTATTAACTATTATTTCTGCTAGGGGAGCCTTTTATGGCTGAGAATGAAGACCCTTAGAACCTGATCTGGTTAACACCAGCGGAGGGAAGTGGAAAACAGCTTAGCTTTGCAATCAATCTATTTTTCGTGTTGAACATTGTCCTAACGTTCTATAAAAATGATTGACGCTTGTTTAAGTTCATCCGTTCCCTCCTCGATCAGCAAGAAATTAAAAAGAGGAGGATTTTTTCATGCAATTTACCGACACACTACGGGAAGCAACAAAGAATAGCTGGGAGCAAAGTGTAAATCATCCATTTGTAAAAGGTATTGTGAATGGTGACTTACCGCTTGAAACATTCAAGTACTACATTCTTCAGGATATCTATTACCTGAAGCATTTTGGAAAAGTGCATGCAATGGCAGCTGCCCAGGCTGAGGATTTTCATGTAACCGCGATGCTTGCTGAAAAAGCAAAAAGTACGGCACAAGCAGAACTCACTGTTCATAAGGCTCATGCAGAGATCCTAAATATTAGTGAGGAGGATACAGCGAATTTCAAACCTGCTCCTACAGCTTATGGATATACCGCGCACTTATACAGAGCAGCACATTCAGGCAGCCTTGGACAAACCGTAGCCGCACTCTTACCTTGCTATTGGTTATATGCGGATATTGGGAAAACATATAAGGACGCCAAACCAAAAGAGAAGATATATCAAAATTGGATTAACACATATGCCGACGATTGGTTCCACACCTCTACGCAAGAGCAAATTGATCTGTTGAATTCTATAGCGGAAGACTCCAGTGAGCATGAAAAGGAGAAGATGAAAGAACAATTTATTATTGCTAAGGAGTACGAGCTTGCTTTCTGGGAAATGGCATATACCAAGGAACAGTGGTTTTCTGATAGACAATGGCATGCACCTGTTTCTCTAAATAAATAATACGCTTAATTAATTCTTCATATAATTATTTGAAATAGTAAAGCGATCTATCATGAAGATAGATCGCTTTATTTATACATTCCTTCTTATTCTTTATTGTTTTTTCTTTTTCTTCATTACCTCTATCTGCTTTGCTTCATCAGATAAGGACTTAAATAGACTGACGATCATCAATGCCATAATGATGGAAAATGGTAAAGCAGCAATTATCATCATATTTTGAAGTGCCTGTAATCCACCAGAGTATAATAGTACAACTGATGCGGCTGATAATAATACTCCCCATACAATCTTAATCTGATTACTTGGCGAATGAGAACCGTTTGTTGTCATCATCCCAAGTACAAATGTCCCAGAGTCTGCAGACGTAATGAAGAAGGTTGCTACCAATAGCATAGCAATAATGGACGCAATTAAACCTGCCGGATAATGTTCAAACATACCGAACAGAACCTCTTCTGTTGCAAGCGAAGAAATGTTTGCTAACCCTGAATTTTCTACCTTGATGGCAGCACCACCAAATGCAGCAAACCAGAAAAAACTAACAATTGAAGGAACAAACAATACATTTAATATGAATTCCCGTATCGACCTTCCTCGTGAAACTCGGGCAATGAATACACCAACAAATGGAGACCATGAGATCCACCATGTCCAGTAAAAGAGTGTCCAATCATTTATCCACTGATGAGCTTCAGAATCGAGTGGTGCAATTCGAAAACTCATTTTCGGCAAGGATTGTATATACGTACCTATCGTGTCTGTAAATAAATTAAGAATGAAAATGGTTGGTCCAAATATAAAGATTAGTAAAAGTAAAATAGTAGCAAGACCCATGTTGGCATTACTTAAATATTTTATTCCTTTACCAAGACCTGACCAAGCAGAGATCATAAACAAAACGGTTACGATTGCGATGATTATAAACTGAACTCCAATAGTTACCGGAATGTCATAAAGAAAAGATAATCCTCCATTTATTTGTACAGCCCCAAAGCCTAATGTAGTCGCAACACCAAGAACAGTGGCGACTACTGCAATAATATCAACCACTCTACCAGTAGCTCCTTTGACTCTATCTCCTAAAACCGGGCGTAATGTAGCACTGATTAAACCAGGTTCATCCTTTCTAAAATTAAAATAGGCCAACACTAATGCTACTATCCCGTAAATGCTCCACGCATGAATTCCCCAATGGAAAAACGTAAACCGTAAGGCATCCTTAATCGCTTGGTTTGTTCCGGTTTCTCCAGTAGGTGAACTGAGAGCGTAATGGCTCAGCGGTTCCGCACTACCATAAAAGACGAGCCCGATGCCCATACCAGCACTAAATAGCATAGCAATCCAGGTTGGTCGAGAAAATTCAGGTTTTTCATCTGGTTTTCCTAATTTTATCTTCCCAATAGGACTAATTAATAGAAACATACATACTAACGTAATTGCCGTAACAATTATCAGATAATACCATCCAAAAGAGGTGGCGATAAACGATTTGATATTTGTTGTCATTGCTTGAAAGGCGTCAGGCATAATTGCTCCGAGTATAACCATTACTGTAATAATGGAGGCAGATATATAAAAGACTGATGTAGCTCTTTTCAATTCTATCTCTCCTTTCCGACGAATAGTGTTTTAATTATTTTCCTCCAGTATTCACAAAATATGTATAGGCACTATTTTGTGAATTAAGCAACTGTTTCAGTTTATAGTTAAAAATAAAGGCAGACAAGTAATATGTCTTATCTGCCAAACATTCCTAATATTCTTTTGTATAACCAACCTTTACCCATTTCACTTTGTAGGTCCGATCATTCTGTAATTGGAAAAGACGAAATTTAGTCAGTTGCTTTCCATAAACATGAATGGTCACCGCCATTTTCTCCCCAACAGATTCAAGTATATGACAATCTGCAGGTGGTAATAATTCACCGGTGCTATGCTCGTTTAGTCGTACTGTTCCAGCAGGTATCAACTTCACATATTCGCCTTCTTCCTCCTCATTCCGCACGAAATTTTTGACTTTCATCATACCGGTTACTACCCCTTCAACTCCCCAGGTACCATCATGATCGTGAAGTGGAGTTTTCTGACCGGCTTTCCAACCCAACGCCAAGACTTCAAAGCGATTTTCAGGGTCGCGATATAAAGAATGTCTTGTATATCCATTCTCATTTACTTGATAAACTGAGTTAGGCAACCAATCATTCGTTTTAATTAATTCACCGACTAACCCCTCTGTGCTATTCACAAGGGTCGCTTCTTCTATGTTGTCCTCTACCAACCTTGTCATATCCTGTACAAATTCTTTTAGACTATACGTTTTTAAACTGGCCAAATTCTGCACTCCCATGTAAGTATTTAATTTTGTAAGTAAAGCAATCAAGATTAGATTGCTTGCATCATTATCTTACAAGTTACTACCTATAGGTTCTATTAAATAGCAAGAAAAATCAATACTTTCCAGAAAGTTTTTAAATTAATTTTCATCATAACCCTTGAGTAATGTGCAGAATATGTCGGTATAAAAAATGCAAAGTAATGATATGTCTTATAGAGATTTTTATAGGTGCCAAAATGTTAGTCCTTTTGCTTTTCTTTAGGAATGATGACATCCAGTGAAGTCCAATCAAAAGATCCATTTCTGATTTTTTCCCTGCGCTCTTTCGTAATATAGGAACGACTTGGATCAAGATGGTAATCTGTCAATTCATCCGGATCGCCTGATGGTCGTTCATGAGACAGAAGAAATGCTGCAATATCCGCTGCCTCCTGATCTGTTAAGGTTTCTTCCTGACCCTTCGGCATGTTATTTTGGATAAATCCAGTCGCTTTTTCAATCTTTGTCATTCCAGCAGCTTCATTAAATGAACCGTCCCCCCATAACGCAGGCCCTGTTTGGTCACTTGTCCCAGACCCATCAGTGGCATGACAGGATACACAATTTTTCTCAACAAACAATCTTGCCCCATTAGTAAGATTAGGTTCAGGAACTTTCTTTTTATCATTATTCATTCTCCATGTAATGTCCTCTTTTGATTCAACATTTTTCGATATAAATTCAAAATAAGCAACCATTGCTTTCATCTCTCTACTGTTTTCGTCTAATTTATCTCCGTTCATACTACGAACAAAACAACCGTTTATTCTATCCTCAATCGTAGTCAACTTGCCTCGTCGCATTTTGGGAAACTTTTCTGTAATGCCAACCATTGGAGAGTTGGGTGCAAGACCACCATCCCCATGACAACTTAAACAAGAAAGCTCATTTCCAACATGATCTGGTACCACTGCCTTTGTATCATCAAAAATTTCTTTTCCATATATTACATCACTGTTTGGATCCAGCTGGCTTAATTCCTCACGTATTTGGTTTGCGTCATACATTTCCCCTTCACTCCGAGCCTGGTTACTACATGCGACAGTTAGTAAGGTTAATGAAATAAATAATAGCCATACATATTTTTCCTTAAACAAACATAATCACCCTTCCTTGCCAAAGTAACTATTTTACCAATACCCAACTCATTCTGTTTACTAACATATATTTGGATAACTTTTTATTATATCTCACATGTTTCCTCCCAATTATTCTTAAGTTTAATTTTTAAACAACAAGGGTAGGGATTTAGAGCGCAATATTCTATAAGAATTACATATCCGAAGGGAGCGAAGTGGAATGAAAAAGATAACTATACTTCCTTTTATAATCTTGCTTGCAGGCTGCCAGAGTATTACGGTACTCGATCCAAAAAGCTCTACAGGGAAAGAACAAGCCTACTTAATTTGGTTCAGTTTAGCAATAATGGCAATTGTTTTGCTTGTTGTTTTTATCCTGTTTACCCGTTTTGTGATCAGATATCGTTATACAGAAAAGAAATCAGAATTTATACCCCAAGACATAAAAGGAAACTTAAAATATGAATTAACCTGGACAATTATTCCATTTATACTGCTTGCCGTTCTTGCTGTTCCAACATTAAAGATTACTTTTGACCAATCACCAAAGACGGAAGCTGAAACGAACACAAACGGGATTCATATTAACGTGACTGCGGAGCAATTCAGGTGGACGTTTGAACACAAAAACAGTAAAACAGTTCATAATGAATTAATTATTCCTGAAAACAAAGATATTACTTTTCATCTATCATCTAAGGATGTTATCCATTCTTTTTGGATACCTGAATTGGCAGGAAAAGTAGATGTTATTCCAAATAAAGAACTTATCTATGTTATTAAGAATGCAGAGATAGGCGAATATGATGGAAAGTGTGCAGAATTTTGTGGTATTCAACACGCGAATATGACGTTTGACGTGAAGGTTGTTTCGATGGAGAAATATAATCAATATCTTAAACAGTCAAGTAATCAAGAAAATGAAGATTAACAAAAATGTACAAGTAAGGAGTGTGGGTCATGAATCTATCAATCTTTGGTAATTCTCTATTTATCCCCTCAGATGTTATAGCTGCATGGGTTTTTACCATTATTATGGGCGGTATTGTTGTAATCTCCGTCCTTAAATATAAAAAGTTGCCAGTCATTTGGGAATTTATGCGGACAACAAATCATCGTAAAATCGGTACCTTATACATACTATTTGGCTTCATATTTTTCCTTAGGGCCGGAATAGATGCATTGTTTATCCGTTCCCAGCTGGCAGTACCTAATAACGATTTCTGGGTATTTCAATTCGAAAAATACAATGAAGTATTTACTACACATGGAACGATGATGATTTTTTTCGCAGCAACTCCCATGCTACTGGGCTTAATGAACATTGCTGTACCATTACAAATTGGCGCTCGTGATTTGGCATTTCCATTTTTAAATGCAGTCGGATTTTGGCTATTTTTCACAGGTGGTATGCTGTTTAATATTGCATTCTTTTTAAATAGTGCACCAGCAATAGGCTGGACAGGATATGCCCCGTTGTCTACTTCTCTTTTCACCCTTGGGGTTGGATCAGACTTTTATGTTTTCAGTTTACAAATTTCCGGTTTAGGGACCATTTTTACAGCACTCAATTTAATCGTAACGATTGTAAGAATGCGCGCACCTGGCATGAAATTCACTAGAATGCCATTATTTACATGGGCAACTCTGATTACAGCTTTTTTAATACTTGTAGCGTTTACCGTTTTAGCTATCGGCCTCTATTTGCTCATGTTTGATCGCATGTTTGGAACAAAGTTTTTCCACGGCCCTGATGGTGACCCTGTGTATTGGCAGCATCTATTCTGGATTTTTGGTCATCCCGAAGTGTATATTCTTGCATTGCCAGCCTTTGGTATTTTCTCTGATATCATATCAACATTCTCCAAGAAGCGCGTTTTTGGTTATCCAGCAATGGTTCTCTCCATTGTGCTAATTGGATTTTTATCCTTTATGGTTTGGGTACATCATATGTTTACCGTCGGTCTCGGCCCAGTAACTAACACAATATTCGCAATCACCACGATGGCAATTGCCGTACCAACAGGAATCAAAGTATTTAACTGGCTATTTACAATGCGAGGTGGTGTATTAAGATTCACAACTCCTATGTTGTTCTCACTGGGATTTATTCCATCCTTTGTTATGGGTGGTGTAACGGGTGTTATGCTGTCAGTCTCAGCAGCTGACTTTCAGTTTCATGATTCCCATTTCGTTGTCGCCCATTTTCACTATGTAATTATCGCTTCCACTATCCTGGGTATATTTGCAGGAATCTATTATTATTATCCTAAAATCACAGGTTTTGTACTTGATGAAAAACTGGGAAAGTGGCATTTTTGGTTATTTCTTATCGGCTTTCATCTAACCTTCTTTCCAATGCATATCTCAGGGTTGAATGGAATGCCCCGAAGAGTTTATACGTTTAGGGTAGGGGAAGGCTTAGAAATTACCAACTTATTAAGTACAATTGGTGCATTTACTATGGGAATAAGTATGCTATTTTTCTTTTATAATTTATTTAAGACACATAAAAAAGGGGAAAAAGTTGGTAATGATCCATGGGATGGACGAACACTGGAGTGGACAGTAGGTTCGCCTTCTCCAGAACATACATTTACCCCCATGCCATTTGTGGAAGAAACGGACCCCTTTTGGTATGCAAAATTGCGTAGGGAAAGAATCAAAACAACAAAAGAACACCGAGCTAGTCCTATTTCAAGAGATTCCATACTTCCTTTTCTTATGACAATCACCTTAGGCTTCATGTCTTTTTGTATGATTTACAAATGGTACGTGCCAGCAATTATATTAGGAGCAGGTGTATTCAGCTTCTTTGTCATCAGAGCATTCCATGATGAGAGAGCAGAGCATTACGGAAAGGAGCAGACAGATGATGAATAATTATGAAGCTACCCTTTTTAAAGATAAACAAATTGGTTTTTTTATCTATCTTTTTGTCGAAGCAATTATGTTTCTCACCCTGTTTGCAACCTATTTGGTATTCACCCCTTCTTCAGAGGGGCCGCATCCTTCTAAGGTCTTCGAAGCTAAAAGTGTAATCATTTCTTCCATTTTCTTGTTATCGAGTAGTGGAACACTGTGGCTAGCTGAACGTGGGCTTGAGGGTAAACAACTTAAAAAGCTTCTACCATGGCTGGGAATTACTCTTTTATTCGGTTTAATTTTCTTGGGGTTGGAGATTCGTGAATTTTCTAAGTATGTCGGAGAGGGATATACATTAAGTACTAGCTCCTTTCTCAGTTCTTATTATGTGCTTGTCGGATTGCATGCCAGCCACGTAGCCTTTGGTTGTGCTTGGATGGCTATTCTATTTATTCAACTCAAGCGGGCTATTCCATATTCTCTGTACATGGAGAAATTTAAAACCTTTTCCTACTACTGGCATTTTGTAGATGTAGTCTGGGTGTTTATTCTTGTAATCGTATATGTAAGGTATTTGATATAGTGGCTTTATAAAGATTCTATTGTAAAAGTTGCGGGCCAAACGTGATCTCGTATGTTTATAGTAAGAGGAAAATGCGAACTAACTTGATAGGGCTACAAACTCTCGATTCAAAAAAATACACATCTTTCTTGAGCTCGAAGGTGTGAAAATATTTAACCTGTAGCAGGGTCATGGGGCTAAACATCCTTAGCAGATCATCTATCACCATTGATTTCCATTCCAGATGAACGCTTTCCGCCGGCATGGCTTCAGCCGCTTCCTCCGCTACGCTCCGTGCAGGGTCTTCAGCTCATGCTATTCCGACAGGAGTCGTCATCTTCCATTATAATCAATTGGTATGTGCTATTGACTAATTTAAGGTATTTAAAAATTGAATAAGTAGCTCCTATCTTTAATAGCTTTGAGGCATGCAACTTAGCGAAGGGGAAATATGGAGACTCCTGCGGGAGGAGAGGCCTCGATGAGACCCCGGAACGCGTAGCGTGAGGAGGCTCAGCAGCCGCCCGCGGAAAGCGGAATATTTCCCCGTAGCGATGATTTTCGCAGCCTCTATATTCTTAACTATTTCGCAGTTTATCCATGTTGCGAATCACTGAATAACCAAATATATATTTTAAACCCATTTTAAAGCATTAAAAAACTGCCGGGCAAATGTTTGCCGGCAGTTTTCTTTTTCATTATTTAGCTGTATATCCACCTTCGATTGGTAATTCAATACCTGTAACAAATTTCGCTTCATCGGAAGCTAGGTATAATACACCATATGCTACGTCATCTGGATCACCAAGGTCTGGAAGTGGTGTTACAGAATGAGCCCAGTTACTCATTTGCTCATCTTGGAACATTTTTTCTGTCATTGGAGTGATAATGATACCAGGGTGTACAGAATTTACACGGATTCTGTCTTTTGCATAGTCAACTGCTGCAGCTTTGGAAAGCATTCTCACTGCACCTTTAGAAGCAGTATAAGGGCTTGCACCGCCACCACCAGTTAAACCTGAAGTTGAAGAGATATTAACAATACTTCCTCCCCCATTTTTTTGCATAACTGGAACAACATGCTTCATACCAAGGAATGTACCAGTAAGATTGATATTCATAATTTTATCCCATTCTGCTACAGTAGTTTCATGCATAGGTTTTTGAATAGTAATACCTGCATTGTTGACAAGTACATCAATTTTCCCAAATTCTTCTACAGCTTTTTCAACTGCTTCCTTCCAGCCATCTTCACTGGAAACATCATGGAAAAATCCAATTGCTTCTCCACCATTGCTTTTAATTTCTTCTACTACTTCTTTTACTTTGTCTTCTTGTACGTCAGTTACAACTACTTTTGCTCCTTCTTTCGCAAAAAGTAATGCTTCTGATTTACCTTGTCCGCCACCTGCACCGGTAACTATAGCTACTTTATTATCTAATCTTCCCATTAAAAACACTCCTTTAATACTGAAATAAACAATTCTATTATATTTTATCACTAAACTATTTAATGTTAAATTATTATGTCCCTTTGATTAGACTACTATATTTTTACCAATTGTTTATTTCTTAAACCTAGTTTTATAAGTAACTTTTCCCTTTCAATTCCATCCATAAGCTGTGAAGCAGGCCTATAAATCCAAATAACCATGCAGCGATAGCAATATAAAACATAATGTGAGGAACAAACATGAGAAATTCTACTTCTACTGCTTTAGAAAATTGATATGTACTTGTCATATACATAGCCAATGGAAAGGCCATTCCCCAGTATTGCGGCTCATAACTAATCGGATGTTGATTAATAACGTGTCGCCAGATCATTAATATAAACAATAGAGGGATCCACCATGTTCCTGTTATCCAAAAGAATAATGTAAATCCTTTTAAAAAGGGAGTGATTTGGTCAAGCAGCTGCCATAAATCCGCATGGAGTATCAATGTGGAGCCTGCTAAGGTAGTTATAGCTACAGCACCCATGTTAATCCAGTATGGGGGTGTTAATGCTTCAAACTTAAACTTCACAAAGGTAAAACGGTAAAAGATCAATGTAATTATATTCAGATATAGCATACAGCCAAGAAAGTACATAGCTAAGGTGAAAAACAATACACCCTCTCTTGTTTGTCCAGCCATATAGGGAGAGAGCAATGTTCCTAAAATAGATACGGACTGTGTAGCCACAGATGCGATCAGCCACGCTCCATTAATCCCTTCCTCAATGGTTGGCTTTTCTTTCCGAATCGTGACAGCTGTAAAAAAAGTATACATAATAATAACCCAAAGAACGATGGCAACAATCCATAAAGCTTGTGACATTAGATGACTGTGGCCGACTATAATTATTTGGCTCCCATAGACGGAGGTGCCTGCCACTAATGTAAAGAAACCTGGCCCCTTCATATGGTGAGTTACGTCTTGAATAATATTTTGGAAGTAAAAAAGAATACGTATAATCGTCAACACCCATAATACCGCATACGCAACAGTATTAATCGCTAATAATATATTGGAAAAAAGCAAATACCCTAACATATAAGAGCCGATCGATAAAGCACCAGTTGCCATAACTAACGCAAAGTAACCTGGAAATAGATGTTGCGCTTTTCTTGTTATAAACGGAATCACCATACACCCTCCTTTTTCTCTTAACTGGTTTCCTCTATTAGATTAACATATTTAAGTTAACGTTAAGCATAGAAGGGAGGTCAGTATGCACTGACCTCCCTTCTAAACTAACGTTATCTTGGCGGACGATTTTGTTTGTATTTTTTATCATCCTTCATATCATTCAACTCTTGCTTACTCTTGTTTTTCTTCTTTTTATTTTTATCACTCATTAAAACAACCTCCTTTAATTATAGGTTGCTTCATTTCTGTAAAAAAATGAATGCGAGTTGCGATTGTACGATTACTTTAAAACAAAAGCAGTTTCACTTGAGCCTTCTTTAGTTTTTTTCACTTCCAGTATTGCAGGGAAAATTGCTTTTAGTTCCTGTACATGTGAGATAACTCCAATCATTCTGCCTGACTGTTGTAAATCAACTAATGTATCTATTGCCTTATTAAGTGATTCTTCATCCAACGTACCAAATCCCTCATCAATAAACATCGTGTCAATCGTTATATTTCCTTGAAAACTCTGGATAACATCTGACATACCGAGTGCTAGACATAGCGAAGCATTAAATTTTTCTCCTCCAGATAATGATTTCACATCCCTTGTTTGGCCAGTATAAGCATCATAAACATCGAGGGCTAATCCGCTTTGTCTTCCGTGTGATTCCTGCCGGTCACTGCGAATTAGTTGAAATTGTCCATTGGATAACCTCCGCAAACGCTGATTCGCAACATCAATAATTTGTTCGAGGTATTCAATTTGCAAATATCGTTCGAATGATATTTTACGGTCATTTTGTCCACGAACAACATTAAACAAATCAGAAACTGTACCCAGTTGTTGGTCTATCTTTCGAACTTGTTCATTTGATTTTAATATATTTTCTTTAAGTTGTTGCGCTTCCTTATACCATTCTTTTGTCTGTTGTACTGTTTTCAGTGCTGTTTCATAAGCGCTTTTAAGCTCTTGAAGTTGAGCTTCAAGCAAAGAAAGATCCAATTGCTTTTTGTCCTTCAATGCTGCTTTCAATTCATCTACTCGATATTGGAGGGTTACCCGTTTCTGTTTGTATTCTTCGATCTCCCGCTTTGCTTCTTTACGAGCAATTTCCGACATCTTCGCCTCTTCATACGCTTTTGTGTCTATAAAACCTGCTTGGTCAAGCGCATTGTTCCATTCACGTTCAGCGTCTAGTTGCTTTCTCTTTGTCTCTTCAAGTTGATTTGTTGCATGGATTAAATCCGTATTTACCTTCGTCTGCTCTTCTTTCGCCTTCTGAAGCTCTCGCTGAACCTTATCCCACGCTTCTTCCATTTTCTCTTTTTTCTTTTCGGCCTCGGTAATAGCTTGTCTTAGTTCAGAAAGCTGCCGAATTTGTTCAGGGATTTTACCAATGCGTTCTTGATAAACTGCATAAGTAGTATTATATTTTTCATTTAATTCCTGGTATTGTTTCTCCAGCTTCTCTTCCTGTTCGGTTACCTGTTCAATATGTTGCTCCGTTTTTTCCAACTCTTCTTTTAGCTGTTTAACTTTCTCTGTTGCAGCTTCCAAATTTATAATATCCTTTTTTAGTTGGCGGCCCTGTTGCAAAATAGTTTCCTTTGCTTCTTCCGCCTCATTTACAGGAATATTAATTTCAGATAAATCTGCAGCTCTTTTTTCATACTGTGCTTTAACAGCTTTCCAATCGGCAACACTGGTGCGATAAATTTCATCTATTTTTTCAAGTTCCTTGCGAGCATTCTCCAACTCCTCTTTTGTTACACTAGCTTCTTCATCAGCTGCTTTGTTCGGATGGTGCTCACTTCCGCAAACGGGACAAGCTTCACCTTCATGGAGATGGCTTGCAAGTATGCTTGCTTGACCATTCAGCCACGTATTTTCTATTTTCTCATATTTTTTCTTTCTCATTTCATAATTAGTTTGCTTTTGTTGGACTTCCTCTTCCAATTTCACCTGTTTATTTTTCGTCTCAATAAACTCTTCAACCAATTTATATTGATTCAACATTTCATTTCGTTGATTGTTCTTTTTTACTAACTCGTTTGGGGATTGATCTAATACCTTTATCTCATTTCTGTAAGAATCTCGCTTATTTTTATACTGCTGATGTTTTGCAGTAGCTTCTTTAATTTTTTCGGCTATCTGCTTTCCATCTTGCTTTTGTTGCTGTAATAATCGCTTTGTTTGATCTATTTCTTGTACAATTGGCAAAAACTCATATAACTGATCAAGCTTTTTCCGAAGCGCTTCCCGTTCCCCTTGGTTACCTTCTTCCTTTTGAAAAGAAGCAAGAGATTCCTCTACTTTTTTAGCAGCAATTTGTTCTGCGTTTTGGGCTTGTTGCAGTGTTTGTTCTTTCTGTTGATAATCTCTCTTTAAATCAACACGTTGTTTTTCATATGGATAAATATGTGTAGCCCGTTCAGCTTGTTGAAGTTTATTTTCCTTTTCTTCATATTGAGGTGCTTTTTCCTGCAATTCCTTCCATTGAGCCTCTTTGTCTGACAGTTCTTCCCACTGCTTATTAATTGCTTCCGCACGGGAAAATTCTACCTGTTTTTGTGCATGTAGCTTGTACGCCTGTTCATATGTTTCCTCATCTTGTTTAATCCGTTCCTCGTAAAACTCAATTTCTTTTTCTAAACCAGCTACAACTTGATTTTCATTAAAATGCGCTTCACCCAAGACCTGAAAAAGTTGTGCATCTTCTCGAAAAGGGAGCGTAGCACTAATATGCTGAATATATGTATCTCTGGTTTGCACTGCTTTATTATACGCTTCCTCCACTTTGCTTTTTCGTATACGTAACCGTTCACTGATATGTTGATAGGTTTGTGTTTTAAAAAGTCTCCTTAAAATCTCTTCTTTATTTTCAGTTTGCGAAGTCAATAACTTTCGAAACTCTCCTTGGGGAAGCATAACGATTTGTTTGAACTGATCCTGAGTAAGCCCAATTAACATCTCTATCTTTTTATCTATTTCCGAAACAATTTGCCTGTCTACGCAAGGAATCTCTCTTTCTTCCACTTGTTCATAGAATTCAAAGCGATCCCCTGTTTTGGATTTGTTTCCTTTTTTAACATGACCAAGCTGACGAAGAACCCGGTAATAACGACCTTTTAATTCAAAAAGCAATTCAACCGCAGTATGTGTATCATCTTCAGCAAAATCACTTCGTAACATCAAGGTGTTTTCCCTGTCTTGTCCACTTGCACTTCCATATAAAGCAAAACAAATGGCGTCAAAGATTGTTGTTTTTCCTGCCCCGGTATTGCCGGAAATAACAAATAAACGATTATCTTCTAATTCGTTAAAATCAACAATCTCCGTTCTCTTATACGGCCCAAATGCCGTCATCGTTAATTTTAATGGCTTCATAACAAATCCCCCCAAATATAAGTTACTTGGTAATATATTCTTTTATTTCAGTTGCTGTTTCATTCTCTTCTTTTAACAGATCATTAAGAACTTCTTTAAAAATAGCTTCCGTCTCTTCTCCAACTTCTGTCCCTTTTACTTCTTTGTAAAATGCTCTAAAAAGCTCCAGGTCACTCATTTGCGTCCGCACTGTATTTTCATTCATTTCTTCCGCAGGAGATAGCAAATAGTTTTTACGTTCTACATGCATCGCATTTGGAAACACGGAACGGATTTTTTCCATTGGAGAAAGTACAGGTGTCTCATCCATGAGCTTAACAAATACATAATCTTCACTGACAGGCAACATAAGAAGTTCTTCCAACGTACCCTCTATCGTACGCATATCTCTTCTAGGTGAAAGCAGGCGTTTTTCCACTTGAACGTGCCCATCTCCATCCATCTCCACAATATGGAAACCTTTCTTATGATTTTCTTCAGAAATAGAATATTTTAGAGGTGAACCAGCATACCGAATCGTCTCACTTGTTACGAAATGCGCCTGGTGCAAGTGGCCTAGTGCGGTGTAGTGAAAATCAGCAAAATGCTTTGCGTCCACATATTCAGATCCACCAATGGACAGTGGTCGTTCTGAATCACTTGTGTTTTCTTCCTCTACACCATATGGAGTAACAAATGCGTGACCTACAAAAACATGACGAGCTTCTTTCTGCCTTGTAGAGGTAACTTGCTGCACAATTTTCTCCATCGCATCATTATGGGAGCGGATATTTTCATCCTGAAAAGTATTCCTCACCACACTGGGGTCACAATATGGGATTAAATGAAAATGGACTTCGCCATGCTCATCGTGTAATACAACGGGCTTAGGATCACTCGTGAAATTCCCAACAATATGACAGCCATTGTCTCTCATGATCTTACTGCCAAAATGCAGCCGACTTGGACTATCATGGTTCCCGGCAATAGCTAAAATAGGTGTTTTTAACTTTAATACAATTGTATCTAGTACCTCATCCAACAGATGTACCGCTTCTGTAGGTGGCACAGCTCTATCATATAGATCTCCTGCAATTATTACCGCATCCGGCTTTTCCTCTTCCACCGCATTGATAAATTGCTGCAATATGTAGTCTTGGTCCTCTGTCATGTAAATACCTTGAACCAGCTTACCCAAGTGCCAATCTGCAGTATGAAAAAATTTCATGGAATATCCCCCTCTTATTTTATAGCCATTTCAGATCTACTAAGTGAACAGATTCATAGTTTTTTCTATTGTAACATGCAATCTTTTTATTTAAGTTGTGTTTGTATTAGGAGATTAATGGAATAGCGTGGAAGCGGAGCCACTATGGAATGTTAACTTAGGTGATTATTCAGCCGATCTGGCACAGACCGGCTCAGACTATGAATTATATTTTCTAGCATAGACAATGCCATTCCAGAAGTAAACTGGACAATTATTCAAATGGTTGGCGATTTGTTTAAAGGAATTGTTTTTTTGCTTAGGTGAAATTTATAATTTATATCTTTTTAATAGGACAAAATCTACATTCTCCCTATTTTTAAAATAGTGGCCAGGCATTCTCAATAGCTACATGTTTCATTGCTGACTTCGGATTCACGACTACAGGGTGGTCTGCGAGACGAAATAACGGGATGTCTGTCTCACTATCAGCATATGCCCACATTTCATTAAGCTCTTCCTGAGATAAACGCCCTTCTTTTTTTGCCCACATCATCCATCTTTTTACTTCTGTTACTTTCCCCTCCCCATTTACTATGTTACCTAGTTCACCTGTACACACACCATTTGGATAATAGGTTAAGGTTGTGCTTATAATATGAACATCCCTAAGATCAACTTCCTTTACGAATGCTTCCAAAAATGGCTGTAGGGCTCCTGACAAAAGGATAATAGTATCTCCTTTGCTTTGGTGCTCCTTGATTCGGTCAATAAGTTCTGTATGTACTTCCGTTTTACCCAATTCCACAAGCTTTTCAAAAAAGGTATCCATTTCCTGCTTTGTCTTACCTCTGAACCCCTTAGCAAATGCTTTAAAGAACTCTTTTTTAAAAACGTTTTTCCCTTTTAATATGCCTGAAATAGCAGCTTTACCCAATCCGGCTGCTACAGGAATCCATTCCTTGCTTGTGTACTCCTTTTTTGCAATTTGGAACATAATTTTAAATGAATCTCCCTTATAAAGGGTCCCGTCAAAATCTACAGTTACTATAGCCATCCTGTATCTCTCCTTTTCTTTTATACGTATTTTCATTTTAACATAAGCTTAATAGCTACGAGAGCTTCCCTGTTCAAAGTAATTCAATATAGAGCTAGCAGTTGATTCCATAACATTACCAGCCGATCGTGTACCTCTTTTACTTCGACATAAAATGGAAATATTGATAAACTATTTTATATTAATGAACGAAGGTGATGGAATGGAAGAGATAGTTTTAGTAAGTATGGTAGTCATTCTCGTGTTGGGCATTTTTTCCCAATGGCTGGCTTGGAGAATTCAATGGCCGTCAATTGTGATTATGTCCATTACTGGTTTGTTAATCGGTCCTATATTTGGATTGATGAATCCTCAGGAAGCACTTGGTGATTTATATAGTCCGCTTATCTCACTTGCGGTCGCTATTGTACTATTTGAAGGCAGCTCCAGCTTAGATATCAGGGAGATAAAAGGAATATCTAAATCCGTTTTCCGCATCGTAACCCTCGGAGCTTTTCTTGCTTGGGTTGGAGGCGCTCTTGCCGCCAATATGATAGCTGGATTAAGCTTAGAAATATCATTTATTATCGGTGGTTTATTTGTCGTAACTGGTCCCACAGTTATTATACCTTTACTTCGTAATGCAAAATTAAAACCAAGAACAGCTGCAGTATTGAAATGGGAAGGGATTATTGTTGATCCTTTTGGTCCACTACTCGCACTCTTCGCTTATGAGGTAATCAAGGTACTTACTACATCTGATTTGCATCTCGATTATTTACTTAAATTTTTCTTTAGCGCATTAGTAGCTATTGTATTTGGCTATATTATTGGAATGCTCGTAAGTATTTTGGTGAGTAAAGGCTATTTACCTGAATACTTGAAATCCCCAATTATACTTGCGTTTGTACTGCTCTGCTTCACATTGGCAGAGGTAGTAATGCACGAAACAGGGATGCTTGCGGTAACAGTTATGGGTTTAACAATGGCTCGAACCAAACGTTACGTTTCAGCAATTGGAAATGTCAGTCATTTTGTTGAAAATATATCGGTTCTTTTAACTTCAACCATTTTCATTTTGTTAACAGCTTCTCTATCAAGAGAAACAATTGCAGAAGTGTTTACCTTACCAATCATTGGATTTGTGCTAGTTATGCTATTTATTGTAAGACCTGTATCAATATGGATTTCCACAATTGGTACAGAGCTTACCAAGGCGGAAAAAACCTTAATTGGATGGGTTGCGCCACGTGGAATTGTAGCATTAACTGTGTCGGGCTACTTTGCGGCAATATTAATTGAAGAAGGTCATGAAGGTGCGTCCATGCTTACCGCACTGACCTTTGCCCTTGTATTTATTACGGTATGTGCCCATGGCTTTACATTAGGCCCTTTAGCAAAGGCATTAAAGCTAGGCAATACAGAGGCACCGGGAGTTTTAATTGTTGGGGCGAGCAGTTTTTCAATTGCTTTTGCAGAATACTTAAGAAAGCTTGAAATACCTGTTTTGGTTAGTGATTCCTCTGGAGGAAGGTTGCGTGGAGCATTGGAAAAAGGAATACCGACATACCATGGTCAAATCCTTGCTGAACATACCCAGTATGATGTAGATTTGACACCATATGAAACGATCCTTTCCATGACAGGTGATGTATCGTACAATGCACTTGTCAGCCAATCATATGCACCTGAATTCGGTTACAACAATACCTTCTCCCTTCCAGCAGGTAATTTCAAACGAATGGATCAAGAGAATGTTTCCCATTCAGCTAAGTCCCATATATTATTTGCTGAAGAGGCTATTTTCACAGAGCTAAACCGCAGGATTAACACTGGGTATACAATACAGGAAATACCTATTACCGAAAAAAATAAAATAACAAAGGATGATATCCCCCACGATGTTATCCCATTGTTTATTATTAAAGAAAATAAACACATCCAATTTATCACTTTAAAAAAGAGATTAGTTTTAGATGAAGGCGATCAGTTGGTAGTGTTAAAGAAAGGATAATATTAAGCCGTTGGAGGTTACATATTCCCAACGGCTTTTTGGCTCTTTTATAGATTCAAAAATATATTAAGGCTTTCTAATAAGTCATAAAATAGATAGAATGCGAACTAACTTGTTGTGGATGGAGTAATTAATTTTACAGAGTAAGCACCCATTGATTTGCGTTTCAGGCTGACGCTTTCCGCCGGTATGGCCTCAGCCGCCCGCGGAAAGCGGAATATTTCCCCGTAGCGGTTACGCAGCCTCTATATTCCTATTTAGTTCGCACTTTACTCCTACTGTGTAGTAAATGTATTATTTTTTATCCTACAACATGTGAGATAAAATCTAATATTTATGTTTAGTTCATATATCCCCAGGAAATATAAAGGAGAGACCTAAGAGAAGGTTTGCAAATTATCGATTACTTATTTGGAGTTTTCGCTACCTTTCTAATTTTCACCTGCCCCATATGTAACCATGATATAGTTATTATAAGAGTTGGAGCAAGATAATTTTCAAACCAACGTTCAAGCACCTGTCTAGCAATGATAAACCTAGCGGGACTGTGATAACTCAATTTTATATTAAATAATAATAAAGGAGAGTCACATGAAATCATTTTTTAACACTCGTTTTATAAAATTTCTTGGTGGAAGAGACTTACTGTTTGGATTACTCGTCCTTTTCCTGCTTGGAATAACTATTTATATTTATGACAAAGTTTCGTTTATTTTCCATCCATTACTGGTCATAATTTCTACACTCGCAGCACCGATTATTTTAGCGCTCATTGCCTATTATTTAGTGAAACCGATTATTCATTTACTAGAAAAGTTACGCATTAACCGCTTGGGTGCCATTATAATTATTTTGCTTGGAATAAGTGGGTTACTAACAGGCATCATTCTATTAACTGCACCAGCAATACAGTCACAAATTAAGGAATTAGCTGTGGAACTGCCTAAGTATTTAAAGGAAATGGGCAATGGAATAAAGTCTTGGATTTCGCACTCATTTCTCGCGCCGTATTACGATGATGCATATCAATGGGTCACAGCAAATCTTAGTGAATTACCAAGCAAGATCAGTAACTATTTTGGTGGAGCCATGGAAGGCATTCGTAATGTTGCAAGTACAATAACTCAGGTTGTAATTGCTATAATCACCTTCCCTTTTGTTCTTTTTTTCTTATTAAAAGATGGCGACCGCTTTAAGGAACACACCCTGAAATTGCTTCCTCCTCAATTTAGAAACGATGCAAATCAGATTTTAATAAACATGGATAGGCAAGTAGGGACATATATTCAAGGACAAATCATCGTGGCAACATGTATTGGTGTTTTATTATTTATAGGTTATTTAATCATTGGGCTTCCGTATGCGATTACACTGGCAATTATTGCAGCTGTTACGAGTGTTGTTCCCTATTTGGGGCCTATGATTGCCATTTCGCCGGCAATTATTATCGCAATTGTCAATTCACCTTTTATGCTTGTCAAAATGATAATTGTTTGGGCAGCTGTACAATTTTTCGAAGGACATTTCATAACACCAAACGTAATGGGGAGAAATATGCATATTCATCCACTTACTATCATTCTGATTCTTCTGGTAGCTGGAAATTTATTTGGATTAATTGGAGTAATACTTGGTATTCCAGGCTATGCGATTCTTAAAGTTATTGTTGTCCACATGTTTCAGAAACTTAAAGGAAGACATAATGAATATTACGGTGATAAATACGGGACATATAAATAACGCCTAGAACAGGTGGTTTGTAAGTGGAAAAGTCGATTTTATACGAATTTTATAAGTTCGTATGAAATCGACTTTTTATGTGTTTTTGAAATTCACCTTTATTATCATCCTTTAAAGAACAATACATAGAAATAAATGTCCTGGTATGTTAAGATAGTTAAATCATTTATTTACCTAGGTAAATAATTAAGGAGTGTATGTATGAGCAGCTTGGATAACTGGGAAATTATTCACTTATTTAATCAACAATATCGCCAGCTGAATAAAGAAATGAATTATCGTTTACAGGAACATAATTTATATTCTTCTCAATGGTCCGTTATTTTCTGTCTTAATCGTTTTGGTCCAATGACGCAAACCGAAATTTGGAAATACCTTCATACAGAAGCACCCACAATAACAAGAACCGTCTCACGTATGGAAAAAAACGGCTGGCTTATTCGAAAACCTGGTAAGGATAAAAGAGAGCGTGTCATTGAATTAACAGACAAAGCTAAAATCGAATATGCAGCATTACGCCAAACAATGGATCAATTTGATCACGATATGCTTGCTCAATTATCAGAGCAGGAAAAGAAACAACTATATTATCTATTACAAAAAATGACAAACACAGGAGCGTCGGAAGAATGAACAATCAACCAAGAATCTGGACAAAAAGCTTTATAAGTATTTCTCTAACACAATTTTTAGTATTTATTGCGTTTTATTTACTACTTACTACACTACCAATTTATGTTATTAACAATTTAGGTGGTTCAGAGGCTGAGGGCGGTCTGATTGTTACTGTCATGTTGATCGCAGCAATTATTGTACGACCATTTTCAGCTAACCTATTGGATAAGATCGGGAAGAAAAAAGGATTGGTAGGAAGTGTTTTCATTTTTACTGCTACTACCTTTCTATACATCTGGGTGGACAGTCTTACACCACTATTAATTATTCGTTTCTTTCATGGTTTATCTTTTGGGATAATTACAACCGCTACCGGAGCTATTGCAGCTGATATTATTCCGGCTTCCCGCAAAGGTGCAGGACTGGGATATTTCGCTATGGCAATGAACCTTGCAGTAGTTGTGGGACCTTTTATTGGTCTATCTTTACTTCAATTTGTTTCCTTTCAAACAGTTTTTATTATTCTTAGTGTCATCATGCTTTCAGGCGTAGTCTGTTCTATGCTTGTTCAAGTATCTTCAGGCACTGAAAATATGGATGGTAAACCTGCTAAAAGTTTCTCCATCCATCAACTAGTTGAAGTAAAAGCGATACCAATTGCCTTAATCAGCAGTATTGTGTCACTATCTTATGCCAGCATTATATCGTTTATCTCTGTATACGCTGATTCTCTCGGACTTGCTTCTGCTGCAAGCTTCTTTTTTCTTGTCTTTGCAGTGGTTATGATCCTTTCCAGACCTTCTTTGGGTAGAGCATTTGATACAAAAGGGCCACGTGTTGTGATTATCCCTTGTCTTCTTATATTTGCAGTTGGTCTTATCGTACTTAGTTACACACAAACAGCTTTATTGCTGTTAGTTGCTGCTGGATTAATTGGGTTGGGCTACGGTACATTGCTGCCAAGTTTTCAAACCATGTCCATTCAGACTGCTTCCCCCAGTCGTAGTGGCCATGCAACAGCTACTTTTTTCATGCTGTATGACGCCGGCATTGCTTTAGGTTCTTTTATATGGGGAGCCGTAGTTGCAGGCTTTGGCTTTCAAAACCTTTATTTAATTTGTGCAGCATTAGTCGTTTTAACAGCTATTTTATTTAATTTTTATTATACAAAAGCCAATAAAAAACAAAACATAACTCACAAAACTGTGGCAGAGCATTAATCAACATGGCTGAGGTTCGTTATGGACTTCAGCCAAGTTCTAATACACATTAAAACAATATTTTTTGTGATCCTACTAATTAAAAAGAAATACACACTTACTTCTTATAAAAGGTAATATATGTAAACAAGAAATTTTCAGTCTTTATTTCTTTTTTTCTTATTATTTTTATTATATCCTATTAACATGGTACAAATTATACTTTACCACATGCTAAAGGGGGCTATCACATGACAATGAAAAAAACATTAACACTTGCTGGATCTGATTCTAGTGGTGGAGCAGGCATACAGGCTGACTTAAAAACATTTCAGGAACACGGTGTATATGGCATGAATGCCTTGACATCTATTGTGACAATGGATCCAGATAACAATTGGAGCCATGGTGTATATCCAATTGATGTAGAAATCGTGGAAAAACAGCTGAATACAATTTTATCCGTTGGCGTAGATGCAATGAAAACAGGTATGCTTGGGTCTGTAGAGATTATCGAGCTTGGCGCCAGAAAAATAGATGAACATAACTTGGAAAATGTGGTAATTGATCCCGTTATGGTTTGTAAAGGAGAAGATGAAGTATTACAGCCGGAGAACACAGATGCAATGCGTGAGCTACTTCTCCCGCGTGCTGATATTATTACACCAAACTTATTTGAAGCTGGTCAAT
This sequence comes from Virgibacillus sp. SK37, assembly GCF_000725285.1. GTDB lineage: Bacteria > Bacillota > Bacilli > Bacillales > Amphibacillaceae > Virgibacillus_Q. The sequence continues at coordinate 2,820,195 of NZ_CP007161.1, forward strand.
TAGCTCGCACAGGTCCAATTAAAACAATGGACGGAATGAAAGATGCTGCCGTGAAAATTTATGAACTAGGCGCGAAAAATGTTGTCATAAAAGGCGGAAAAGCTTTGGAACATGATAAAGCCGTAGACCTTTTTTATGACGGAAAAGATTTTAGTTGGTTAGAAAACGAGAAGATCGACACACTCTACAACCATGGAGCTGGTTGTACGTTTGCAGCAGCTATTACATCTAATCTTGCACTTGGAAAGTCTGTAAAAGAATCTGTGGAGACAGCTAAAGATTTTGTGTATGAAGCGATTAAACATGGTTGGAAGCTTAATGAGTTTGTTGGCCCTGTTAAGCACGGTGCATATAATCAATAAAAAATAGAAAATAATTAAAGACTTGGCATGAGTACGTGCCAAGCTTTTTTTATATTGCAATCATTCCATTCATCTCATACAGTTTGTTAAATACAAGATTAAAACCCTACCCTTGGGGTATAGAATAAGATGTATTCTGTTTTATGTGTAAAAATTGAAAGGAGATAAGCAACTTGTTTGAAATAGTAGACCTAGAAGTAGATTCCATTTTCGGAATAGAACATGTAAAAATCGATACACAAGTGACAAGTATTGTCGGACAAAGCGGTAGCGGCAAATCCACCTTCCTCAGGTTACTTAATAACCTTGATGCACCATCAAAGGGTAACATTTATTATAGGGATAAATCGTTGTCGGATACGGATCCGATCGAACTTCGACAAAAAGTCGTGATGGTACCTCAAACACCGGTAATTTTTGATGGGACAATTTATGATAACTTGGTGATCGGTCATGAGTTTAGTGGTCAGAAGCGACCTGCAGAGGAAGATTTGCTAAAAATGCTGGAGATGCTGCAATTAGACAAAAATCTACATACGAATGCCAGTGAGCTCTCTGGTGGAGAGAAACAACGCTTAGCTCTTGGCAGGGTATTGCTAATGGATAGTGCCGAAGTGTATTTACTTGATGAACCTTCTTCTGCCCTTGATGATAAAACAGCTGAGCATGTATTAGGAAAAGTAATCAATTTTTCAAAAAACCATGATAAGCAGATCATTATGGTAACCCATGATCAAGACCTAGCAAAGAAGTATGCTGATAAAATAATTGAAATGGACATGTACAGCTACAATGTGAAAGGAGGGAAAAAATGAATAATAGTGAGGCAATGGACTTAGTTTTTTGGCAGGTTGTTTCCGCTTATCTATTTATCATCATCATCTTGGCAATTGTACGCATAAAGAAAATTCCGCGTAAAAAGTTAATTATTGTCTCCACATTAAGGATGACGTTACAGCTCATTCTTGTAGGCTATATCCTCATTTATATCTTTGATCATCCGCATCCATTGCTTACGATAGGAATTATTTTATTTATGCTTGGATTTGCTATTTTCAATGTTTATCAGAGGACAAAAGCAACCATTCAGCTACCTCTAAAGAAAATGATAGCATTGGCTATGATTATAGGAATAAGTGTTAGTTTAACCTATATGATGCTAGTTGTTCTTCAATTGGATCCTTGGTATGATCCACGAATTTTCATACCTATTGGTGGCATGATTATAGGAAAAACAATGACAGGTGTAGCGCTTGGCGTTAATAATCTAATTCATGGAATGCGTGATCAACAGGATAAAGTGGAAGGCGCATTAATGCTAGGTGCTTCGCCAAAACAAGCTGCTAAATCTATTGTTAACGAGGCATTCGATTCTGCTATGCTACCGACGATTAATGCAATGGTCGGTATGGGAATTGTATTTCTTCCAGGCATGATGACAGGACAAATCATTGCAGGTCAACAGCCTGTTACCGCAGTAAAATACCAAATTGCTGTCATGCTGGGTGTCGCAGGTACTGTATCTATTACGGTGCTGATTTTTCTTCATTTGGCCTACAAATCATTTTTTAATGAACAAAAACAGTTCTTGCTATCAAAACGAAGTCTTTCAAAGAGTGAAAAGCCGGTGGAGTTTCAATAAGAAAATTATTTTGAAAAGAATATGATCGCTACTTTTATAACAAATTCCACATTTCCCGATCGACAAATTTCTACATTTATTCTCAAATTTAAATTGACAGGCTGTCATTATTTTTGTATGATCTAGAAGTTCTTGACGTAACAATTTAATTCTGCTACAACAACAACTAGACAATAATGAAAAGCGTGTAGCTGAGTCAGATCAACAAATAAATAGAAGAACTTCGGGGGTAGAAAGATGGGGAAAAAGAAAGGTTTATTTCATTATTCTTGGTGGGTCTTAATTGGACTCTGTATTGTTGTCGGATTAGGAAAAGGAGCGCTTAACGGTTCTGCCGGATTATACTTAAGCCCTGTAGCTAAAGATCTGGATATCGGTATGGGAAATCTGACTCTTTACTTAAGTGTGGCTGCTGTTATTACGATGGTATTTCTACCTATTGGCGGAAAATTAATGGCAAAGTATGACACGAGAGTTGTATTAGTAACAGCAATTATTCTACAAGCAGGCGCATTTGTTGCATTTGGTTTTATGAGTTCAATATGGGGCTGGTATATATTTGCAGTGCCTTTAGCTATTGGGGGAGTTTTTACCACAGTAATTGTTGGCCCTGTTCTCATTAATCAATGGTTCAAGAAAAAGAATGGACTTGCACTAGGAATTCTAGGTGCATCAGGTGGTGCTTTAGGAGCTCTTGCACAGCCTGCTGTAGGAAATATGATAGCTGACCAAGGGTGGAGATTTGCTTATATCGCTTTGGGCGGGGCTGCAATAGTTATTTCGATTCCTGTTATTGTCCTATTATTTAAGAAGTCACCACATGCTATTGGTATTTCTCCATATGGTGCTAAAGAAGTCTTAGCAAATGAAATTAAAGGTGATTCACCTGTGGAAGTAATAGCAGATACAGGAGTTTCTATGGCAGATGCAAAAAAATCATCCGCTTTTTACGCACTTGCTATCTTCTTCTTTCTAGTTACATCGATTGCAAGTTTTACTGTACATATCCCAACATATATTATTAATCAGGGCTACAGCGTGACTTTTGCAGGAAATGTAATGGGCGGTTATATGCTTGGAGTGTTGTTTGGAGCTTTAGCCATTGGCTTCTTCGTTGACAAAATCGGTTCAAAGAAAACCGCTATTTCTGCTATGATACTAGGCATGATAGCTGTCTCTATCCTAACCTTTATTACTGGTAATGCTGTATTAATAACAATCGCTGTTATTCTGTTTGGATTTGTTGCTTCCAACGCCATTAGTACGATGGCTCCAGCACTTACTACAAGTCTTTTTGGCAGCAAGAATTACAGTGTGATCTATTCTACTGCTTCTTTAGGATTAGCCGTGGCTTCCATTATTGCCCTACCATTGTATGGCTATATTTTTGATTTTCTGGGAAGCTACACCCCTGTTTTAATTGGAATTATAGTTATGATGGGGATCAACATATTATTAATTCTTATTGCATTTAAAGGTACGGAAAAGTTGAAGAAAGCTGGCTTATGGAACTAACTAATACTTTTGGCACAAAGATATTATTTTATCTTTGTGCCATTTTAATTTTAATTGCCATATTTCGACGGCTTTGTTTAAAATATCTTGACATTGTCCCTATTTTTTTATATTATCGAGAAGCAAAATAGTTTAATGTTAAAATATAAACTATTAAACTATAAAGTCCTAAACAATTTGAATTTTGATACTTCAATAAGAAGAATAATAAATCTGGGTCGGGGCATTGTGTAGCAGGACATTTTCATTTTAGGAGAAAGCAGGGGTATATATGAGTAAGACAAAAAGTAAATTCCATTACGCATGGCTAATATTAATTGGTCTATGTGTTATGGTTGGTCTAGGTAAAGGCGCACTAAACAATTCAGCCGGATTGTATCTGCCTCCAGTAGCTAAAGATTTAGATATCGGAATGGGAAGCTTAACATTATACTTAAGTATTTCCTCTATCGTTACACTAATCTTCCTACCTATTGGCGGTAAAATGATGGCGAAATACAATACACGTATACTATTAACTATCGCTATTATACTTCAAGCCGGTGCTTTTGCAGCCTTCGGTTTGATGCGATCTGTATGGGGCTGGTACATATTATCAATTCCTTTAGCTGTAGGTGGTGTATTTATTACCGTTATTGCAGGTCCGGTATTAATCAATCAGTGGTTTAAGAAAAGTAATGGACTCGCTCTTGGTATCATGGGGGCTGCCGGTGGTGCAGTAGGTGCTATTGCCCAACCGGTTGTTGGTGGTTTGATCGCTAATCAAGGCTGGAGCAGTGCATATATATATGTAGGTCTTGCTGTCATTGTCGTTGTAGTACCTATTATCTTATTAATCTTAAGAAACTCACCAAAGGAAAAAGGTTTACTTCCATATGGTGCAGCTTCTACTGGTTCAGAAGGAAATCCTTCTAATGAAGAAATAGAAGATAAGGGAGTAACTATGGCTGTTGCAAAGAAATCATCTGCTTTTTATGCATTGGCGGTGTTCTTCTTCCTCATTACAGCAATTGCCAGTTTCTCTATTCATATTCCAACATACCTTACAAATCAAGGGTACAGTGTTACGTTTGCCGGGAACATCATGGGGGTTTACATGATTGGTGTATTAGTTGGTGCATTAGTATTAGGGTTCCTTAGTGACAAGCTAGGAGCAAAAAATACATCGCTTTTGGCAATGGTACTTGGAATTGTTTCGGTTATCATGTTTTTGTTTTTCGCAGAAAGCACATTGATTATCAGTGTTGCCGCTGTTATTCTTGGGTTTATGGCTTCTTCCATTGGTACCTTGGCTCCAACCCTTACCACTGCCTTATTCGGTAATAAGGAATACAGTCAAATTTATGCGACTGCTTCGTTAGGATTAGCAGTAGCTTCTATCATAGCATTACCTGTATATGGTTACGCATATGATTTCACTGGAAGTTATACTGCTGTATTATATGCGATTATCGGCATGTTTATTGTAAATATAATCGCCATCATTATTGCCTTTAATGGAAAGAAAAAACTTGAAGATCAAGGTCTCTGGAATTAAATTATAAAAATCAGACTGCATGTGGATTGCTCCATATGCAGTCTTTTATTTTTTAGAATAGAAATTTTACACACACTACTTCAGGTACATCTATTTGCGAATTTGTTTTCCACAATCTTCCTGTTTCTGTATCTCTCTCAAAAAGTACAAGATTACCTGAATGCTGATTGGACACCACGAGATAATTCTCACAAGGACTCAACACGAAATCACGCGGCCATTCTCCTCCAGATGGTACCAATTCGATAAGTGAAAGCTCTTTTGTTTGTGAATCTATTTGGAATGCTGCAACACTATTATGACCTCTGTTTCCTGTATAAAGAAATTTACCATCTGTTGTGATATGAATGGCACTTGCATCATTTGTTTCTTTAAAGTCAGTTGGAATTGCTTTAATGGATTGTTTTACTGAAAATGTTCCTGTGTTTGAATCATAGTTAAGTACGAGTACTTCTGAGCTAAGCTCTGTCAATAGATAAGCATGCTTACCGTCAGGATGAAATGCGATATGACGGGGACCGCTTCCTGGATTTACTTTCAATGTAGACACATGCTCTAGCCCTTCTTCACTCTTCCGATAAGTTACCAATTGGTCTGTGCCAAGATCAGCAACAACAATATAGTTACCTTCCGGGGTATAACCGGTAAAGTGAACGTGCGGCTTTTCTTGTCGTTCATGCGGGCCACTTCCTTCATGCTTTATGAACTCCCCTTGATCTAGCTCGCCAGCTTCGTTTACTGCATGTAATCCTACTGTACCTTTGTGGTAATTACCTGTTACAAGGCCATTTTCACCAAAATCCAAATGACATGGTGGAGCACCTTCCACAAGCTGTCCATTTATTTCATCTAGATTTCCAGTTTGCCTATTAATTACATATCCGCGCACGCCGCCCATTTCATTATCTTGCGCAACGGAATAAAGCCTATCTTTCTCTGGAACTATAGTTAAATAGGTTGGACTGCCTACGCTAGCTGTGAGCTCAGGTCCACGTAGTTCACCTGTCTCTGTATTGAGTGAAAATCGATAAATACCTTCACTTGTCTTACGGGTGTATGTACCTGTATAACCAAAAAATATTTTTCCCATTTATTTTGACATCCTTTCTTGAGTGATATTCTTTTGTTGAGTATAGCATTGATTTCTAATGACAGCATCTTGTATGTTTTAGGAATCAGGTATCCTTTTCAGAAATATTATCTTCCATGTCACTATCTACCTATTATAATTACTAAACGGAACTATTTGTCTCTTCTTGATAATGAAGGACTATCTAATATTCAAATGTCGCGACATAGACGTATTTTCTATATTCTATTTTTTTCGTAGCTGGAGGAAACTGCGACGTAACTTTATTGATGAAAAGCTCAGTGAAATATTTGAGGAGAATTGCCCCATTGATTTCCGTTGCATGCGGACGCTTTCCGCCGGCATGGCTTCAGCCGCTTCCTCCGCTACGCTCCGTGCAGGGTCTTCAGCTCATGCTATTCCGGCAGGAGTCGCCGCATTCCACTCCAATCAATTTATATCTGCTTTAAAATTTTAAATGCCGAATAGCTTTTCACTTGTACTAGAAGATGTTAAGTAAGCTTTTACACTTAATGCTAAAGTCATTATTGCTGAAAAAGTAAAATTAAGCGGAGGAAAATACGGAGACTTCTGGGGGAGATGAGGCATAGGTGAGACCCCGGAATGCGGTAGCATGAGGAGGCTCATCAGCCGCCCCCGAAAAGCGCAGTATTTTCCGTAGCGGTGGTGTGACCAGATTCATTATTTCAGCGAGCTTTCCTGCAAAAATCTAATTTTAATATCCAACACAAGTTAGTTCGCAGTTTATCCATTTTGCGAATTACTGCAATGCTTTCCCTTATATTTTCGACCTAAAAAAACAGGCTGTGCTATGCCAGCCTGTTTCAGTATAGTTATTAATATACCTTATCTCCATTAAAAATAGAGTTTTTCACAATCGCGTAATCTACTCTGCGAATTGCCTCTAAGTCTGTTCCACCGGCGTACGAGATAGAGGATTGAAGATCTTGTTCCATTTCAATTAGTGTATCTTTTAATGGCCCTTTATGATCTACATACATCTTTTTACCCTCTACATTCTTCTTCTCGCCTTTTTGGTGCTCAGATGCAGAACCGAAATATTCTTTATATAACTTTCCGTCCTTCTCAATCGTTTGTCCAGGTGATTCTTCATGACCGGCAAATAAAGATCCGATCATTACCATTGTTGCACCAAATCGAACTGATTTTGCAATATCACCATGTGTACGAATTCCACCATCAGCAATAATTGGTTTTGTAGCTGCTTTTGCACACCATCTAACTGCTGCCAATTGCCATCCACCAGTGCCAAAACCAGTCTTTATCTTAGTAATACAAACCTTACCTGGTCCTATTCCTACTTTTGTGGCATCAGCGCCGGCATGTTCCAGTTCCCATACCGCTTCCGGTGTACCAACATTACCTGCAATAACAAAGCTCTTAGGTAAATGATTTTTGATATGCTGAATCATATTAATTACTGCATTTGAATGCCCATGGGCAATGTCAATAGTAATAAATTCTGGGACAAGCTGTTGTTCTGCTAGTTCTGTAATAAATGCATATTCTTCTTCCTTAACACCAACACTAATTGAAGCAATTAGGTTCTTTGCTTGCATATCTTTTATAAATGCTACTCTCGTTTCCGGTTGAAAGCGATGCATGATATAAAAGTAACCATTTTCAGCTAGATTTACAGCTATATTTTCATCAATAATTGTTTGCATATTTGCTGGTACAACAGGCAACTTAAAAGTATATCCACCCAGTTTAACAGTTGTATCACACTCTGACCTACTATTTACCACACATTTTCGTGGAATTAATTGAATATCTTCATAATCAAAAACTTTTTCCATTCATAACACTCCTAAAACCGAACTTTATTTTTAATATCTATAAAAACATTCGACTTTTTTAATTTACCTTATTTTCCTAAGGTTGTCAATGTGTTTGTTTGAATTTTTGAAAGCGGATTCGTGTGGAAAAGCCGTTTGTACAAGGAAGTAGTTATAAATTTATATTTAATGGTAAAGATAAGACTACCTATATTATTAAACTATTAAGGAGGTAAGAAGATGTCAGACAAGCATTCTGATAAAGGTAATAATGGCAAAACTACTACCGACCCAACTTCTAATTTACACGACCCTAGTCGTCGCCGATTTCTAAAAAATACAGGAATGGTAGCTGGAGGTGTAGTTGGTGGCTCTTTGCTAGGAAGCTTGCTTACCAATCAATTTGCTACGGAAACCCCACCTAAAACAGATTCCCAACAGGAAACAGCTAATAATTATCAGGAAGCAAGGCAATTCTTTAGTCGATTGGAAGATTTTAAAGTATTAGAAGCTGCTACGGAGCGAATTTATCCTGAGGATGATAACGGACCTGGGGCAATTGGCCTTGGTGTTCCCTATTTTATTGATAAACAACTGGCAGGCCCGTGGGGAATGAATGCAAGAGATTACCGACATGCGCCTTTCATTAAATATGATCAAGTGGAGAGTATGAGAGGGAAAAGTGATGAAAAACTTCCTCCAAACCAACAGGGCGCACAAGGGGCGGATAATAAGCCTGAAACAGAATTACAACGTGATCAATCCCGTCTGATGAGAAGAGAAATCTTCTTACAAGGAATACGTCGGTTAAATACGGAAAGTCAAAAAAGGTTCAAAGTGGTATTTAATGAAGCTGAAGAAGAGCAACAAATTGAACTACTCCAAGATATGGAATCAGGGAAAATTAAAATGAAGGGTGTCGCCTCCGAAAATTTCTTCATACTTTTACGACTGGCAACACTGGAGGGTGCTTATTCAGATCCGTTATATGGGGGCAATCGAAATATGGCTGGCTGGAAAATGAAGGAATTCCCTGGGGCACAAGCTTCCTATACAAACGTTATCGAAAAAGATGAGTTCGCTAAATTGGATCCAATTAGCTTAAACAATTATCAAGGACACTAAACTTATAAGGAGGGTTATAGAATGGCAAAGAAGCTATCAAAAGTAGATGCAGTAATTGTTGGCTCTGGTTGGGCCGGAGGAATTATTGCTGCCGAACTTGCTAAGAAAGGATACAAGGTAGTTGGACTTGAACGTGGAGAAAATAAAAAGCCGGAAGATTATATTGGCACGAAAGATGAATTACGTTTCTCCCGAAGATATGAAATGATGCAAGACCTAACAAAGGAAACAATAACTTCTAGAAAAAGAGATTCAGAAACGGCTTTACCAGTGCGCACGAATGAAAATGCCCTACTTGGAACGGATACAGGTGGAGCAGGGGTACATTGGAACGGTGTGAATTTTCGATTCCTTCCATATGATTTTGAAATTTATAGCAAAACAGTAGAACGTTACGGTGAAGGGAAAATACCAAAAGATATGACTCTCCAAGACTGGGGAATTACATATAATGATTTGGAAAAGTATTACGACCAATATGAAAAAATGGCGGGAATTTCCGGGGAGAAAAACCCCATTGGACCAGAACGGTCAGATGATTATCCTAACCCACCAATGAAGGATTCACCAGCCATCCGTCTTTTTAAAGAAGCAACCAAAAAGCTAGGTTATCACCCGTATCATATTCCAAGTGCCAATGTGTCCAAAACATACGAGAACCCGGATGGGCAAACGATTAATGCTTGTATGTACTGTGCATTTTGTGAGACATATGGCTGTGATTTTGGCGCAAAATCGGACCCGTTAGTCACAGTTCTTCCTACAGCCAAGAAAACAGGAAACTATGAACTGCGGAATGGGGCTAATGTCACTCGTGTACTACACGATGGCAAACGTGCGACAGGTCTTTTATATACAGATAATACTACAGGGATAGAGTATGCACAACCAGCAGATATTGTCGTCCTTGCAGGGTTTATCTTTACCAATACCCGCCTATTATTATTATCTGAGATTGGGACACCTTATAATCCCAAAAGTGGAAAAGGAATTATTGGCAAGAACTTCACCGGGCATTTTAATAACATTAATTATCTCGGGGCAAGAGGTTTCTTTGATGAGAAAAAATTTAATAACTTCGCTGGAGCAGGAGCGTTTGGGGCTACCATTGATGACTTCAGCGGAGATAATATCGACCATTCTCAATTGAAATTCCTTCATGGTTTTGAAGTTCAAATACAGACAACAGGAAACAGACCCATCGCTACTAATTTCGTTCCGAGCGGCACACCTTCCTGGGGAAAGGAATTTAAAGATAAATCCTTGCATTATACCAATCGTAATCTATATGTAAATGCGTTAGCCGGTACGCTGCCATGGAAAAACAACTACATGGACCTTGATCCAACGTATAAAGACTTCCTTGGTAATCCATTGTTACGGGTGACATATAAATATACAGATCAGGATAAAAACTTAATTAAGTATGCCATTGGAAAGTGTGAAGAGATTATGAAAGAAATGGGCGCAGATAAGGTCGAGCCTGATACCGTTCCGGATGACATAGACTTTAACAGTTCCTATACGACAGGGCACTTTGGGGGTGGCGTCATCATGGGAGAAGATCCTGACACCTCTGCGGTTAACAATTATTCTCAGATGTGGGATATGGACAATCTATTTGTTGTGGGTGCCTCTTCCTTCCCACACTTTCCAAACTATAACCCGACGGAAACTGTAGGTGCTCTTGCATACCGTGCCGCAGAGGGAATTGATAACTATTTAAGCAACGGTGGCGGTTTATTAGTAAATAGACAAAACAAAAGGAAAAATGCATAGTTACTATTTAGAGAAGGAAACGGAATATTATCGTTTCCTTTTCATTTTATTAAATTGAGTTATTAAAATGACCATGAATATCTTTAATGAAGCGCGTTACAATTGGCGGCAAGTATCTGTTTTTATTTGTCGCTAAATAGACTGTTCTTGAAAGGACAGGATCCTTCATTCGCATAACACTTATCTTTTTAAGCGAATCCTCTTCTATATAATTCTGCGGTATTATTGTACTTCCCAAACCTTTTTCTACTAAACTGCAAGCCGTTTTAATTGATGTATTTGCGATGCCAATTATTATTACAACGATTAATATGTTTAGTTAAAACTAAAGAAAAGAGCAGATTTTAGTTACACATCATCTGCTCTTTTTTCTTTATCTTACATATTAAATATTCATTTCTTCTACTTTTATTTCCTTCATACACCAGTCAATTTTAGTTGTGTCAATGTAACCTGTTTTTTCCTGCATGGCATTCAAAACTCCCATAGTTAAACCATACTTTATGAGTTCCTCACCCCTAAGGTTTCTTGCTAAACCGGAAGCAAAGCCTGCAATGACAGAATCTCCGGAACCAACCGGGTTAACCGCCTTTACTTTTGGTATTTGTGCATAGTAAAGTGTGTTTGTATGTTTCACCACAGCTCCATCTGCACCCAAAGTAACCACTATCCATGGTATATCTCGGAGTACATCTCGCTGCAGTGCTTCAGCCACAGCCACCTCCGTGGTCAATTCTCTTCCGATCAAGTCAGCTAATTCAGACTGGTTCGGTTTTATCAGGAAAGGCTTGGTCTCGTTTTCAAGTACACGCTTCAACAACTCTCCCTTTGTATCAAGGAGCACAGGGGTCTTCGTTTTTCCAGTAATCGTTAGTACATCATTATAATAACTGAATTTTAACCCCTTCGGCAAACTTCCTGAGATAGTAATATAATCAGCCTGGTGTAAATACTCTTCCATCTTATCCAGGAATATAGTTGCTTCTTCTTGAGAGATCTCCGGGCCACTTTCCAATATTTCTGTTTGCTGTCCTTCATGAAGAACAGCTATACAGTTTCTAGTTTGCCCAGCAATAGAAACATAAAAGTCCTTGACATCCATCGTTCTTAATTCTTCATGAATGAATTCACCCAGATTGCCACCAAGGAATCCCGTAGCAGCAACATCCTCTCCAAGCTGCTTCAACACCCTTGTCACATTTAGTCCCTTTCCACCAGCTGTTTTTGATACATCAGTGACTCGATTTACCGTATCCAATTTGAATTCATCTGGAAGATGATAGCTAATATCTACAGAAGGATTTAAAGTAATTGTTAGAATCAAGCAGAATCATTCCTCCTTATTCCCCGCTTAAACTAGTAGCCACAGCTAGAGGCCGTAAAATCGAGCACATCATTCAATTCAGTAATATTGTTTTTACCATCTTTTTGCAACCACTTTTCAGCTGCGTTTGTTCCTTCTTCTTTATAGCGATGTGCTGCACCACTCCATGTTGCTCTACCACATAACACGCCATGGAAAGATGCTGATGCTTCTTTCGCAAATTTCAATGTTTCCTGGAATAATTCTGCACTTACGCCAGCACTTAGGAAAATATAAGGAATGTCACTTACTTCACTCTGTTGTTTAAAGTAGTTAGCTGCTTCCTCTTGTGTATGGATAACCTCACCTTCAGCATATCCTTCTACAAAATTCATATTTACTGGGACTTCCATTTTAAGTACATCTACACCGAAGCGAGCTTGGGAAAAATGTCTCATTGACTCAATAACTTTTCTTGGCTTTACTTTCGCATATTCTACTCCTTTAGCGTCAGAAATATTTTCATCATATGTAATGATTTCAAGGAAAAAAGGCACTTCCTCTGCATTACATTCCGACCCAATCCGTTCTACAAATACATCTTTTTTTTCATTAATATCACTTGGATCGTCGATATCATGATAAATTAGTACCTTAATGCCGTCTGCACCTTTTTCTACTAAACGCTTAACAGACCATTCAGGCAGAAGACTTGGAAATCTTCCAGGCTCGGTAGTGTCATAACCCGTTTTTTCGTAGGCAACAAGCAAGCCACAATTTGCATCCTTTTCGTTCACCGCCGGCCAGCCGTATTCCGGATCTAATAGAATGGCAGATGCATATTTAGTAAGATTTCCTGATACAAGTGACTTAAAGTTTTCGATTTGTTCCTTTGAAGTATCCTCGCCCATCATACGTTTCAATGCTCCTCTTTGATCAATAGCCAATGCACTGAAATATCCGTTCTTATTCGTTAGTTTTTTTAAACGAGCTATTTTAGCTTCACTTTTCATTGTTTTATTTCTCCTTACTTTTCAAATTATTTTTCGTATACAATCGATCCATTAACTGCTGTAACAATGACCTCCATACTAGGACTTAGAACAACAAAGTCCGCAAACTTCCCTGATTGGATACTTCCTAGTTCATTATCCTTGTTAAGGCTTTTTGCAGGGGAAAGACTAGCAAGATGCCAGATTTCACTTAAATTCTTTCCAGTCCATTGTGAAAGGTTTTGCACCCCGTCCAATAATCGGAGAGTACTTCCAGCAAGGGATCCTGTTTCTGTTCGAGCAACTCCATTTTTCATCACTACAGGAAACTCACCTAAATGGTATTTTCCATCAGGCATTAATCCAGCTCGCATGCAATCCGTAATTAGTTGCAACTTATCCCCTTTTAATTGATAAGCCATGGAGGCTACTTCTGGATGTACATGGAAACCGTCACAGATAATTTCAGCGAAAGCGTTTTTTAGTGTTAATGCTGCTCCTGCAACTCCTGGCGCCCGGTGATGTAACCCAGACATCCCATTAAATAAATGTACAAAATTACGTGCCCCTGCATGCACAGCATCTACACAACATGTATAGCTAGCATCTGTGTGAGCAATGCTAGCCAGGACCCCGGAATTCGCAACCTTCTGAATAAATTGCTCAGCCCCTTCTCTTTCCGGAGCAAGTGCTATCTTTACAATTGAACCTTCAGCTAACTCTTGCCAATGGACAAACTCCTCAAGGGAAGGGTCAGAAAAGTAACTTGGGTTTTGTGCCCCTTTATGCTTCTCAGTGAAATAAGGACCTTCAAGAAAAATCCCTTCTGAAACAGCTCCAGGTAACCCCTCTGCAACTGCCTGTCTAACGGCTTTAATGGCTTTCACCAAATCACTTCTAGATGAAGTTAACGTTGTAGGAAGAAAACGTGTCACCCCTATTTTTGCAATCTCTTCTGATATATTAAGAACAGCTTCCTGCGTCCCATCCATAATGTCAAACCCAGCTATTCCATGAATATGCGTATCAAACAATCCCGGGGCAACAGTACAGTCGCCCCAGTCTTTTATCTCCACACCACTTGGAACCTCATCAACAAAACCGGCAAATTTATGATCTTTGATAGCTAAGTAACCATCTGATTTCTCTCCGTCTTCAAGTAAAAAACGATCTGCTTTTATAATGTAATCCATTGATATCAAACCTTCTTTTATATAAATAGATTAATAGTTTATCCTTCATAATCATGGATGGTTACACCTTGTACTACTCGATTTATCGTACCATCCGGGCTTGGATTATCAGGAGTAATACCGAGCTTCATTGATTTTTTCATTGCTAATACTTGTGCAAACATAATGTATAAGAATCCAAGCTCCAAATCAGTCGCTAAAGCTTCCCCATTAAAGTTTACGCTTATTACCCAGTCAGCCAGTTTTTTCACTTCATCATCTATTTTTTCAGTCACCGCAATTACTTTCATTCCATTATTTGCGCTAGCAAGCTCTTTCAATATATCCAGATCGTACTTGCGGGTATATGCATTACTAGATAAGAAAACAACAACGAGTGATTGGTTATTCACAATAGACTTAGGACCATGTCGGAATCCTAAGGAAGATTCATATAATGCCACTACATTGCCAGCTGTCAACTCTAACATTTTCAAAGATGCTTCATGAGCAAGCTGTCCTAATAAGCCAGAACCTAAGTAAATAATCCGATTAAAATCGAAGTTTAAAATATCATCTACTTGATCAGCGACACTTTCTCTAAGCTGCTCAGCGTTTGAAATAACTTTTGTTGTTTCTTCTCCCGTAAATGGTTGCGGATTAAATAGTTGATATGCTGCCAACATCATTGTTGAAAAGCTACTTGTCATTGCCAATGATTTATCATTAGATTTTTCAGGCATAAGCAATAGAATACTATTATTGTCATTGCGGATATTCTGAGCAAGCTGTCCTTCCTTGTTACAAGTAATCACGACCTGATAGAAATTTTTGATCAGTTTCTGCCCCAACTCAACGGTAGCAACACTTTCGGGACTGTTCCCTGAACGTGCAAAGGAGACCATAATAGTAGGGGTTTCTGCCTGTAAATATGCGGTCGGATTGGACACAATATTTGTGGTAGGTACCGCTTCAAAATGAACGTGATCCTTATTCAATCTATTCAGTTCTGGTGCTAGCGTATCTCCAACAAAAGCGGAAGTTCCAGCACCTGTTAAAATAACGCGTACGTGAGGATGCTTTTGATAAATTGATTCTAAAAACTCGTTATATCTCTCTTTATTCTTAAAAAATTCAGTTACCCATTCCTTCCATACCTCTGGCTGGTGATGAATTTCTGTGCAGGTATGGTTTGCACCCATCTTTTCTATTTCGTGAGTATCTAAGTTAAACAACTTACCTACTTCCCTTCTTTTAAAAGGTTATGTTGTCATAACCAGTATTAGTATTTTAAAACTCTACTTATTTTAAAATAGAGTTTTACTTCAATTCCACTGTGTAATCAAATTTATCACCACGTGCAATGCTGATAGTATATTCAATCAGATCATCCTGGTAATAAGCATAACGTCGAATAAGCATGGCCGGAAGTTCTAACTCAGCTTGCAAATAAGCAGCCTCTTGCTTTCGTACAGTAGTAGCCGAGAAACGCTCACGCGCTCTAGTGACAACAATTTGATATTCTTCCTGAAATAAATCATACATTGGTTTTTTTTCAAGCATCTCTTTTGTAAGATTAGGGAATAACCTGACTGGAAGGTATGAAGTTTCATACATTAATGGTTCTTGATCTGCTAAACGCAGCCTTATAACCTGAAACACTTCTTCTAACGGTTGTAAATTCATCTTTCCAGCAAGCCTTTCATCTACAGGCATTTGCTGAAAGGAAATCACTTTTGTCGTCGGCACCTTCCCAAGTTCCTTCATCTGTTCCGTAAAGCTGTATAACTGTACCAAATTTTGATTGTACATCTTTGACGCAATAAAAGTACCTTTGCCATGCAACTTGTAGATATAGCCTTCTCTTTCCAATTCTTGTAGAGCCTGCCGGACAGTTATTCTGCTCAAATTATAAATTTCACATAATTCCCGTTCTGATGGCAGTTTTTCATGCTCTTGATACGTTTGGTTATTAATCTTTTTCACTAACTCATCCATTAATTGCAAATAGAGCGGAATCCTGCTTTGTTTATCCAATGTTACTTCCACCACTTTCCCTTACTTTCCAAAAGTGGTTATAACCACTTAAACTCATTATATATTTTTAAACCTTGATTGTAAAGTTCATTGATAAAAGTCTACCATTTAAGCAAAATTCCTGTCTTATCATCTCTTTGCTTCAGCCTTGGATATATCCTGCATTCTGCATCGTCCGATTCTCGTTTTTCCACTTCTTTGACCAATCCATCTAGTCCATGATCAAAAGCTAATTTAGCTGTTTGTCTCCAGCCTCTCTCTTCCTCTATTTTCTGTGGTAAAAGCAGTCCATCACTGACAAGCAGTATCCCCTTTACCTGGTGAAGAGGGACTCTTCCATGCGAAAGATAAGCAAGAGCATTCTCGCTTCCATCTAAGATGCCGTATCCTTCTGGTGTGTTTAGTAGTCCCCTATTGCGGAGGAGAATAGGATTGACTTTTTCCCTTACATCTTTCAGACTTATTTCTGGATTTTTCTCTCTTAAACGCACCATTTCCTCAACTGCAAGGCTGTCAAAATACTGAATAGCATCATGTGTAACACTGTATACTTCTTCGTTTTTAAATTGGAGAAATAACATACAATCCCCTGTGTGAACGTATTCTAGCATGCTTTTTTGAGCATGCAGTTTTATCGTAGCAAGCCCTGTGGTACTCCGCTGCTTTTTAGGGATTTCGCGAAGTGAGCGGGATGCTATTTTTCCTATATTTGCTTCATAGTAATCAACCATTGTTCTGCCAAGTGTTTCATTAGCATTTTTGATCGTAGTATACAGACTGCTGTAATGCTTCATCTCCGTTAGTTGTTTGTGAAAAGTTTGGGAAGCTAGATATCCTGGAGTACCTCCAAGTCCTGTTGCTCCATCAATCGCAGCAAAGACCTGTGCTTCTTCATTTACAACACAAGCATCTTCGTTCACTTGTTTGTCACCTTTGAGATATAATTTTTGTATTTTCATATAGTTCTCCTTACTATGTTTATTTAATTAAACACACGTAAACCCGCTCCAATAATGCCCTGATCATTCTTAAGTTGACAGTTTTCAATCGCACGTACTATATGTTTTTGCTCATCTAGTAAATAGGGACGTAATTTATCCTTAATTAACTCTACCAACATTGGATTATAGATTGCTACACTTCCACCAAAGACAATTTTTTGGGGATCTATAATACTATTTAGCATATATATTCCTTGGGCGATCGAAAAAGCTGCTTGCTCTACAACTTTCTGTGCTTTTGATTCTCCTTTGTAAAATAAATCAAATACATCAGCAGTTGTTAAATTATCATCGTTATATAGCTCTTGAGCCTTCCTTGCAATAACTGGGCCTGATGCTACTTTTTCCAATCGTTCTAATTTACCTGCTACTTCCGATTCAACTACAGGTATTAGACCAAGCTCCCCAGCAAAGCCTGCCCCACGTATAAATTCTCCATTTTGTATAATCGAACAGGAAATACCTGTACTGATTGTAACATATACAAAAATACTGTCTTGAGGCATTTCCGCTTTCTTCCATTCGGCATATGCTGCCATGTAGACATCATTATCTATAGAAATACGATCTACAGAAAATCGTTGCTGTAACCTTTCAGCTACTGGAAAATTGCTCCATGGCAAATTGTTTTGAAATATAGCCATGCCCTTGGCCGTATCAACTTTCCCGGGAACGCCTACCCCAATGCCATGGATGTCTGCTAAGGGTATACTAGAATGACCAAGTAAATTCTCTACACATGTACAAACTTGAGAAAACATATTTTCTCTATCTGAAGCATCACTTTCTATCATCTCCTTTTGGATCAAATCACCATTTTCATTTATTATTCCTGCAGCAACCTTCGTACCACCAATATCTATCCCCAATGCATTTCTCATTCATTTCTCCCTCTTTCCTAAATTTTTATAAGTCTCCAGCTCGGTATTAATTTATAAGCTCACAAAAGAAGCCTTTTTTATTTTTCTAATGTAGGTTTAACTGGTCTTCCTGCAAACAATTGCTCTCCATCTGTATAACCCTCTTCTCGTCCTGCTAACTCGTGGATTAATTGACTTCTTCTAGCATTTATTTGTTTCTCATAGTTCGAATCGCCTGTTTTATTTGTTAGCTCATTAGGATCTTCAACTAAATCAAAAAACTGCTCATCTCCTGTTTGGGAAAACCAAATATATTTCTCTCTGCCATCCGTTATATAATGATAACTTTTTATTCCATGTTCATGCTCCCCATGGATGTAATCCCGCCAATTGTTATGTTCATTTTTCCATAAGGATAGCAAACTATTTCCTTCAACACTTGAGGGAACTTCAATATCTGCTATATCTAACAGAGTCGGCATGATATCTCTTAACTCGGCAACTTGATCAATTTGTATATTTTTATTCAGACCTAAACTATTGCCTGGATCTGCTAGAATAAAAGGTACTTTTGCACTCCCCTCATATGGAAGCGTCTTTCTATATAAATTATGATCTCCCAATAGCTCTCCATGATCAGATACGAATAAAATAATGGTGTTATCGTATACTCCATATTCTTGCATCGCTATTAAAAAACGGCCAATTTGATGATCAATATGGGTAATTAAGGCATAATAGGCAGCTTGAGCACGTTTCAATCTCCATTTTGGCACAATTCCTTCAGAGGTGACAGGATTTAAGCCTGCTTTTGTATCATCTTCCTCGTTAGCCCAATTACCTACAGCGGGTGCAGGCAAATCAAGATCTTCAACCTCAGCCCACTTGTACTCATATTCCGGACCTACAGCATTTGTTATAACTCCATTCAACTTAGGTGATACTAACTTAGCTGAGGCAGTTTGATAGACTGGTGCAATAGCGGCTGTATTGAGAAGAATTTTTTCCGCTTCAAGTAAAGCTTCATATCTCTCTACAGGCTTTGTTGCAAGTTCGCTTTGAGTTCTTGCAAGTATTTCATCGTATTTTTCAACAGAATAACCCATCTTATTCGTGTTCTCATCTGTGATCCACATACCTAGAAAAGTAAATGGATCTTGATAATCAGGCGCCCACCCTGTGAACTGCAAATCATAATCCATGCTCTTATCCAGAGTAGTCAACTGCTCAAGGGGCACTCTCTTAATTGTTATAGACAGTCCAGGTAGATTCTTCTCTAGCTGGTTTGCCATATACTCACTTATAAACTTCGAATCACCACTATCGCCTGATAGGTATTCCAATTCAACGGAATCCCTCCCTATCTCTTCCAAGCCTTTTTTCCATAACTCGCTAGCTTCTTCAGCATCGTACGTAACTAAATCCCCGTTTATATCCCGAAAATCCTTTCCATTCTCTGGATGTGCTGAAAACTTTTTAGGCACAAGCCCATTCGCTGCGATTGAACCGTTATTTAAAATGTTATCAACAAGCGCTTCCTTATCAAAAGCTCTGCTAATTGCTTTTCGAATATTACTGTTACCCAAAGCTTTTGTTCGTTCCTGGTTCATTTTCAAGTAAAAAACACTTGCTTCAGGAGTAGTTACAAAATCATCCCTTGATTGAAACTGATCTACTAAATCCGAAGACAACTCAGCCCGGTCAATTTCTCCCTTTTCATATAAATCAACGATTAATTGATTATCTTTTGCCACATTATAATTAAATTCTTCTATTGAAACTTCTTCTGCATCCCAATAGGAAGCATTTTTCTCCAGCTTCCATGAATCTGAAGTACTTTCCCATTCCGTCAGTTTATACGGGCCATTAGAAAGAAGGTATTCGCTACTCGTCCCGTAATTGTCCCCTGATTTTTCAACAAACTCTTCATTTAAAGGCCAGTTAAATATCCCAAATGAAATTAATGATTCAAAGTACGGAATTGGCTTTTCGAGAGTAGCTACTAATGTATGATCATCCTTTGCTTCGATACCTAAATCGCTCACTTCTTTCTTACCTTCACTTATCGCTTTTGCATTCTTCACTACGCCATTCATTAAATATGGTCCATACTCTGAACCTGTATCCGGATTAATAGCCCTTTGCCATGCATAGACAAAATCATGTGCAGTGACAGGATCCCCATTTTCCCATTCGGCATTATCACGAAGGTGGAACGTCCATTTCAGACCATCGTCACTAACTTCACTTTGTGTTGCAATACCTGGTACCTTTTCTCCCTTTTCATCTAAACGGAATAACCCTTCTGTTGTCATTGATAAAAATTGGTTGGAAACTTGATCATTTGCCAAAGTTAGATCCATTGTTGTAATTTGTTCACTTTTAGTTAAGTGTACTATCTGTTCATCAACATTACTAACCTTTCCATCATCTGTTGAAGATTCGGTAGCGCTATTGTTACATGCTGTAACCAAAACAAATAAGCCACATAAAACGATTAAAAATAAAAAACTTTTTAATAAACGTAGCATGATATCCCTCCAGTAAATATTTTACTAAATAAATTATAATTGGTTAGGATTATACACGTTCTTTATTTATAATGCATTATTTTTAAAAAATTTAATTTATTGATTATTTTTATTGTAATTAGCTTTATTTTAAACTATTATTAGTAATAATATAGTACAAGTAAAAGTTTATTTTTATAAATTAGGAAGTAAATTTTTCAGTAAATAAAAGGGGATTTAAATATGAAACCTACAACAGCCATTTTAATTGGCGCAGGAGATCGTGGAGCTAGAGCCTATGCGCCTTACGCTTTAAAAAATCCACATGAGCTTAACATTATTGGGGTTGCCGAACCAAACGAATTAAGAAGAGATAAGATGAAACAAGAGCATAACTTGTCTACAGAGGACTGCTTTCATTCCTGGGAGGACTTGCTTGCAACAGAGAAAACAGCAGATATAGCCATCATTTGCACAATGGATAGAGAACACTTTGGGCCTACAATGAAAGCATTGGAGCTTGGATATCATGTCCTATTAGAAAAGCCAATGTCACCAGACCCCAAAGAATGCATCGCAATGGAGCAACAGGCAGAAAAGTATAATAGACAACTAACAATTTGCCATGTACTTCGTTATACAGACTTTTGGTCAACAATAAAAAAAGTTATTGAAGAAGGTAAAATTGGTGATGTGGCATCCATTCAATTAAATGAAAATGTTGAAGTTATGCACATGTCACACAGCTTTGTTCGCGGAAACTGGAAAAAGAAAGAAGACTCAAGTCCGATGATTTTACAGAAATCCTGTCACGACATGGATATCATTCGTTATGTTATGAACAAAAAGTGCGAACGAGTTAGCTCTTATGGATCGCTCATGCACTTCCGCAAAGAAAACATGCCCACTGGAGCACCAAAACGCTGTCTTGATGGATGTCCAGCAGCTCAATCCTGCCCATTTCATGCAGGGAATTATTATCTTGGCGAAGGTAGAGGATGGGCAAGAAAGTTCACTGAAGACACATCAAACGAAGGCATTATTAAAGCTTTATACGAAACTGATTATGGAAAATGTGTCTATCAGCTTGATAACGATGTTGTTGATCACCAGGTTGTAAATATGGAATTTGAAGATGGAGCTACAGCAACGTTCAGTATGTGTGGATTCACACGTGAGCAGACAAGAACTGTTCAGATCATGGGTACCAAAGGGGAGTTGCGTGGAAATATGACAGAAAATCAAATATCCTATTATGACTTCCTTACAAAGCATGAAACAATCATTAAATTTGATCCGCCAACTGGCGGACATGGTGGCGGAGATTTAGGCATCATGCGTGACTTCTTAATCGACATTCAGCAAAGTGATAGAAGTAAAAGTGTTTCCTCTGCAAGTAATTCGTTAAGCAGCCATTTAATGGCATTCGCCGCTGAAGAATCACGTTTAAGCCATGGCACGTCCATCGAACTGGATACTTTCTATAATAATTTATCAAAACAATACAGTGTGACGGAGTAAGTATGATAAAATAAATAGAAGAAACTTGAACGAGTGAAATAGGTGATCATGTGGCAACCATTAAAGATATCGCGACAAAAGCAAAAGTTTCACCCGCAACCGTCTCACGAGTGTTGAATTATGACGCTTCTCTTTCTGTTGCAGACGAAACAAAAAGACGTATTTTTGAAGCTGCCGAAGCCCTTTCCTATAAAAAACATTCTGTTAAGAAACACATAGGGGAAAAGATAGCAATTGTTCATTGGTATACAGAATCAGAAGAGTTGAACGACCTTTACTATCTATCCATTCGGCTTGGGGTTGAACAGCGATGCAAAGAGCTTCAATTGTCTCCGGAAATGTATTTCTTCGATACGATTGATGATATAAATCCTGATCAAATTAAAGGATTAATTGCTATCGGCAAGTTTAATTCCAAGCAAGTAAAGAAGCTCAAAGCGATATGCCCTGCGCTTGTCTTCGTGGATCAGTCTCCGAATGAAGATATATACGATTCTGTAATTATTAATTTTGATCGAGCCATACGAAAAATTATTGACCATTTTATCGAAAACAACCATACATCTATTGGGTTTATTGGCGGAAAAGAACATATAAGAGAGAAAGCTTTCAAGGAATACTTAACGGAAAAGGGTTTTTACAACAATGAATCAGTATACGTTGGTTCCTTTTCAGTGGATGAGGGTTATCGCCTAATGAAAAAAGCAATTGAGGAACTTAGCGACAGGCTACCCACAGCGTTTGCAGTTAGTAGTGATGTCATGGCAATCGGCTGCATGCGCGCCTTACATGAGGCGGGAATTTCCATTCCAGAGAGAGTAAGTATTATGGGAATAAACGACATTAGTGTTTCTAAGCATCTTTATCCCCCATTGAGTACAATACGTGTATTTACCGAACTAATGGGAGAAACGGCGGTTAATCTCTTGTTAGAAAGAATTGAAGGAAGGGAAATTGCCAAACAGGCCGTTGTCTCCACAGAAGTAATCGTACGAAAAAGCGTCAAATCAATATGATTTGACGCTTTTTTCCATGTTAGCTTATATAATTATAATGTAATAATTAACTTACAAAGAAGGGTAGTACGCTCTGGAATTTCACTTGCCAAAATATGTTCATTTTTTGCATGAATTCCTTCTCCGACAGCACCAAGGCCGTCAAGGGTGGGAACTCCTAAGTTCGCAGTAAAATTACCATCACTTCCCCCTCCAACCGATGCCTCTTCCAACTCAAAATTAAGATCTTTAGCAATATGCTTTGCTACTTTAAAAAGCTTCCCTGTCCTTTTGCTCCTAACCATTGGCGGGCGGTTCATTTTTCCCTTTACTTTCAAAGTTACTCCCTCTGTTCTGGGCTGAAGATGGCGGATGAGTTGGTCCATTCTCTTTTGCTCCTTCAATGTCTTTACCCGTACATTTACTCCAAGGGTAGCAGAATCCGGCACAACGTTCAACTTACCCCCACCCCTAACAGTTCCTACATTTACTGTGGTTCCCGAAGCATAGTTTGTTAATTCTTCTAAAAGAATGATTAGATGTGCAGCTTCTTTTTGCACTCCTGCCATCTCTGTGATGATTTCCAGCATGCGCTGCTTTGCCTTTTATATCGATTATATAGCGAGAAGAGCCTTTGCGTGCTGTTTTTAATGCACCAGTTTCTGCTACTGGTGGTTCCGTTACTAAAACAACCTTACTGTTTAAGGCTTCTTTCTCAATTATCGGCTTTGATGTAGGACTTCCTAGTTCTTCATCACTTGTACATAGAAATACTATTTTTTTATTTAGGGAGAGACCTAAATCCTTACAAGCTTTCAAAGCCCAAATTGCTTGAACCAATCCAGCCTTCATATCCAGGATTCCAGGTCCGTATACTTTGTCCCCTTTTACTTTATACCGAAGATCTCCCTTGTCCCAAACGGTATCAAAATGGGATAATAGGAGGAGCGTTTCCTCTCCCTCACCAAATTCAAACCGCAAATGATCTCCGTATTTTTTCTCTTTGATTACTGTTGCCTTATAGCCGAAATATCGCTGAAATAATAGTTGAATATTTGCTTTGCATATATCTGTTAATTCTTTATTTATGGAGGGTGAATCACTTTCTACGAGTAGTTTTATATCCTCCAGAATTCTTTGTTGATTAACTTCCATGAATTTTTTTATTTGGTCCATCTCCATGTTTTGTCTCCCTTACCAATGAAAAACTGGCAGATTTAATGTAAAAAAGGAACACTTTCCAGATTAACAAAGAAGTGTCCCCTTTTCTTTAATTATGCGTGTTAAATTCCCGATTCCACACCTGTTATCATTCCATGCACTTTCTCCACTTCTTCATCAGCAACAATTAGATAATAAATGCCATCCATCTTTGTGCCAGTTCCCTTCATCTGATAGTCAGTGAAGTTTTTTCGAGTACTTTTATACTGGGAGAGCATGTTTTTCATGTCATCAAAGTCCAGATTTGTTGCCATATTATTACCAAGCACATCAATCATTCCATTGATTTTCGTAACAGAGCTTACAGATGCTCCTTTATTTACAATCCCTTGGATTACTTGACGTTGTCGCTTTGTTCTGCCAAAGTCACCATCTGGATCCTGTTTTCTCATACGAACAAAGTGCATCGTTTTATCTCCATCCATTTCGGTGGGGCCAAAACCAAATTCGTACTTCCCGTCATCCCATGCGATATCATTGTATACGGTGATGGAACCAAGTTGGTTAACTACTTCTTCCAATCCTTCCATATTCATTCTCACATAGTAATCCAGATCAATATCCAGGAAATTCTCCACGGTTGCAACTGACATATCACTGCCTCCAAATGCATAGGCGTGATTAATTTTATCTTCAATTCCTTTACCTACGATCTCTGTTCTTGTATCGCGCGGAATACTTACGAGCTGCATTTTATCATTTTTAGGATCCAAGGTTAAAACCATCATGGCATCCGAACGACCTTTGTCATTTTCACGCTCATCTACACCTAACAGGAGTATATTTAATACTTCTGCATCTTTAATTTTGACCTTTGTCTTCTTAGTATCAATTGCTTTAACAGGTTCGTGCATTTTATCATTTAATGTGGTTTTAGCATTATGGTATATCGAATAGGCGTAACCTCCGATACTTAATACTAGTAATAGAATTACTGCTATAGAAACTTTAAGCCATAAACTTTTTTTCTTTTTTTTCTTACTCGTTCTTTTCTGATCCATGTTTACTCTCTCCATTATTATATGTATTTCTCCAAAGCTCTTTCTATTATACACTACTCTTTCAGTTTAGAATACTCCTATTTTTGACAGAATTTACATAATCAATTGCTTACTAGCAAACTTCAATTCTTGCGTAGTTGGAGGAAACTGCGACCTAACTAAGAATATAGAGACTGCGTAAATCACCGCTACGGGGAAATATTCCGCTTTCCGCGGGCGGCCTGCGAGCCTCCTCGAACTTCACTAACGTTCCGTTCTGTGGGGTCTCGCTAGTCTCGCTTTTCCCGCAGGAGTCTCCATATTTCCCCTTCGCTAAGGTGTAGATCTCAAAGCTATTTCAGATAAGAGCCACTTATTCAATTCTTAAATACCTCAAATTAATCAATAGCACATACCAATTGATTGGAGCGGAAGGGGGCGACTCCTGCCGGAATAGCAAGAGCTGAAGACCCTGGACGGAGCGTAGCGGAGGAGCGGCTGAAGCCTTGCCGGCGGAAAGCGTCCCCCTGCAGTGGAAATCAATGGGTCCATTCACCTTCTTAAAATGAGATAAACTACTACCAAGTTACGTCGGAGTTTATATATTTTACGACTTACTTTAAAACTCCACACATGTAGAAAACGCAAAAAATCATAGCTGATAGTTTCCCTATGTTAAAGGTAATACCAGCTATGATTCTAGTTATCATGAAAAAGTTATTCTGCTCCTACGTCTGCCCATTTGTATTCATATGTTGCTCCAAATGGATTTACATGGACACCTTTTACTTTTGGTGAAACTAATTGAGCACGAGATGCTTGATATAGTGGAGCTATAGCTGCATCTTCAAAGAGAATCTTTTCTGCTTCAAGGAAATTCTCATAACGTGCCGGATTGTCTGTAGCTAGCTTTGTTGCTGTATCGCCAACTAGCTGATCATATTTAGAGTTAGAATAACCCATCTTATTATTTCCGCTTTCTGTTGTCCATAGATTCATGAAAGTAAATGGATCTAAGAAATCGGGACCCCAGCGAGAAACCTGTAACTCATAATCCATATTGTCGTTAAGATCCAGACGTTGTTCCTTAGGTACTTGTTTTAGATTAATTGTTAAACCTTCAAGATTTGTAGACAACTGGTTTGCAAGGTATTGTACCATTGTTTTGGTTGTCTCATCATCATCTGTTAATAATTCCAATTCAACTGAATCGGTACCAAGCTCCTCTAATCCTTTTTTCCATAGCTCTTTAGCTTCTTCTACATTATATGTGCTAAGATCGCCACTCACTTCCCTGAAATCTTCACCAGATTCAGGCATTGGAGTAAAGTCTACTGGAATTAGTCCGTTTGCTACAATCGAGCCATTGTTTAAGATTTGATCTACTAATGCTTGCTTATCGAAGGCTCTGTTCATTGCATTTCTAATATTCTTATTTGCTAACGCTTCATTGGTAGTTTGATTATACTTCATAAAGTATACAAAGGTATCTGGTGAAATCACATAATCTTCATTCGTTGCGTATTGGTCAACTAGATCTGAAGTCAAATCAACACGATCTACTACTCCAGACTCATATAAATCTACTGCAGTTTGTGGGTCTTTTACGACTTCGAATTTTAACTGATTCATCTTTACTGAATCCGCATCCCAGTAATCTTCGTTTTTTTCTAACGTCCAAGAGCTGCTAGTGCTTTCCCAATCTGCCATCTTATATGGCCCATTAGCAAGCAATGCATCTGAGCTGGTTGCATATTTATCTCCCTGCTCTTCAACAAATTTTTGATTTAGTGGAAAGAAAGTACCAAATGTAGTCAATGATTCAAAATATGGAGTTGGATTTTCAAGTTCAACTACTAATGTATAATCATCTTCTGCTTTTGCACCTAATTCTTCAACTGCCTTCTCACCTGAACTGATGGCAGTTGCATTTTTAATAACACCATTCATCATATAAGGCCCATATTCTGATCCTGTGTCAGGATTAACTGCACGTTGCCATGCATATACAAAATCATGTGCTGTAACAGGGTCTCCATTTTGCCATTTTGCATCTTCCCTTAAATGAAACGTCCATGTTAGACCATCATCACTAACTTCATGTTTTTTCGCGATTCCTTCTACCGGTTTCGCGTTTTCATCCAAGCGGTACAAGCCTTCTGTAGTTGCTGCTAAGTAAATAAAAGATGATTCATCTGTTGCAAGCGAGGAATCCATAGAAGGAATGGTTTCCGGGTTTATAAAGCTAAGAACTTTTTCACCTTCTGCGGCCGCTTCCTCGTTTACTTCACTGCTTGTCTCTTTTTCTCCTGATGTTTCTTCTGCTTTATCACCAGAACATGCTGCTAATACGCCTAGTAATAGACCTACTGCTAATAAAATCATCCATTGCTTCAACTTCATGTAAAAATTCCCCCCTGGTTGTTTTTTCTATATTCAAATAAATTGAATTATTAAGAGTTATTATATAGTTAATCTTATATAAAAGTAAAGAGTTTTTAGAATAATTTTGTAAATCATACTCTCTTTTCCAGATTTTTCGCTGTAGCACTTTTTTCTACTTCTTTGTGATTTCGATAGGTACCCATTGTTTTATCAATAGAGCTATGAGTAACTCCAAACCAATAATTCTCATTTTTGTAATGATGCCAAAGATGGATTTTTTTTAAGCTTTTTCCCTAATGTAGTGGATGGATGAATCGGTTTATGTGCTACATAATGCTTCCACTCATAATATTTATTAGCTTAAGCCGTTGCCTTTATAGCTTTAAGCAAGATCGCTTATCTTTCGTCTATACACCAATCCACTTCGGTTTGTCCTAATTTTTTCAAGTGTTGGTTTGTACGTGAAAAGGGCTTGCTGCCGAAAAAACCGCGTCTTGCAGAAAAGGGACTCGGATGGGGAGATTTAATAATAGAGTGTTTCTTAACGTTAATTATCTCTTCTTTACTTTGCGCTGCCCTTCCCCAAAGGATATAAACGATTGGATGGTCCTTTTTGTTAAGAACTTCAATAACTCGGTTAGTAAATGTTTCCCAACCTTTATTGCGATGGGAGTGCGGCTCTCCTTTTTTCACAGTCAGGACGGTATTTAGAAGCAATACCCCCTGCCTTGCCCACTTTGTTAAATCTCCATGATCAGGTCTTGTACATCCAATATCATTCTCTAATTCTTGAAAAATATTTTTTAAGGATGGCGGTACTTTTACATCTTTATTTACTGAAAAACTGAGGCCTTGCGCTTGATTGGGGCCATGATAAGGATCCTGCCCCAAGATGACGACCTTCACATCTTTAAATGGAGTCAGATGTAATGCGTTAAAGATATCATCCATTGGTGGGTAAACAATATTATTATTGTATTCAACTTTTAAGAATTCTCGCAATGTAATATAGTAGTCTTTCTCAAACTCTTCTGCCAGTAAATCAGACCAGTCGTTTTTCAATATTTGTTTTTGCATTCCGTTCTCTCCTTCTATTAACTTCTCTATAAGTTTAACGTAGAACCCGTTAGTGAAGCTAATAACAACAAAAGCTAGTAATAAAACAAGAGTTTGTTACTAAACTTTTATAAGTAGAAAGATTTAATTTTAAACCGCTTTCTAGGATTCCGTTACTATTTATCACAATCTGATTAAATAAGGATGATTTTCCATGATCAATCTGATAAAGTAATAGTATTATTTACACGGAATAGAGGTAATTTTCAATTATTAACCAGTGAGTGGGTGAAAGATAATGAAGGAGTTACGCCTCCCTTCTAATTGGTTTGCAGGGATCCAATGGTTGTTCTTTATCTTTTCAAATATTATCGTTATCCCTATAACAATTGGTGCCGCGTTTGCCCTTTCACAGGAAGAAACCGTTCCATTGATTCAGCTTTCCTTTATAGTGACTGGGATTGCCTGTATCTTACAAGCTTTTTTTGGCCATCAACGCGCCATTATGGAAGGACAGTCAGGGCTGTGGTGGGGAGTAATTTTAACAGTAATCACAACTGCTTCTGCACAAGGTGCCTCTATGGAAGTAGTAGGTGGCAGTCTAACAGTAGGTGTTCTCCTATCCGGTGGTTTGACTGTGTTGATTGGTTTAGCAGGATGGGGGCCAAGGTTAGCTTTATTGTTTAACTCCTCCGTAATGGGTGTGTTTATGTTTTTATTTGGCTGTCAGCTGATTGGGATTTTTATGAAAGGGATGCTAGGGATTCCTTTTGGACAGCAAACACCATCTGGGCATATTAATGTGCCTATATCGCTGTTATCAATTTTAATTGCTATCATTGTTATTATTATAACGGTTAAGGCCCCAGCACCGATAAGTCGTTATAGTTTGCTAATTGGGATCATCGTGGGTTGGATTTTATACGAAATTGTTTTTAATCCGAACAATGGCATAAATTCAACACAATCGGGAAGTTATGAAATCTTTCCATTAGGTAGTCCAACATGGAATAGCGGCATTGTTATCACTGCTGTTTTAACCGGCTTATTAAATACAGCAAATACGTTTGGTGCACTAAAAGGCACGGATGAATTCTATGGCCGCCATACCACCAAGCGGCAATATCGTGCGTCTTTTACCCTCACAGGAATTTTCACTGGTATTGCAGGTTTATTTGGACTTGTTCCATACGCACCATACGTTTCATCCATCGGTTTTCTCAAACAGACATCGATTTATAGAATTCTTCCCTTTGCCTTAGGAGGCGCCATGTTTTTAATGATGGGGCTAATTCCCATCATTGGGCAGTTCTTTTCCTTACTTCCACTAAGTGTTGGAAGTGCTGTGTTATTTGTCGCTTATCTTCAATTATTAGGTTCATCATGGAATTTCTTTAAAGAAGTAGAATTCAGTACAATGAATGTTTATAGGTTAGGTATACCTATTTTTTGTGGCATCATCATCATGACAATGCCCGAATACAATTTTGAAACACTACCTGACACAATACAACCATTAATTAGTAATGGCCTATTAGTCGGTATCATGCTTTCTTTAATAATGGAAAATGTGTTTAAGGAAAAAAAGAGTCAAAAGAAAAATGGCTCAAAAGACTTGCAAATTAAGGTTTCCAATGAGTACAACAAAACGCAAGCCGGAAAATAAACTTCCGGCTTGCGTTTTAGATGTTGGGAGTTAGTTTCGTATCGATATCTTCCGTCTTCTCCAGGTAATGATCTCCAAAAAGCTTCTTCATTTTTCTATCAGCTTGTCCTTTCACCTCATCGTCAATACTTGAGATTACTCGGTAAACAGCATAAAGAATGACACTTGCATCATCTGCTAAACCTGCTACAGGGATAAAATCCGGAATTGCGTCCACCGGAAGAATTAAATAACCCAATGCCCCAGCAATTGTTAACTTATCCTTCTTTGAAGTTGCCGGACTTTTAAAGGCATAAAATAGTAATAAACTATAGTAAGAAATTTTAATTCCTAACTTTTTGGCATACTTTCCTAATTTATCTTTAAACGCATGTTCCGTAAAATAAGAACTTTTGCCTTTAATCGCTTCCTCAGCGTTAAATTCTTCTAATTCTGGAGAGTGCTTTGCTTTTTTCTTTTTGAACATAATTGTCCCTCCTTCTTGCCAAGCTATTTCTATTATACCTGAATTTCGACATAAAAAAACATACCAGCTCGCAAGCTGTATTTTATAAAACCTAGCCTTCCTCCCTTATATCCCCCTATACAAAAAAGATAAAATTGTTTAGTATAATAATAGAATGATATACATATTATTTTCAATAACTATGTAAGCGCATACTTATCTTGATACTTGGGAGGGTTAATGATGGAACTAGGTCTTTTTCAAAAACAATCAATGAACTTAGTTATGACAACAGAGCTTAGGCAATCAATTGCCCTCTTACAATACTCAGCGTTAGAATTATCGCATTATATTCAGGAACAGGCTACGGAAAATCCATTAATTGAGTTGGAAGAACCAACGCTTTACACAGATGATTATTATGAAAAAGGCTATGCTGCTTCAAGGACAAGGAATTCACAAGACAACAATTTTAATCCTTTGGCATCTATTGCCAGCAAAAGCCCCAATCGGTGTGAGGACTTACTTGAACAAGTAAATTACCTATCCATTACGGAACAAGAACAAAAAATAATGAAATATATCATTCTTAATTTGGATGATCATGGTTACATACCTATACAAGATAGAAATATAGCTGAAGATCTTTCTATCTCGACAGATAAAGTGGCGAGGGTGATAGATAAATTGCAGCAACTGGAACCGATAGGCGTTGGGGCCCGAAACCTGAAGGAATGCCTAACTATTCAGGCCAAACACTATTATCCGGATAAACCATTGCTTACGCTTGTCATTGCAGAATACCTTGACCTTTTAGCTGATAGAAAGTGGCAAGAACTAGGTAAACTGCTTCAAATCTCTAATGAAGAATTAAGTGAGTTAGTTAGTTCAATAACTTCCCTTCACCCCAGGCCCTATTCCGCAACCATGGCTTCAGATACACAAGTACTTTATCCGGATGTCTCTATAGAGAAAGTGAATGGCGAATATACAATTATTTTTCATGACCCATTTATGCCAAACCTGAGAGTGAATGAAGGTTACCTTCACTTGAAGCAAACCCATTCAAAAGCAGGAGCTTATATAAGAGATAATTACCATAAGTACAAATGGTTGATAAAAAGCATAGAGCAACGGAAGACTACCATTATAAATATTACAAAGGCTATTGTGGAAAGGCAGCAGCTTTTTCTTGAGAAAGGTTTTACTCACTTAAAGCCAATGACCTTAAAAGAGATTGCTGACCAAATAGGAATGCATGAATCAACTATTAGTCGGGCAACAAGCAATAAAGTAATTCGTACACCGCTGGGTTGCTTTGAAATGAGAAAGCTTTTCACCGCAAAAATTGGTGGCAATAATGGGACTGAGGTATCTGCGACTCAGATAAAACTCCGCTTAAAGCAATTAATACAACAAGAAGACAGGAAAAAGCCCCTTTCTGATCAAAAGCTAGCCGATCATTTTAAGAAAGAGAATGGCATCACAATATCACGTCGCACGATTGCCAAATATAGAGAAGAATTAAATATTCTTTCCTCATCCAAAAGAAAAACGATTGGCTGACATCCTGTCCGTTTAGCCAATCGTTTTTTAATTTATTTTCTCAGAGATGGTTATTTACGTTTTGACAGAAGCCCAATACATTAGTACTGAGCTCCCTGATTCCACTTTCGTTTCATTACTTCTTTCCTGGCATAAATCAACAGAATAATTGCAACTAAGCCTTCTGATATTGGCAATGCTAACCAAATTCCCATCGTGCCTAACCAAGCTGGCAGAATGAGCAATGAGGCAATTAATAGAATAAATCCTCTGAACAATGTAATCCAAATGGAAGGTCTTACATAACCGATGGATTGATAATAGGTCATATAAATGAAATTTGTCCCCATAAAAAGATAACCTATAAAGAAAAGCTTTATTCCACTTATCGCGAGCTGGCGTATTTCCTCTGTTGCTACGCCGAATATAGAAACAAGGAAATCCGAGCCTACATAACCGATAAGAATAAACACAATACCAAGCCCAAATCCAGTTATTTCTGCAATTTTTACTGTTTCTTTAATGGCATTGTATTTTTTTGCCCCATAGTAATAACTGATCATTGGTTGAATGGAAGACCCTATTCCAATAAAGGCCAAAAACATAAAGGTATGCAAATAATTGATCACAGAAAATGCGGCGAGTCCAGTCGTACCAGCGTAATAGGCCATTCCAAGATTATATCCCATTACAAACACGCCCGTACCTGCCTCAGAAAGAAAGTTTGGAAATCCGAGCTTGGAGATCGGACGAATGAGCGATTTTCTGAAACGTATTCTGGTAAATCGCAAACCTGCATCTTTATTGAAAAAATGCAGCAAATAAACGAATAAACCAGCAACTGTTGCTAGCACTGTTGCTAATGCTGCCCCTTTTACTTCCCAATCCAAAATAAATATCATCCAATAATTCAGGACAATATTTAGTACAGCGGACACAATAAGTCCAGCCATCGCCAGCTTTGGAGCTCCATCATTACGGAGAAAAATACTAACAACGTTTTCCCAGGCGATGATAACAGACGTTGAACTACCCGCCACTTATTTAACCTCGCGGTCAAATTGAAGTGGGGGATTCCTAAGTACAGAAACCCAACGGTCTCTACTTGATTAGGCGATCTCCACAGTTCCTGCGGTTAAGAGGCGGAGTGCCGCGTTCAAGTCCCGGTCATGATGCGTTTGGCAAGAAGGACAGTCCCATTTACGCAAGGCAAGGTTTTTGATGTCCTTATGCTGATGACCACAGTTGGAGCATAATTGGCTGCTTGGGAATGTCTTTGAAACAACGACAACCTGCTTTCCGTACCATTCGGCCTTGTATTCCAGCATCGTACGAAAAGTCGACCAGCTTGCTTCACTGATTACCTTTGAAAGCTGTCTATTTTGCAGCATATCTTTCACCTGCAAATCCTCAATTCCGATGATGTCGTGGTTTTTGACAATTTCGGTGGAGAGTTTATGCAGGTAATCGTTGCGTTTATTCATGATTTGCTCGTGCAGGCGGGCGACTTTTCGGCGCTGTTTCTGGTAATTGTGAGCCTCTGCAAGTTTGCATTTGCGGCGGAGAGCACCTTTACGTCTTCTGGACAGGATCCGTTGTGCCTTGGCCAGCTTCTTCTCCAGTTTGCGTACATGCCGTGGATTTTCATGACGGGTTCCGTCTGAAAGAACGGCAAATTCCTTCAGCCCAACATCGATGCCGACCGCAGATCCTGTTTTCGGCAGTTCCGACACATTCGTTTCCACCAGAATGGAGACAAAGTATTTACCGGAAGGGTTGCGGCGAACGGTCGCATTTAAGATACGGCCTTCAACTTCACGGCTTTTTGCAAAACGGACAAGTCCAAGTTTCGGGAGCTTCACATGGTTGCCAACAATCGCAATATTACCGTTTGTATGCCGGGTGACATAGGACTGGACTGGATTGTTTTTCGATTTAAAGCGTGGCCGGTCATTCTGTTTACGGAAGAAGCGATCATAAGCATCCGCTAGGTTCTTCAATGCGGATTGCAGGGAAATGGAATCCACTTCCTTCAGCCAGATGGATTCTTTCTTTAGGACGGTAAGTGCTTTGGAACAAAGGCTATAGGTAAGGCCTGTACCCGTTTTTTCATAGGTTGTGTTCCATTCCTCAAGGAAATGGTTGAACACAAATCGACTACAGCCAAGTGTTTTGGCAATCAATACCTCCTGTTGATGATTCGGAAAGATACGGAATTTATACGCTTTATGTACAGCGCCCACCTCCCTAATAAGAATATATGTTCCCATTATACTACACTATCTTATTGGTTGGTAGGAGATGTCGAACAATTGAGGCAGCATACGCTGCCCCTTGTCCGAAGGCGATTCATCTCCCACCTACTCACTGGGCTGCGCCCTTCACGTTCCTTGAGGATGGGAGTATTCTCGCCTATTTTCGGATAAATTAGCCAATTGCTCTGAAGCTAAATAACTCACGCCCCCAATGATACTGATGCTAATCGTAATTAAGAGCATGGAAGTTGTGAATATTTGCTTCGCTTCTTCGCTCTTACCGGCACCCGTAGCCATAGAGTATAACGTACCTCCGCCAATGCCGATTAACAAAGAGATTGATATAATGACTGACCACACTGGTACAGCAACGTTAATACTTGCAAGTGCAACAGAACCAATACCGTTTCCGACAAAAATGCCATCAACCACAATGTTGACCGACATAAGCATCATTCCCAAGAGTGTAGGAATAAAATACTGAAAGAAACTTCTGACGACACCTTGAGAACCAAGTTTTTGCTCTGCGATACTCATAATAACGTCTCCCCATCTCTCATAATACTGTCTATTTTAGAAGGTTTATAAAGGGAAGTCCATTTTGAGTGCTTTTCGGTAGATCGCAACTACTTTTTGAATTGAGAAAAGGATTATTTTATAAAAAAGGTTAAACAGTAAAAGAAAGGGACATAGCTTAAGATAATATTTTATTATAATAAGTTATACATTTGCCCAACGTGAAAGAGAAGAAAAAAGGTGTTATCATTTACTTGGATGCTCTTTTTCCTTTTAACGTGCAGGCAATGATGTAGGTAAAGAGTTAATCAATTAAAATAGGCATCAGACGTAATGATGCATGGAGGATTTATTATGACTATCGACTACCAAGAAAGAATCAACCAACTAAAAAACAGTTTAACAGAAAAAAATATTGACATTGCTTTAATCACCGACCCATCCAATGTGTTTTATTACACTGGGTTTAACTCGGACCCTCATGAGCGTTTCATGGCCTTTGTTGTTGATAATCGTACACAGGACTTAAAGCTTTTTGTGCCAGCACTAGATAAAGAAATGGCTGACCAGGGTTCAGTAATTAAAAACAGTATTCCTATTTCTGATGAGCAAGATCCCTTTGTTGTACTGAAAAGTGAACTCGGTGAAAATACCGACAAAATTGGTGTAGAAATGAAACATGTCACCATGTTACGTCACCAAAAGTTACAAGGTGTTTTCCCTAAAGCTTCCTATGAGGACATACAGTCAAATATTAATCATCAGCGCCTGAAAAAATCCAGAGAAGAAATCAACTACCTTCAGGAAGCTGTAGATATTATTGAAAAAGTTCTTGAAGAAGGAATTAAGAAAGTAAAGATTGGCATGACAGAAGCTGAACTTGCAGCTGAACTCGAGTTTCTTATGAAAAAATTTGGAGCTTCTGGCCCTTCCTTTTCTACCATTGTATTAGCTGGTGAAAAGTCTGCCCTTCCACATGGTGTTCCAGGAGATCGGGAGTTCAAAAATGGTGACTTCCTCCTAATTGATTTTGGAGTAATTACACCAAAAGGATATTGTTCTGATATCACGAGAACGTTTGTGATTGGAGAGGCATCAGACAAACAAAAAGAAATCTATAATATTGTACTGGAATCCAACGAAGCAGGTATTCAAGCAGTAAAAGCTGGAGTGCCATTGAAAAACTTTGATATCGCTGCAAGAAACGTAATTAATGAAAGTGGCTATGGAGATTATTTTCATAATCGAGTTGGACATGGTTTGGGAATCGAGGTACATGAAGAACCTTCCATTCATAGTAATAATGAAGAAATTGCAGAAGCCGGCCTCTTTTTCACAATTGAACCAGGCATCTATCTGCCGGAACTTGGTGGAGTAAGAATTGAAGATGAAGTGTTTATTAATGAGAATGGTCAAAGAAAGGTTCTAACCTCCTTCCCGAAAGAGCTAAAAATATTATAAAGAGAAAGCTGCCCTTTGTTCGAAATGGGGCAGCTTTTCTATATTTTTTGCTGAACGTATTTATTTTTTAAGTAATTCGGATTATAGATAAACTTCGAAGTAACTATAAGTATTGTAAATTACTGTTTCTAAAAGGTACACTACTAAAATATATCTTAATACGTTTTGATGATCATCAACCGCCATTGATTTCCATTGCAGATGAACGCTTTCACACCTCCGGGTACAAGTGCGACATCTGCTCGTTACCTCGCAGTGTCTTCTTTGCCGCCCGGCAGGAGTCGTGGGCCAACAGGACGTTGGTCATGCAATCGTTGCCATAGGAGGTGGCGTTCTTAGATTGCCATCTTCCATTCCAATCAATTGGTATTGTTCTTTTATTTTAGAGAGTTAGAATACAGTCTATAGCGAAGGGGAAATATGAAGACTCCTGCGGGAAAAGCGAGACTAGCGAGACCCCACAGAACGGAACGTTAGTGGAGTTCGAGGAGGCTCGCAGGCCGCCCGCGGAAAGCGGAATATTTCCCCGTAGCGGTGATTTACGCAGCCTCTATATTTTTAGTTAGTTCGCACTTTATTCCAACTCTGTAAGATTTGTTTGTATTAGATAACAGTTTGTAACTCTATCATTAAATCTGTTCTTGTATAGTGTAGCATTGCCGATCTTTCTGGTTTAACAGCCCTTTCTCATGGGAAATGCTCACTAACACAATTTTGAGGAGGGGTATTATCAAACGATTTATAATGATTTCCATTCTTTTTATTACAGCATTATTTATAACAGCTTGTGGCCAGTCAGAAAACGAAAATGCGGATGGGGAAAGTAACACAACTGGTTCCGAAGAGCAAAGTAATCAAACAGAAGACATGGAAAACGAGGATAATCAAGATACAGAAGCAGATAATAATGACCAACAGTCTTCTATTGATCCCAATGAGGAGGATATTAACAAAAAATTAGAGGACATAGATTACAATGAATTTGAACTTGAAGTTAATTATCCGGATAACAAAGAATATGAGGCAGAAATAGAGTATGATAATAAGCAGCTCACTGCCCAATTAAATAATGAATTGGAAGAGAACAATATGAATGGTAAGGCAGCATTTGATCAGCTTTACCCAAATGTTACAAAATTAACTATTAATAAAGATACAAATAAAGATCAAGCTATTAAAGAAATTTTAGAGACGTTTGACTTGGATAAAGAGTACTTAGATTTTGAAGTACAATTAACTTTAAAAGATGGAACTACCATTGAATACGAGGATGAGAAAACATCTTCTTAGATTAAAAGGTTGAGTATGGATAATCCTTATGGAGCAACGATTTGCCGTTGCTCCTGTTTTTTATATCCACCATGCTATAATAAATATAGAAGATCGATTAAGATGAAAGGTGGAATAAACGTTGTCAAAAAAGGGCATAAAACGTCATGAGGTATTAAAACCGCTATCTCGACATCATATGATTGGTCTACATCTAGCATTAAAACTGAAGCGAGCCGGAACGAAAGAAAGCAGATGGACTGTCGATCAAATTATCCAGGATGCGGATCAATTCTGGAAGCCGGATGGACTTCGCCACTTTAAAGAAGAGGAAGAATTTCTTCTTCCCGCTTTTGCTGAAGCGGGCGACTTAGACCACCCTCTCATCCAACTCATGCTTGAGGAGCATGAAAAAATCCGAGCAAATATGGATCTCCTTTTGCAGCATTCAATGAAGATATCTGAGATGCATGAACTCGGACACTTACTGGAGGAACACATCCGAAGAGAAGAGCGCGAAATTTTCCCTATGATAGAACAAGCTTTACCAGAAGATAAGTTACAACAACTTGCCCCTTACTTACATTAAACTGGTAGCTATCTCACCAGTATTAGCTATTCTCACAAGTATGTAATTGATACGCTCAGTAGCTTTTTCCCTCATATGAGAAAGTGGCTCTATCGTTTGATAGAACCACTTTTACATTCGTCCAGATTTTATAATAGTATAGATCATTAAAATAAACAATAACACTGCAATAACGGTTCCAATTTCGATAATTGGCAAATCCCAGAGCATTGTCGTCTGGCCAGTGATGGCCGCTCCAATAATAAGGCCTGCCATTAAGATGCTAAATGACAGCAATATAATACTAAAGGAAAGGCGATTAATAATGCGATCCAGACGATGCATCACTGATTCCAATTGACTGACATTTATATCAAGCTTTACTTTACCTTTTTTTATAACAGACATAATTTCTTTCATGTCTTTGGGTAAGTTCGTTAAAATATCAGCACTTTCCATCAGTTCCTTAATAGATCTTCCCATTAAATTCTTCGGATGGTAACGCCTTCTTATCAGTTTTTTCGCATATGGTTCAACTGCTTTCATAATACTGAAATCAGAATCAAGTCGATTAATTACTCCCTCCAGAATGAGAATCACCTTGCTAAGGATGGAAATTTCAGCTGGAATAGCAACTTTATGATGATAAGCAATCGTAAATATTTCCAGAATAATTTTACCCAAGCTACTTTGATTTGCCAATGTCTCTTCATATTTTAACTGAAGATCATCTAAATCACGTTTCAAACGTTTTACATCTGTATCTTCATGCATTATGTCCATAGATGAAAAAGTTTTAATAATGGCATCTGAATTTCCATCCTGTAAATGGATTATGATGGAAGCGAAATGGTAATTTAATTCTTCACTAATTCGTCTTGCCATGCCAAAATCCAGAAAGGCTACGGTATTTCCTGGCAGAACATAAATATTCCCCGCGTGAGGATCACCATGAAAAAATCCATGGTCTACAATTTGTTGGAGCATTGCATCAACGAGACGTTTTGCAATTTGTTTGCGATCATAGCCTTGCTTATCTATTTCATCACATTTTGTTACTTTTATTCCTTTTACTAACTCCATCGTCAATACTTTCTCACTGGTAAATTCCCAATATATTTTCGGAATATAAACGGTTGGATCATTAGTGAACTGTTTGGCAATTCGTTCATTATTCCGCCCTTCCCTGATATAACTTAATTCATTGCGCAAGGAGTCTGAAAACTCTTCAATGATGTCCAGGATTCGGTATCTCCGTGCCCAACTTGTTCTTTCTTCCAATAATCGGCCAAGTCCTTGAACAATTTCTAAGTCTGTCTCCATTCGATGTTCAATATCAGGGCGTTGTACTTTGATAGCTACATCTTTTCCGTTATGTAATTTCCCCACATGTATTTGGCCAATAGAAGCAGTTGCCAGTGGTTCCTCATGTACATACTGAAACAGGTGGTCCATCGAATCCCCAAGTTCTTCCTCTACAATTCGTTGGACCTTATCAAATGAAAAAAACTGTACATCATCCTGCAACTTTTCAAGTTCTATAATGATTTCCTCAGGTAGGGCGTCATGTCGAGAACTTGCAATTTGACCAAGCTTGATAAAAGTTGGTCCAAGCTCTTGTAAGGTATTACGAAGCTTTCGACCAACATGTTGCAAATTAACATTAGCTGCTGTTTGTGTGTCTTTAGCTGCCCCTCTTTCCGTCAGACCAATACGGAACAGTACGTGACTAAATCCATTACGAATAAGCGCATTAATAATTTCCTGATACCGCTTGGTGTGTCGAATTCTTTTTCCTAACATTTCATCATTCTCCTCCACTTTGCAAGATACCATTGTACTAATTCCCTATACAGGTACATTGAAACAAATTATAGCTATTGAGAGATTTTTCTGAGGAAACAATATGCTGATTTTAGATTGCCAAGCACCCTACATTCATTCGTTCAAGTTAGTTTTCAGTTGCATTACTTAGTCTGCATACCATTCCCTCACCTTTTGGTCGTTCGGGAGTAGAAAGGTCAATATCCCTAAAAGCGGGAAAAGAGAGATTGCTATCATTGTTGGGGTTAAGCCAACCCAATCGATTAGAGATCCAAGTGCTACCGAACCAATGGCTCCCATACCAAATGCTAAACCAACGATTAACCCTGACATCATACCAATTTTCCCAGGCACCAATTCCTGTGCATATACAACGGTAACAGAGAAACTGGACATAATAATAATCCCTAATAATCCAAGCAATATAATAGAAATAATAGGACCGGCATAAGGTAAAGCAATAGCAAGAGGGACTGCTGCCAAGAAAGACAATAAGATAACATTCCTCTTCCCAAATCGATCGGCAAATGGCCCCCCTAAAAAGGTTCCCACTGCACCCATAATCAGAAACGTAAAAATATAAATTTGGGATTTTGCGATAGATAGCCCATAGTTTTCAATAGCATAAAAAGCATAGAAATTAGAAATAGCGCTTGTATACCATGTGCGAGCAAAAACCAGAAATACAAGGACAATTAAGGCATGCCGGATAGCAATAGAAGTCTTCTTGGAAGAACCGTCCTGCCTCTCCTTCTTTTTTGGAGCAGTGAAAACATGCATTTGTGCAGCATACCATCTCGCAATATGTATTAACAGGAAAACAGCAATCCCCGCTATGAGAGTGAACCAAATAGCGCCGAACTGTCCCAACGGCACAAGAACCAAGGCGGTTATAACAGGTGCCAGAGCCTGACCTGAATTTCCACCGACTTGATATATCGATTGTGCCAAACCTCTACGTGGTCCAGCAGCAAGATAGGCAACCCGGGACCCTTCAGGATGAAAGATAGCAGACCCTAAGCCAATAAATAATACACTAATTAATATTAATCCAAAATTTGGGGCAAGTGCCAACCCAGCCATTCCGAACATGCTGCTGGCAAGACCTATCGGTAAAGCATATGGACGTGGCTGTTTATCTGCATACATGCCTATTACTGGTTGCATGACAGAGGAAACCATATTTAAAGAAAAAGCAATAAAGCCTAACTGCGTAAATGTAAGGCCCATCGATTTCTCCAGTATAGGGAACATCGCTGGGATGACCGCTTGGAGCGTATCATTGAGTAAATGGCATGTTCCTATAATAAATAAAATTGGGTAGACTGTTTTATTCGTTAGTTGATTAGCAATTGTATTTCCCATCTTATTCCCCGTTCTATCAATTTCTTATTTTCGTTACATTATAGCATGTGTTTTAGGAAAAGAAAGTTAAGTATATAGAGATGAGCTACAAACTGTTTAGCTAATACGGGATGGGAATCGGGTCAGCATTTACTCACACAGCAATATAGTTCTCCAAGCTTTTGCTGACATAGAACCTGAAAGCGCGAAAATCTTTCCATGTCGAGGATTGATCATATGATAGACATTCACAGGCATTGTCATAGCTTTAATGTCCGTCATTCGTTCTATGATAGACATTCAAGAGCAGTTTCATAGCTTTAATGTCCGTCATCCCCTCTATGATAGACATTCAAGAGCAGTTTCATAGCTTTAATGTCCGTCATCCGCTTTATGATAGAGATTAACGAGCGTTTTTCTGGCTCCAATGTCCATCATTCATTTTTTAATAGTGCTAAAAAAAATAAAAGCGGAAGCAAGTGCTTTTCCGCTTTTATTCTTACATAATCAATAATATCCTTTTCCATAACCTGGATATCCCCCATAGCCAGGGTACCCACCATAATTACCTGAATAGCCATAACCTGGACCACCTGGATAGTAAGGACCATAACCATAACCAGGACCATACCCGCCATAGCCAGGCGAATAACCATATCCATAGTAACCTGGTCCATGATGAAACAGTTCTCCTCCTAAATAACCGAGACCAGCACCAATTAATCCAGCAGTAAGTGGAGTGAGACCGCCATAACCTGGACCGATAATTCTAGGATCGTTATGCTCGAACCCAGGTCCTCTGCTTCCATTGAAGTACATGCTCATTCTCCTTTATATACGACATTGCTTTAGCCTATGTTTTTAATTAAAAATTGACTAGGCAACTGTCCTTAATAAGGAATTTTATTGAAAGAATGCATATTCATTTTAGGGGCGTTATCGACTTTTGGAGGATAGTGCGACTTTATCTCGTGAAAAAACGTAGTAATACACCCAAATAACAGGTACATTACTACGCTTTTTCAACCTTCTATTAAATAAGCTTCTAATACAAACCGTTCCGGTGCTGCCCCAATATAATGAAATGGATAACAGGTGCTCACTGTTAAGGTAGCACGTGGTTTGGGTACAATTACTGTTCGGTCATCCGCATCCACAATTCTCGTTTTTCTCACCTTGTACGTAAATTTCCCTGCGGAAGTGGTAACAATCAATTCATCATTTACCCCCACTTCTCCAAGACGACGGAATACGGTGTCCCGATGTCCGGATAATACCGAGTTATCAGCTTCACCAGGGAGTACACTGCCGGCGAAATGGCCAACTCCCTTTTCAAGTTCATCCTCATTTGTTCCATGATATATCGGTAATCTTGAATTTAGTTTAGGTATATATAATTCGCCGATTTCCTCACCCTCGGAAGGTTCTTTGGAGTATAATTGTTCTCTATCTTTCTTTTGCTTATCTACTAAAGCATCCTGCTGTATTTCCGGCTTAGTTGGTTGTTCTCCACCAAGGGCATATCCTTTCATGAAACTCCAACCATTTAATAGAGTAAAAATAACTCCAATTCCAACTACTAA
This sequence comes from Virgibacillus sp. SK37, assembly GCF_000725285.1. Taxonomy (GTDB): domain Bacteria; phylum Bacillota; class Bacilli; order Bacillales; family Amphibacillaceae; genus Virgibacillus_Q. The sequence continues at coordinate 2,863,553 of NZ_CP007161.1, forward strand.
TGCAGTGAGTATAAGCAGCGTATTTCTCTTCTTTTTACTCACTTGCACCCTTCCTAATCCTGCGTAAGCATAGTACTCCTACCAATGCTACGATCAACCAGCCTATACTTTTAGTACCATAATCGGTTGCAGTGGCTGGAAGTTTAGCGCCTTTCACAGTAGAAGTAGTTGCTGACGAATTAATTTTCTTCACAGGGGTACTTAAGGTTTGTTCCCTTTTTGGCAACCCATTGTTAAGTTTCCCACCAACATCATGCAAGGTACCAGACTCAACCATTTCCCCTGTTATAATTAAATCAGCTAGAAATTTACCTTGAAGATTATAAATGCTTATTTTTAAATCGGCATTAACAAGATCTTCCATCTTAAATAAATCATTTAGTGACAACGATGTTTCTTTTCCGGATTGGAGAAGCGTGTATTCTATTTTGACTTGAAAGATAGATACAAGTTCTTTGTAAATAGACAGTAATTCTATCGCTTGCTCTGCAGTAATTTCCGTTGCTGTATCAAATTCCTCAAACTCCATCAACCGGTATGATAAGTCGAATAATCTGTTTATTGTCTCTTCCTTAACCAGTTCTTCTTCAATAGAGTAAAAGTGATTTTTCAGGTTTTCCAGTTCATCGGCAGAAAGTCCATATCCCTCCATAAGCTGAGCAAGCTCTTCTGCTAATCCTACCTCATCTATATAATCCAAATCATTCATTAAATCATCAATAAAAATATAATCATTTATATCCTGATCATTTTCTTTTAATAGCTGCACTAACTGCTGTTCATTTAGATCATACATGTCATATATCCAATCCAAATTACTCAAGTCCTTACGTATTACTTCACCTAAATACTCACTTACACGCTCAACGGTTTTAAAATTTTCAAGGGATTCTTCATAAATAGCTAAAGAAGCAATTATATGATCTCTTGTCACATTAAAACCTCTAACCCTACTTATCCCTTTTAGCCAAACATCCAGATTTTGATCAAATTCGGGATCTCGGACTACCTTTTCTTCCAGATAAAAAGCAATACTCTCGTATAAATCATCTATAAATATATAGTCCTCTAGCAATTCACCATGCTCTTGAAGAAGTGATACGATCTCCTCGTGTGTTAGACCAAATTCATCATACAGTTCTTGAATGTTACTGCTATCAGATTTAATGACTTCTCCTAAGAAACCCTTCAATTCATTTATATCTTCAAAATCACCCAGAGCCATCTCATAGAGCGTTAACGAATACTCTAAATCATCTTTGGTGACGGTCTGACCTCTTTTCTTACTGACTTCTTTTAGATACGTTTCAATATCTCTTTCAAATTGCTTATCTACCTTTGCCGCCGTTAAACTCGGCATACTAACAACCAACAACAAAAATACAATAATGATTGCTGTCCATTTTTTCAACTTGTTCTCCTCATTTCACTAAAATTGCGAATCTTATTAAAAGGATTATATCCATTATTTTCTTTTCTGGCAATCTTTATTTTTGGACATTGCTATTAAAGGTAGATTTACCCAAATAACTAATAGTGCAGTTTAATTTTTAATCTATTTCTATTTTCAATAAATCTATTGACAAAAAAGCTGGCTTTCGTATAAAGTTTAATTGTAAACTTAAATTAAAAAAAGGTAAACAATAGAGAGGAGAATTACATAGTGTCTGATTCAAGTTTAAAACTCAGAATGATGATTGTGACAGCTTTATTTGCTGCAATTATCGGCGTGTTAGCACAATTAACCATTCCCTTACCACTTGTACCAATCACTGGGCAAACACTTGCAATTGGCTTAGCCGCTACTATTTTAGGATCACGTTACGGAACTTTATCCATTCTTTTATATTTAGCTCTTGGAGCAATCGGAGTTCCTGTTTTTGCACAAATGTCCGCAGGGTTGGGCGTTTTATTTGGACCTACAGGAGGGTATTTATTCAGTTTTATTCCTACTGCTTTGTTCATTGGTTTTTATCTGGAGAAAACAAGCTTCAACATCACAAATGCAATTATTGCCAATATCATAGGGATGTTTATTTCTTTACTGCTTGGAACGGTGTGGTTGAAATTTATAGCCGAACTTTCCTGGGGAGCTGCCTTTGCAAGTGGAGTTGCACCATTTCTCATTGTAGGTGTCATTAAAGCTGTGCTGGCAGCATGGATTGGCATTATGGTCAGACAACGGCTTGCCTCAGCAAATTTGTTATATGCTTAAACTTTCAATAAATACAAAAAGTTAACAAAGCTAAATCCAGTCTAAGTAATAGAAAATGGACAGCACTTTTCAATACGTGCTGTCCATTTTTTTCTTATCCTTCTAACTAAAATGTATCTAGATTAGACAAGTTATTCTCCTTCACCCCATCAGGTTCACTGCGAATAATATCCCTGCCATATTTATGAAAGACATCAACATGTGCAAGCTTACCTGCTTTTGCTTCGTCAAGTGCAGTCAAGTAATCCAGTTGTCTGCCGCTCTCCGTTTTAAAAGCAATAATGTCGCCATCCTCGTTTTTTCGAACAGCAATAATTTTCTCCTGATCACTTGCAGCCTGATTTGTATCCTGTTCTCCTTGACCTTCTCCCATACTTCTGTATTTTTCATATATTTGTTCAAAATTATTATCCAACAAGCTCCCTCCTAAACAGAGGTAGTTTATCCTTGATGGCTGCTTAGTATGTATGGGATAGTGTAGGTTTCCATACAATAAAGCTTTATTTACTTAGACTTTTTATTTTAAATCCTACACACACTATATCCTTTTGTAATGTTGGATTTCACTAAACAAAATTCGCTACACTTCCATCTCCAAATCTTCCACACGATCTTCTAAATAATCCACATCTTTTCGTGCATTAAATCTTTCCGCCTTTTCCACTTTTACAGCAATACTGTATTGAGGTATCCCAGATGGCCCATCATACACTCCTTTTGGAATGAGGAAATTCCCTTCTGGAAAATGCAGTCCTACATTGCCTTCCGTTATATCTGCAACGTGTGCCTTTCCCTGGAACACGCCATGCTGGTTATACAACACAATTGCTTCTCCATTCGTAATATCCAGTTCTTTTGCATTTGTTGGATTAATTAATACATCGTAACGGCCTGCTTCATTAAATGGGTCTGTGTCTTTATATACCATCGAATTAAATTGTTTACCACGTCGGGTCGTAATATAAAAGGTGCCTTCCGGTTTATCAAGGCGTGGTATATCGATGGCGATAAGGTTTCCTTTTCCATCCGGTGTCGGACACACGCCACCTTCACAGAGCCAAGCACCACCCCATTGGAAGACATCTCCCTGCTTTTTCAAATGCTGGATTCCATCATAATCCCTGTTTGCGACTGCGATTTCATCACGGATGGACTGCCCATCTTTGAAATCTACAAGTTGCGCTGTTTCTGGCTTGACTCGTCTTGCTAGATCAATATATATTTTCCATTCCGCACGAGCTTCCTTTACTTCTTGTTTATTCCCTTCAATCTCTGGGGAAAAATAGACCATTCTTTCTGTAGATGTGGAGGTTCCCCCACCCTCCTGTTCGTAGCGCGTTTTAGCAGGAAGAACAATAACCGCTTCCTTTGCTTCCACTAATGTAGACGTATTAAAGATAATATCCTGATGAACACGAATGTCCAGGCTGGTCAGTGCCTTTTCAACAAAATCGGGGTTTGGCATTGTCTCCAGGAAATTTCCACCACTCATATAATATAATTTCAGTTTACGCTCATGATCATCCGGTAATGCGGCATTCTCAAGTGTTACTCCAACAATGTCTCCCTGCCATTTTGGAAGTTCAAAGTCCCAAACGTTTTCGATACGTTTTACATTTTCCTTATCCCATCCTCCACCAGGGAGAACAAACGGATCAGCACCCATTTCACCAGATCCTTGTACACTGGAATGTCCTCGAAATGGCATCAAGCCGGAATATTTACGACCTAAATGGCCTCTTAAAAGTGCTAAATTTGCAACCTGGGAAATGTTATCCGTAGCAAAGGAGTGCATTGTTAGACCTAATGCCCATGCATAAACAGCATTTTTACTTTTGGCTAATAGCTCTGCCAATTCAATAATCCTAGCTTTCTCCACTCCAGAGGAATCGACGATAGCTTCCCATGTTTGCTCCTCCACTTTCGCTCGTAATTCTTCATATCCATTTACATGTTCTTCTACAAATGCATGATTAATGGCACTATGTGATTCGCGCTCTTCCATTTCGAACCAATGCTTCATTATTCCATGCATAAAAGCAATATCTCCGCCAATGTTCACTTGATAGAAATCGTCCGCAAGTTTGGTTCCGAAAAGAGCAGATTCTACATTGGATGGCACCCAGTACTTATCCATTGCAGGCTCTTTGTATGGGTTGACTACAATGATCTTGGTGCCTTTCTTTTTTGCTGCCAACATATATTTCGTAGATACTGGCGAACTATTGGAAGCAACAGATCCCCAGAATAAAAGAACATCTGTACCAATCCAGTCCTGATAGTTTGCGCTGCTCGCCCCGATCCCCACGGACCGCTTTAATGCCGTCTTGGAAGGTGAGTGGCAGATCCTCGAGGCATTATCAATATGATTTGTGCCTAGAAAACGAGCAACCTTTCCAGCAACATAGTAAGACTCATTGGTTATTCCCCTGGAAGTTAAATAAAAAGCATATTGTTTCGGGTCCAGCTTTTTCATTTTTTCAGCAATCAAATCCATTGCTTCATCCCAGCTTATGCGGGAAAATTTAGTTTCCCCTTTTCGGCGGATAAGCGGGTATGGGATACGACCCAATCCACGTAATTCTTTGCTACTATACTTTTTCAGTTCCTTAATATCGGCATGTACTACTTCTTCCTTCATCGCAGGCATTGTACTTAACCGGAGCACATTCAGCCTAGTTGTGCATAGATGCGGTCCTTGTAGTGTCTGATCCTGTAGGCCTGAAACACCTAACGCACAGCCATCGCAAACTCCTTTTGTTAAAATATTTTTGGCATAATTTAAATTATCCTTGTTCTCCCACATAATCTTCATGGTGTCCCGGATGTGCTTTGGTTTTACTTTTCCCAACCCGAACGGTATTGGACTTACCCAATGCTCTGGTGCTGGTTTTTTAGAAATTTTTATTGGCCCCTGATGTTGTGTCTTTCCCATATTACCACTCCCTTTTATTTTCCATAAAAAAACCACCGCAAATTAATTCGCACGGTACACATCCATGGAAATCATTTAAACGGTGGTTAAGCCTTAAGCAGGATCGCTACCAAGTACCAAAACCATTAATTATTAAATTTCTCTTCAATATTATCATTAAATATAAAAATTGACATACCAAAATCACGATCAATATCAATATCAACAAATAAATCAACAAATTGGCAATCCAGAAATGCTTCCATCGCTTCTGGTGGATTTTTTCGGTACATTTCCTTCACCATTTCGGTTCTAGCTGCACGTAGTACCTGCTTCCCTTCATTGGCACCAGCGATAAACTTTTCTACAGGTGAAAGATTGCCTTCCATCTCACAGATCGCCCAATTTTTACAAAAAGTTGTTGTCACCTTGCTCGGACCTTTTCCCATATGTTTTTTTCGAAAAGCACGAACAAGATTGCTGAATTCTGCTTCATATTTATTCATGTTATCCCCCTGCAATCCATTCAACTGCATATACCTATATAGTATCATATCTTTTTAGCAAGATGAATAGGGATTATGCAATCATACATGTACAGAGTTGTACTATGGAGGGAATTTTCTGTCTTGGATAATTGTTTCCCGGCTAAATTTACTTACTTGTTTCCAAGGTAGGAATCGAAGTTATTCCCTTTTAAAAAACCATTTACTTTCCGGTCTTTGCCGTGGTGTAAGATTCATAATAAAGTAGCCGATTATTAGTAGCAAGATTACAATGGAATAATACATCGTACTAAGAGCATTATCATGTTCCACAATAATCAGGCGGATCATTGCTGTTATACCTATATATAGAAAATAACGAAGCGGAAAATGATAATTTTCTTTAAAATATTTTACAATCATAGCTACAAATTCGAAATATAAAAAGAATATTAGGATACTGGCCAGATAGATTTGATAGTCCGTAGTTTCATTTTCTACCAGGATCCGACTGAACAAGAATAGCTCTTTTATCATTAGAAAACATAAGATGATTGCCAGAAACACTAAAACGACATTCAACGTAACTTGAAGCAAATATGGAAAAAAATACAGAAAAAATGCGTACCCCTTTTTTAATGTTTGCATAGTGTGAACAGCCCCCGTTTAATAGGAATAAGTAATTCTATACAAAGCGTAGCACACAAAAAGGGTACTTCACGTTAATCAACGAAATCTTAACAAAAACTTTTCAAACTCAAAGGGGGCGTTGAGAAAGTTAATGTTTTCACTGTATGATTATCCTTAATGGGTAGAATAATTAACACTAATGAAATTCTTATCCGAGATAATCTATTCTATTCAGCAGGCTTGTGTATAATGCACCCGCCCTTATGCTTTATTTGATATTACCGTCGTAAGCTCCTGCTTTTTAAGAATTTCAATAAAATAACTCAATTGTTTTTTCGTTCGGTTCCAAACATCCTCATCAATAATTGGGTTATCTTTTTGCTTATCTATCTGACTATCAAGCAAGTAAATACCTTTTAGCGTCTGTCCTTTCAATGTAGCGAGTAATGGCTTCAATGTATATTCGAGAGCAAGCATATGTGACGGACTCCCTCCTGTCATTAGCGGAAGGGCCGGTTTATGCTGTAATATGTCCTGTGGTAAAATATCGAGTAATGCTTTTAACACCCCCGAATATGCAGCTTTATACACAGGTGAACCTACAATGACACCACTTGCATGATTTAACGTATTAGCAACTTGTTGAACTGAAGGACTATCATAGTTTCCTTGAAACAAGTCATCTGAAGGAATATCCCTTATGGAAATATGCCTAATGGTGAAATGCTCCCTCTCCAGCAATTCTCCTAAATACTTTAATACTCTATCCGATCTGGAAGACAAAGAAGGACTTCCAGAAATAATAACAACTTCACTCATGTGATCATCCCCCTTTTTTGTTTTTCATGATACAGCATTTATCTTACCTTGCCCCTTTTCTCTAAACAAAACGACTATTTAAAATACCACTTCCAAAGCGAAAAAACGACAACAATCAGAAAAAAGATAAAACCATATAACCAGATAGAAAGCATTGGATTCACAAAAATTTTTTTCACCCTCTTCAATTAACTTTTAGTTGTTTACGTGCTTCTACATGTTTTGAGTCTTTTCTGAGAACAGCTGACAGAATAACAATGGTTCCAATTCCTATAAAGGTGGCGATAGCTCCTGCTGTCATCGTACTTGGCACAAGACCACTAAAATATAGCACCAAATAAGACAACAAACCAGTAACCATTGATAGCTCAGCCGCTCGTTTGGAAGCTTTCTTTTTTCCGTAAACTGCATATAGAATTGGCCCCATCGTACCTGCTGCCACACCAGAAATACCAATCCACATGACATCTCCCATATAAACTGGGGGACGGAGTACAATTAAAAATGCAGTAAGGCCGACAAATGGCACAGAAAGACGACTAATTCGCAGTGCAATCTTTTCTGCCTTTTGATGAGTGACACGAATAATACCTTTTTTAACCAGAACCTTCAGAAAAATATCATTGGCAAAGACAGTGGAAATTGAGACAAATAAACCATCTGTTGTAGACATTGCTGCAGCGAGAATAACTACACCAATTATTGCCACAACTACTGCTGGAAAGGCCCAAACCGCGTATTCCATTAATGCTAAATCTGCCTCTGCCACTCCATTCCCCAAGGCTACCCGGCTGTAAATCCCACCAAACAACACGACAAGGGAAAACGCTGTAGCGATCAGGTATGTCAAAATCATTTTACCGATATCCTTTTCATTTTTTAACCCAAGAACTTTATTGAATAGATGTGGAGCGGAGGCGAATGCCCATTGAATTACAATTGCACCCACAACGACAGCACCGGAATAAAAGTGTGCGGATTCCGGGTTAAATACATCGACCAAATTAGTTTCTTGACTAGCAAGTCGATTCGTAATGCCCGTAAAGGTTGCTGTAATGCTTCCTTTCCAAAAAAGAACGATACCGGAAATAAAGATAAATGTACCGGCAATCCCCATCATAATCGACTGAACAGCATCTGTGTAAATATCTGCAAACGCCCCACCTGCAAAGACATAAAGTACGACAATGGTGGTGATTAGCAAAAGACCACCAGTATAAGACATCCCTAGAAGATATTCAAAAATACGTGCACCTGCAACAAATTGGGCGGCAATATAAAAGATATTGAAAAGCAAAATAATACCACTGCCGACTCGTAAAATATCACTTTTATAAAAGTCGCCAAGCCAATCTGGTAGAGAAAGAGATTTTTGGCCCGTATTTAACTTTCTTACACGCTTTGCTACCATTAGTACACCAATTGGTCCACCACCAATAATTGCTAGTAAGAGCCAAAGGTTGGAATAACCCCAGGCATGTGACCAGCCTGGATAACCAAGGAACGTTGCAGCACTCAAGTATGTTGCCGAAAAAGAAAGACCAAGCACATAAGGGCCAAGACTCCCTCCACCAATAGCAAAATCACTTACATTTTTTGTTTTTCTTGCACTTATTAAACTGAGGACAAACATGATGGCAAGAAACGCACCAAAGCCTATCCACGTATAGAGTGTAACTATACCCATCCTTAACCTCCTTCTTATTTTTATAGCATGTGAAGCATTTAGCTATTGAGTTGGTTGAATAATACCAAGCTTTCTTGCTGGGTGGTCTTCTGGAAGATGGCGTTTTCCTTTTCCAAACATATTTTCTCGAAGTGTTTCGCCCTCGTATTCCTTTCTGTAGATGCCTCGTTTTTGCAACTCCGGAATAACGTGATCTACAAATTCTGTAAACGTACCTGGAGAATAGGTTTGGGCAATATTAAACCCATCTGCATCTCCTTCATTTGCCCATTGTTCAATTTGATCAGCAATTTGCTCAGGGGTTCCAATAAATTTCACAGTACCATTTCCAAGTCCGTGATTTATAATTGCTTCACGTAACGTCCATTTCTTATTCGGATCCTTAGTATACATATCGAGATTTCCTTGAACCGCTTCGGTGTCCATATCCTTCAAATATTGGTCAGGATCATAGGCTGAAAAGTCAATTCCTGTGTGACCAGATAAAAGAGAGGCTGTTCCTTCATAGCTGACCTGGCTGGTTAGTTCCCGAAATTTGGCATTAGCTTCTTCCTCGGTTGAACCAATAATTGGGAGGATCATTGGGAATATAAGTACATGACGTGGATCTCGTCCTTGCTGCTGTGTACGTTTACGAATATCAGCGGTATAGCTTTTCAGTGCCTCCAATGAATGGTTCTTAGTAAAAACAGCTTCTGCATGCTTTGCGGCAAAGTCTCTTCCTTTCGGTGAAGCACCTGCCTGGAATAGTACAGGGGTCCGCTGCAGGGAAGGCTCCACCAAATGAGGACCAGGTACCCGGAAAAATTCACCCACATGATTAATGGCATGTACTTTGGCTGGATCTGCAAATGTATCGTTTTTTCTATCATATACCACTGCATCTACTTCCCAGCTATGCTCCCACAACTTATAGACAACTTCCAAAAACTCATCTGCACGATCATAACGGAGCTCTTTGGGTAGTCGACCGGAAAGTCCTAAATTAACTGCCTCACTCTCAAGATAGGAAGTGACTACATTCCAGGCAACTCTTCCTCCAGTTAAATGATCAAGTGTTGATAATTGCCTTGCCAGAGAATAGGGCTGGGCATAGGTTGTAGAAATAGTTGGTGCAAAACCTAAATATTTTGTTACAGCAGCCATTGCTGCAATGGGGATAACGGGATCATGGGCAGGTAACTGTACAGCATGTTTTACAGCTGCATCATGGCTGTCTCCATAAACACTATACGTTCCAAGCACATCTGCAATAAACAATGCATCGAACTTTCCCCGTTCCAATGTTTTTGCAGCATCTATCCAGTAAGCTAATTGGTTATGCTCAGTCCCGTGGTCCTCCTCATGCTTTCAAAGTCCTGTGGAATGTGGAGAGGGTGAATTTTGAATGAATCCATTAAAATGAATTTGCTTTTTCATGTAAACAAAACTCCTTTTTAAATTAGTTGACTGCAATAATAAAATAACTTTACCAATCGGTTTACTTGGTTTATTGAATAGACATGCCAATATAACTAAGCATTACTAAATTACTTGTGTGATGAATTGGCAACCAGTGATTTGGCCATCAACCATTTCTTGTTCAATTAGTAGTATCGTGTTGGCTAAGACCCTAGTGTCCTAAAAAAAGAACCTCTTCCCGATGAGGAAGAAGTTCTTTAATATATCCACCCATCTCATCTTTCAAGCTTTACGCTTGCTGGATTTAGCACCTTGTTACATGTAACGGTTGCTGCGGGATCACGGGACCAGGTTCCTCCCCCGACTCTAGATAAGAAATGACCTATTCAATTTTTAGATTGTATTTATCTTAACTATACAGCTGATTACTGTCAAGAGTGAATTTTATATTTTTTTAAAATATTACTTTATACCCAGCGTGTTGTTAATACCTTTTTTCTTGTATAGAATTCAAGGCCATCTTTTCCATTAGCATGGAGATCACCATAAAACGAATCCTTCCAGCCTGAAAATGGGAAGAAAGCCATTGGTGCAGGTACCCCAATATTTACGCCTAGCATCCCTGCATCAATCTTCTCACGAAATGTACGTACATGCCCACCATCTCTTGTAAAGAGGCAAGCACCATTTGCAAATCTTGATTTATTAGTTAAGTTAATAGCACTCTCCAAATCTTCCACTCTACTAATAGCCAATACTGGTGCAAAAATTTCATCCTGCCATATTTTCATCTCACTTGTTACATGATCAAAGATAGTTGGACCTACAAAATAGCCTTCGCGCTTCGTACTAGCATCCTCTCGACCATCTCGAATAAGTTCTGCGCCTTCCTTTTCTCCTGTTTCGATATATTGTAGAGTTCTCTGCTTATGTTGCTCTCTAATCACCGGACCCAGGAATACTTCTTCGTCTAATCCGTTTCCAATTTTAAGCTCATTCGCTTTATTCACAAGCTTTTCAATAAATTGATCTGCAATTTCCTCTTCAACAGCTACTACCGAACAAGCCATACATCGCTCTCCCGCTGAACCGAAGGCAGCAGAAATAATCTGCGTGGCTGCATTTTCCAAATCTGCATCCTTTAGTACGATAGAGTGATTCTTTGCTCCAGCAAGCGCTTGAACCCGTTTCAAGTTGCTGGTGCCTTTTTTGTATACATATTCCGCTACTGGTTGAGATCCTACAAAAGAGATTGCTGCGACATCTTTATGGTCCAATAAACCGTTAACTACATCATGGCCGCCATGGACAATATTAAACACACCTTCTGGAAGACCAGCTTCCTCAAGTAATTCAGCTAAACGATTTGCTAATAATGGCGTTCGTTCAGACGGTTTCAGTACAAACGTATTCCCTGTCACAATCGCCATTGGGAACATCCAGGCAGGTACCATCATTGGAAAGTTAAAGGGAGTAATCCCACCTATGACTCCAATCGGGTAACGATAGACACCAGATTCCAAATCCGTAGCTATCGAAGGAAGCTGTGACCCCATCATTAACGATGGTGCACCCGCTGCGTATTCTACACACTCAATTCCACGTTGTACTTCTCCATACGCTTCCTTCACACTTTTTCCATTTTCTATGGTAATTAGCTCGGCTAATTCGTCCCAGTTGTCTACAAGCAATTGTTGATATTTGAATAATATTCTTGCCCTTTTTGGTACAGCAATTTCCTTCCATGTTTGAAAAGCTTGGCTCGCTGTTTCAACTGCTTGGTCCACATCCTTCTGTGAAGAAATTGGTACATGTGCAATTACTTCACCCGTTGCTGGGTTATAAATTTCCGCCGTCCGGTCGCTGCTTCCTTCCACCCATTTACCGCCAATATAATTCTTTAGCACATCCACTTTCGTCTTCGTCATTTGCATCCCCTCCACTTAATAACTTATGTACAACCTCACTACCAAGATGGGTAGGAGGAAATAACCTTGAAATAGAAAAGCCTCTCCACATTTGATGGAGAGGCCCTAGAAAAACAATATCAGGTTACTCTCTCTCATCTTTCAAAACGAAACTGTTTTGCAGGATTTAGCACCTTTTTCTATAAACATAGAACGGGTTGCCGGGCTTCACAGGGCCTGTCCCTCAGCCTCTCTTGATAAGAGAATTATTAAAGATTGTTTAGTTAGTCAATTAACGGTATTGTAATAAAAGCATACAAACATGTCAATGGATAATCCGAAAAATATAAATATTCTTATTACTCTGAAAAAATTATATTCTAAGAGTTCAACCATTTTTATGGCAAAGCGGAGTTTGTACGTTATTTAATGGGTGCTTGCGCTTTTAAACTTTTTTATCCCCACACTTGCAGCTCATGATTCCAGTTCCCAAAAAACTCTTCCTCCATAATGATCGTCTCATAGAGCGGACGTAGGAAGATTCGTATTGTTGCCATAATGGATTTAAAATTGACAGTTTCTTCATAGCCATTTGCTTTTATAAAAGTTTCCCATTGTTTCTCTTTTTCAGATTCACTTGAAAATCCTTCAGTAAATAGTGGAAGCTCTTTAACTAAGTCTGTTCCTCTTTTTTGGAAGGTTTCACAAATCGCTTCTTGTAATACCCGTCCATCATAATTATATTCAAGTGCCAAGTGAAAAATTTTGTACAAATCATTCATCTTTGTGCGGTTGGAAACACATCTTTCCAACTTATCGGCAATCAGTGTTTCTGCCGGATATGTTGTTACTCTAATCGGTTTATTCGTCAATATCCCTTGATATAGCACGCTTTTCCGATTTGGTGTGAGAATGTCGCCAGTAAGTATAGTCATTTCCAAATGGTACTTAACTTTTCCAAGATATGCAGGGAGCAGAATATTTATCTCTTTTCCTTCCATGTCCCATTTTTCTGTCACTTCCATTTTATTATTATCAAAATAAACTTCGTCTTCTTTATTCAAAGGTGAACAGATTTTTCCAAAGACCTCTACAATGAAACCGATCCCATGGTTCGTAAAAGAAGATAATAGTTTTAGCTTCGTGCTTTGCTCTGTTGGTAATTTGGTATTATAAAAAAAGATAGGATCCTCTTTCAATACAAGACGGCCCCCGAACGGAGATGCAGCAAGACGATCCATGAATTTTTCCTGTAGGTATAAGCACATCACGGAGTCAAAGGTCCTTCCATTAATTTCAGCTACCAGTCTTAATTTTTCCTCTATCTGTATACTATTAGTTTCCCCCATAATAAATTCCCCTTTTTTCATATTCCTGGTCAAGTACCAGCATTTATCTACTTTATAGTTTAAATCAGGAGCCATGGAGATTTATACCGGCAATATTTAGTAACAAGCCAATTCAATAAAAATAAATAACTAGATAATGATCGAATAACCTTTGTTAAGTATGATAAATCGTTTTATCAAGCAATATATTCTACTTTATAACCAATTATTGGCTGAACGATTTCTTTTATTTAGATAAGGAAAAGTATTGCTTAACAGAGAAATGATTTCTTATTTTATAGAAAAGCATCCAATGTATAGGAGAGTAGAGGGCGGAAGGAAGGTGTAGGTAGAGAATAGTAAATTAAAAACATGCGTTTGAAAGAAAACAAAATTTACTCAGTTAAATATGCCCCTTTTCACGACAAAAGTTCTAGTTATATAGTAGTCCGAGTGTGGATTATTGTATAATTAGCTAATTTCGCCTTTCCACTACAATGACTGGGCCGCATAAGATATTGTAAGGATTCTGCTGGATAAGAAAGGAAGTGATTATAATTAATAAGGATAACAACCAGCATACGAGAACTGAGGCAGAGTTAAAAGAATTGAGGGAAAGGCTTAGCAATCTTGAGCAAGATAATGCCACTACTTCTGAAAAAAACATGTACTTGACATTTGAACAGCTGATCAGAGATAAGCAATTAATTACAAAGGCCGAGCTTAAACACTATGAAGAAAAAATGCATGCACTCTTGCAAGAAAGTCAGTTAAAATTAATCAAGTGGATCGTCGGTACCGGTATTAGTACTATTGGAGCAATCACAGCAATTATCGGTCTCTTCTATTAAGTAGTGTCCGTTATAAACCTAGCAGCCACATTCCTTTTCCACACATTAACAGCAGGATCCTCCTTTCCTTCTATTAAAATTTCTATTTACACTAATAGTTTTGAAGGTATACCAACTTATGGCGGTTCCTGTTTCCTATGTCCCCTCAGATAGGGTGGGATATTTTAGGCGCATTCATTTTAACATTGTAGTTTCATTGATATACTAGAATATAAGCAAATGTAAAGGAGAGGAACCCACATGAGCAAATCACTTTTAAAGCAGTTTGCGTTCACGAGAGACTCATTAATTAAAGAAATTAATAAGATTGATCCAGAAATTGCTGATGTACAACTCGACGGATATAACAACACCATTCATTGGCAAATTGGGCATATTCTTACAGTAGCTGAGCAATTTTTATTTGGTTTTCCACAGAAGGCCCAGCATTTACCGGGAAATTATGTTGAATTATTTGGCAACGGAACAAAGCCAGCCGACTGGCAAGGAGAGGTCCCATCTGTGGATAAGCTTACAAATGAGCTTCAAGAACAGGTCAAACGTGTAATGGAAATCCCGGAGGAACAATTTAATGTAAAGTTGGAAAAGCCCTTTTTAGGTCAGGAAACATTTGGTGGCCTCACAACACTTGCAACTTACCATGAAGCACAGCACACAGGGCAAATCCATGCATTGCGTCTGCTTGCTGAGCACACAAAATAAAAAATTAGACGAGTAGAAAGAGGAACGGAACATTTTTGTGGCCGTTCCTTTTTTTTGGAGAAAATAATATAGAGGAGCTTTTACGAAAGGCTGTGTCTCATTTGGATGTGGTTCTCTCTCCTATTTAAATATTTACTATAGTAAAGGTTGAGTATACAATTTTAATATAACTTCCTCTAAGTGGGAATATATTAAAGATAGAATTGGATGTGTAAGGAGAGAATCAATATGTACGAAAAAATACAAATGACGCTTGAATCTCTTGAAGATAGGCATCACATAAAAATACCTTACGCTTGCGAAGCGGGAAGCAGAGCATGGGGACTTGCCAATGAGAAAAGTGATTATGATGTTCGCTTTCTCTATGTCTATCCGAAGGTAGCCTATTTACGTATTGATCCAGTGGGTAACCGGGAATTTCCAGAGGTAATAGAAAAGCCCATAAGCGAGTCTTTGGATATAGGCGGCTGGGAGCTCACTAAAGCGCTGCGTTTATTCAGAAAATCCAATCCGTCCTTACTCGAGTGGATCAATTCACCTGTCGTTTATAAAAACGATGATTTTCTTATAAAACAAATGAAAGACATTCTCCCATCGGTTTTTAACACAAAAGCCTGTATCATGCACTATACAAAAATGGCGAAGGGCAATTTACACAGATACCAAAAGAATCTACACCCTAAAACTAAGGATGTACTTAACATAATTAAACCAATTGTTTCAGCAAAATGGATTGATAATTATCAAGAATTTCATCCAGTTAATTTTTCAATGATGGTGGAAGATTTTTATTCAGGAGAAATTAAGAATACCTATTTACAATTAGCTAAAGAGAAAAAGCTTGATCTGCAACTGACAATAGATACTAATCAGCTATTAAAACATGCAGCGACAGAAATTGCTGCACTGGAAACTTCTGCAAAGAAGCTTCAACCCGAGAAAATAGAAGAGACAAAAAAGTTGGACGAGTTATTCCGTAATTCTTTAGAAAGAACTTGGGGATAGGATACACTATTAATATTTAACTTTTTCCAGATATCTTCTAGTACCCAACGTATTTACGAATATGTTATAATTTACCCACATTAATCAGACAGGAGGTGAATACAGATTGTTCGAGTTAATTAATGATTTGTTTCTGGAAGCTTCGCCTATTTATATGTATGTGAGTATCATTGTGACTGTCTTCAGCACGTATCAGTTACTTCATTTAAACGCTAGATATTGGGGAGTAGATAATAACGTCTATACCCTTCAATTACATGCCAAGGAAGCAATTATTTTGCCAGCACAAAAGGTAAATCTAACAACAGAAGAAGAGAAGAATTGGATCTACCGAAAATATGTCCGTTGCACCAATCAGGATGATGAATCAGAACCGGTTTCCCCTCGTAGTTTAAATCCTAGACAACAATTACGAGGAGGAATTTTGTGGGACAATCTGTATTCACATTTATTAATAAACATAAGAAATTAATGCTTTTATCTTTACTTGTTTTAACTCTAAGCGGCTGCTCTGCTGCTACAAATGAGCCACTAAACCCGGATCAATTGGACGGTATGGAGTATTTAGTTTATCCATTTACATTGCTAATTAAATCCATTGCGAAGGTTTTCAATGACAATTATGGTTTTTCCATTATCTTGATTACATTAATTATTCGATTGTTACTTTTACCATTTATGGTTAAACAAATGAAATCGAGTATGGACATGAAGGATAAAATGGATCAAATGAAGCCTGACTTAGATGCATTAAAGGAGAAGTACAAAGATAAAAAAGACCAGGAATCCATGCAAGCACAGCAAAAAGAGATGATGGAGCTCTATCAAAAACATGGTACCAACCCTTTTGCTATGTTCGGAGGCTGCTTGCCATTATTGATTCAAATGCCAATATTACTTGGATTTTATTACGCTATCCGCAGAACGCCTGAAATTGCTACACATGACTTTTTATGGTTCAGTTTGGGGGGAACAGATATCGCCCTGACGTTGATTGCTGTTGTCATTTACTACTTCCAATTTAAGGTTTCTCAAATGGGGATGGATGAAAAACAAAAAAAGCAAATGGCTTTTATGGGGGTTCTATCGCCGATCATGATTGGTGTTTTCTCCATAAGCTCTCCAGCTGCCATTCCGCTATATTGGGCAACAGGCGGATTATTTTTAATGCTACAAACATGGCTTACAAAGAAAATATTATATGCAAAAAAAGAAACTACATCATAAACTCGTTGTTTCTCTCTATTAAAAAAGGCTGTCAGGGATTAAATCTCCTGGCAGCCTTTTTAATTTAATTAAGTTACCGTTGCTTTGTTAATAAAAGAAGTACATTGTATCTTGAGACAATTTTATTGGACAGTTTTAATGGTTCGTGGCTGCTTTTGTCCATTAGAGCTCTCCTATTGGACAGTTCTAATGACTTCTAGGCTCTTTTTGTCCATTACGGCTCTCCTATTGGACAGTTCTCATGACCCCGAGGTGGTTTTTTGTCCATTAGAGCTCTCCTATTGGACAGTTCTCATGTCCCCGAGCCTACTTTTGTTTATTAGAGCGCACAGAAAACTTGGAGCTTATTAACTTAGAATCCAGAAACCTCAAATTCACCTAAAACACTTGAGCAAGTGATTGAAAGATGGAACGGAATAGGTCACCTATCCAGGTGAAGATTTTAATAAACCAGTTTTTGTCATTATCTTCGTCCTTGTTTACTTCTTCGATAGCTGGTGAAGCACTATGCTCCTTTTTATTACTATCTTTACTCACACCGCTCTCTTTAATTTGTGACTCTTTTTCAGTTTTGTCTTTATCAGTTGATCCAGAAGCTGCTAAGCTATCTTCCTGTTTAGATTCTCGCTCTTTTTCACTAGTTCCACTGCTCTGTGCTGGGTTTGTATGCTCTGAATGCTCCTTACTAACAGGAGCTTCTTTTACTGGGGCAGGAATTGAAATACCAGGTTGCTTTCTTTCATCCTTATTCTCTTCATCAGCTGGAGGTGTTATATCCTTTTCTGGCGCTTTATTCTTTTGGTCTTGCTCATTTGATTCTTCTTCTTGCTCCTCTTTTACTGGTCTTTCCTGTTCAGATTTATCGCCATTGTCCTGTTGAGACTCTTCTTGTTTCTCGGAGATAATTAATCCAGACTTTTTCGTTGTTACAGTTTGTATAACACCTTTTGAGCGGTTACCATAAATATCTTCTGTATAAATAGCAACCTCATATGCTGTATTGGTTTCCAGCTCCGTAAATGTGTAGGAGGTTTCTTCCCCATTTACCTTTTCTGCAGCCAAACTATCATTCAAATAAATAATAGCTTTATCAAAATCTTCATCTTCTGGATTTCTCCATTGAATAGAGAATGCCTCGGGTCCCGTTTGATGAATCTGCAAGTCTGCTATTTCATCAGGAGCTGTAAAATCTGTTATATAACTGATGCGTCCAAAGCCAAATAATGGATCTCTTCCTACCTCACCTAAATCTTGTACGTAATCTGTTAAAGCTGCTCGTCGTTCTTCAGGACTTTTATCTGGTAACTTTTGCTGCAAAAGAGCAAGCATTCCGGTTATATGCGGACTCGCTTGGGAAGTACCACTTGCAATACCATAGTTTCCATCTAAATAGGTGCTAATAATATTCGTACCGGGCGCTGAAAATTCTACCTCAGGCCCAGTGGAGGCAAATGGGGCGGAATGAAACTGTTCATCTACTGCAGAAACAGCAATTACCCGATCATACTTGGCAGGATAGATTACCTTTCCATCACCTTCGCCATTTCCACTTGCTCCAACTACCAAGGTACCCGCATCATAAGCCTGCTTTATTATTTTTTCTAATGCGTCACTATGGAATTCAGTACCTAAGGATAGATTAATAATGTCCATTTCATGCTGAATAGACCATTCAATCGCTTTTAATAACGCATCCATATCTCCTTCACCATTACTATCCAAGGCCTTAACTGCATAAATAGATGCGTCTGGGGCAACACCGACAACACCAAAACCGTTCCTTTCTGCCCCGATGATACCAGCAACATGGGTTCCATGTCCGTTATCATCCTCCCATTTTTCCGTATAGTCCACAGTGGAAACACCTCCTGCAACTTGCAGGTCGTCATGTGGGGAAATACCTGTATCGATTACCGCAACTTTTACACCTTTACCGGTAAACCCTTCCTCCCATGCATACGAAAATCTGGATGAGCGAAGGTTCCATGTTTCCCCTTCTACTAACGTGTCCCCATTTTTTATCTCATTTATAGAGTTAGCGCTGTTGGATAGGGTAACTGGGACATTTTCTTCTATATATGTAATATGTTCATTTCCTTTATATATTTCAACATCATTTGCATCTATGCTCACAGCATAAGCAGATAAGCTTTTAAAGTGATTATCTATGCTTTTACTTTGTTTAACAATAAGCTGCTTTCCTACATCATCTTTATATCCAATAATTACATCTTTTGTGGAGGTCTCTACTCCTTGTGAAGTTACAGGCTGCCATAATATACATACCAAACCGGCAAACAGTAGAAAAATGATACGTTTAACATTCATTTATTCTATCTTCTCCTCTTAATCTATGATTGCTTACAATATAAATTTTATCAGTAGAATCGAAGTTTGTATGTAGGAAATAGAAACTATTTACAATTATTTGTAGAAATATATCAAAAAATAACGCATCTCAAAAGAAAATGACTTTATCCTTCTTTTTCCTCTCCAATTATGTATAATATTCTTACAACAGTTAAGGAGGAATTAACAATGCAAAAAAACTTCACATTTTTTTCATACCAACAACCAGGGGTGAAAAAGCTATAATAATTTGTTTGACCAATTATTAGTGAATGCTCACTCCTGTTTGTTTATTAACCGAGTAAACAATTACAGGAGGATAAAAAATTGAAAACAGGTACATTAGCAGCCCGGAATATTCGAATTTTATTTTGGGCAGAATTATTCGGGAGCATTCGCTTCCTCCAACCGGTACTCGCTTTATTTTATTTTGCTCGCGGTTTGGATGAAGCCCTTATATTGTGGGTTATGATTTTTTGGAGTACTGGTGTGTTAGTGGGGGAAATTCCTACAGGCATGTTCGCCGACAGATACGGAGCAAAGCTTTCGTTTATTATTGGGGCTATTTTAAGTATTATCAGCCATAGTTTGCTTATCTGGGCATACGACCCTTGGGTGTTTTTTTCGAGCAGCATACTTAGCGGTCTCGCTGTAACTTTCTTTAGTGGAGCGGATGAAGCTCTAATCTATGAATCTTTGAAAGAATCCAATGAGGAAGATAAGATGGATCACGCCCTCGGAATCATCCAGTCTGCTCAATTTGTGGTAACCATCGGTGTCCTAATTATAGGCTCCATAATTGCAAAGGATTTAACGAATAACCAATTTAACTTACTTATTTTATTGGGAATAGCTTTTCAATCCGTCCAAGTCGGCTTGCTATTTTTTGTACAAAATCCGTCCAACCACGGAACATATCAGGAAAAGCCATTTCAACAAGTAAAAGAAGGATTACATGTCATCAAAAAATCTCCACAGGTTTTGTGGATGTTTCTCAATATTACGCTTGTATTTATTCCAACAGCAGCTATTTTTGATAAATTTAGTGATAAATTACTTAGTGATGCGGGTTTGCCAGTTTATCTAATTGGAACAATATTCGCGTGTCTGGCTATACTAAGCTTTTTTATCTCTCGCTCGATTGGTTGGATGACTGCAAGGATATCACGAGTTACGCTATTGTATGCAACTGGCGGCTTAGGTGTCAGCAGTTTAGTGTTTGTTGCCTTATATCGAGAGTCATTGTGGGTGCTTCTTCTCATGATGATACTGCTTCGTTTTATCCGAACAGTCAGGTACCCTGTGTATGCACAATTGGCGAACGACATTATCCCATCACATGTACGAGCAACCACAATCTCGTTGCTCTCAATTATTGATTCTGTCTGTGACCTGGTTATATTTGCAAGCATTGCCGGAATTGCTGTGTATGGATTCGAAAAGATGTTTCTGGCTGCAGCTGGAATAGCGTTAATCGGATGTCTTCTTCCTATTCGTGCTAATTTTAAAAGGGATAGTAAAGAAAAACAGCAAAGCTTATAGTACCCATTAAAAATAGGGCAATTTATAGAGAGTATAGCAAGATTTCACATTAGAAAGGAGGCTAAATCAATGAAGGTATTCCCCACATTTGATGGACATAATGACACGCTGCTTCGATTACAAGAGAACGAATCAAAAGGGCTTCAACAATTCTTTGAAGAAGGAACAACTGGACATATTGATTTACCTAGATCGCAAAAAGGAAAATTTGGTGGGGGATTTTTTGCAGTTTTTACACCTAATACAAATTATGAAGTCGCTCCGGAGAAATTTGTAACAAATAACAGCTATGATTTACCTCTTCCTCCACAAATTGATCAGCAAACTGCCTTATTCTTTACAAGTAGTTTAGCAGCCAAATTGTTTAAACTAGAAAGGGAATCATCAGGTAAAGTAAAAGTAGTGAAAAACACGGATGAGCTAACCTATTGTCTAAAGCACAATATCCTTGCTACCATTTTTCATATAGAAGGAGCAGAAGCAATTGATACAAATTTTGACACACTTCATCTTCTCTATAAGGCTGGCCTTCGCTCCCTTGGTATTACATGGAGTAGACCGAACATTTATGGAGAAGGGGTGCCATTTCGTTATCCCTCCACACCTGATATTGGGCAAGGTCTCACAGATCACGGAAAAGCACTCGTCCGCGAATGTAATGATTTGGGAATTATGGTTGATACAACACATCTAAATGAAAAAGGCTTTTGGGATGTCGTAGAACTTAGTGATTCACCTATTGTTGCAACTCATTCCAATGTTCACGCCATTTGTCCCATTTCAAGAAACCTGACAGATAAGCAATTACGAGCAATTAAGGAGACAAACGGTGTGGCGGGCATTAATTATGCGATTAATATGCTTCGTGAAGATGGAGGATTTGATACAAATATCTCCCTTGAAATCATTGTAAAACACATTGCGTATATAGCAGAAAATTTCGGTATTGATCATGTGGCACTCGGATCTGACTTTGATGGCACAACCGTACCAGATTCCATGAAGGATGTTCAAGGGTTGCCTGATCTACAATATGCTCTGCGTGAATATGGATTTACGAATGAAGAAATTGAAAAAATCGCCTATAAAAATTGGGTGCGTGTATTAGGAGATACTTGGAAATAGAAAACAATAGTATAGGGAGTGCATTGTAGGAGAACAGCCGGATCATTCGTTCAAATGATCCGGCTGTTCTCCATTTAAAATTTGAGCTTTACAATGGAACTAGGCACCATCTTGCATATTTCCCGGGCAATATTCGACGAGGAAACATATTTTTCGCATACTTTTTTTGTTGTACAAAGAAATAGTTATTTGTTTAATGAAAATCAAATGTCTTTACCCCAACAGTAGCCTTCTTCAATGCCTCTCCATCTATTTCATAACCAATTCCAGGCTTGTCTGGAACATGAATCATCCCTTGTTCCACTTCCACCTCTGGACGAATAATATCTTCTTGCCAATAATGTGATGACCCCGCTGTATCACCAGGCAATATAAATTGGGGCAGCGTAGTTAATGCCACGTTATGTGCTCTGCCGACACCTGCCTCCAGCATCCCGCCACACCAAACAGGAATATTATACTTTTCACAATAATCGTGAATACGTTTTGCTTCCGTTATTCCCCCAACTCTGCCTATCTTAATATTAATTATTTTACAGCTACCAAGTTGGATGGCCTTCTTCACGTCATCAAGAGAGTTAATGCTCTCATCCAGGCAAATTGGGGTCTCGATGGCTGCCTGCAATTTTGCATGATCCACTATATCATCGTGTGCCAATGGCTGTTCCAGCATCATTAAATCTAACTCGTCCATTTTTTTGAGATGTTCCACATCTTTGAGTGTATAAGCAGAGTTAGCATCAGCCATGATTGAGAGTTCCGGAAAGTGGAAACGTACTTCTCTTAAAACATCAATATCTCTGCCAGGCTTTATTTTAATTTTTACTCGCTTATATCCTTCTTTTACATATTTCTCTATTACGTGAAGCAAATCTTGAATTGTCGGTTGAATGCCAATACTAATTCCGACATCAATCGTTTTTTTAGTACCTCCGAGTGCTTCTGAAAGCGACATATTCTCACGTTTTGCATATAAATCCCAAATCGCACCTTCTATGGCTGCTTTTGCCATATTGTTTCGACGGATGGAAGAAAACAAGTTGGAAACTTCATCAGGGTGAGCGATCTCGTTTTTCTGAAGTATTGGTATTAAAAAATCTTCCATTACATGCTCATTTGTCTTTACAGTTTCCTCTGTATACCATGGGCTAGTAAACGCAACAGATTCCCCAAATCCACGCTTCCCATCCTTATCTACAGCTTCTATAATAAAAAATTCTTTGTCCTGTAAGGTACCAAAACTCGTCATAAATGGATTGTTTAATCGCATGCTTAATTTATGAAGTTTAACTTGCTTAATTGGAATGGACATTTTTAAAGACCTCCGTGACCAAGTGTATTCTTACCAATTATAAATGAAACGCTATATTTTTTAATGATAAAGGCTCTAAGTATTGAACAAAACTATGCTATGCCTTATAAAACCACCTATATATTTGTGTATTTTTCACCTTTAATGAAGGAAATTTTTTTGCTAACTAATCTAAAAGCAATAGTTAACTGAATTTTGGGATATTTGACTTATTGTAATTTACCAGAAAAGTAGATAAGCTTTAGAGCAAGTAGTGCATGCAGTCGAATAAAGCAAAGTAAAAACAACTATTCTATAAGGAGGAAGTAAGGATGACGGAGAGGAAACAAGTATGGTTTGAAGAAGCCAATTCCAGACTAGATCCAGGATTAGTAGGACAGTTGATGAAAAAAAGAAAAGAAGACCCAAATGAAACAAGTGAGGACACGCTACCAGTAATTGTGAAAGTTTACCAGAATTGCACAAAGGATATGAAGGAAGATTTGTTAAAAACATGTGAGGGAGATTCTTGTAATACGTTAAATGATGATATGGAAATTTTACACTCGTTGTATGGAGATTTAACACCCAAAAAGATCAGAGAACTAAAAAATCATGAGGCAGTGGAACGTATTTTTTATGACCGAGATGTAACGGCGTTTCTTGATGTGGCTACAAAAGAAATAAATGCAGTAGAAGTACAACAAGATCTTGGTTTAACTGGGAAAGATATTACTATCGCTGTCATTGATTCCGGAGTATTTCCGCATCCTGATTTAACAAAACCGGAGAATAGAATTGTAGCTTTCAAAGATTTTGTTAATAAGCAGGAAGAACCTTATGATGATAATGGCCATGGGACCCACTGTTGTGGAGACGCTGCAGGAAATGGACACCATTCTAATGGAAAGTATACGGGCCCAGCACCGGCTGCTTCAATTGTTGGGGTTAAAGTCTTAAATGAAAAAGGCGGCGGGAAGCTTTCCACTATTATACGAGGGATAGAATGGTGTATGAAGCATCGAGAAAAGTATGGTATACGAATTATTTCTCTATCTCTAGGTGCTGAAGCATATGAATCTTACCGTGACGACCCACTCACCCAGGCAACCCAAAAAGCCTGGCATAGCGGTATAGTTGTATGTGCTGCAGCCGGAAACGACGGTCCATCACGCAGCACCATTAGTACGCCTGCCATTGATCCATTCATTATTACAGTTGGTTCTGCGGATGATCAAAACACAGTAACTCGATCAGATGCTGTTATTTCCAAATTTTCGAGTCGTGGTCCAACCATTGATGAATTAGTCAAACCAGATATTTACGCACCTGGTTCAAATATTATTTCTCTATTATCTCCCGGATCGGCGCTAGAAAAACAAATACCTGAGCGTGTAATAGATGAAAATTATGTATCACTATCTGGCACTTCGATGGCAACACCTATTTGTGCAGGAGTTATCGCTCTAATGCTTGAGGCAAATCCTCAGCTAAGTCCAAATGACATAAAAAGTATTTTACAAGCAACATCACAACCAACACTTGCAGATAAATGGGGATATATACATGCTAAGACTGCCGTAGAGATGGCAAAAGATTACGTACAGCAGGTGCAGAAAGTGAATTGATTGAATGAGGTGGTTGAGGAGCCCTCTCATCTTGGGGAGCGTTCTCTCATTTGAATGGTGGAGTCTCTCATCTTGGAGCCAGGTTCTCTCATTTGGCATTTGATTATGTCCGCTTCAAAATTTGTTACCCGTCCATTAAAAAAGAACATCTCCTACGGGGAGATGTTCTTCCTTTATTTTCCAAAGCTGTGCTCTGCTAATGCTGTCACAATTGCATCTTGAATTTGTGGCATGGAGCCTTGGATATAATTGTTCATCATAATGGAGAAGATTAACTTTTCCCCATCCTTGTTTGTTACATAACCCGATAATGTATTTACTCCGGTTAAGGAACCGGTTTTAGCATGCACGTTCCCTTTCGTTGCCTCCCCTGTTAAGCGGTAGCGCAATGTTCCACCAACCATTCGCTCAGGCTCTCCGCCAACAGGAAGTGCCTGTTCAAACACTGGGAACCAGCTTTCATCTTGAATTTCAAACAGTAGTTTTGACAACTGATTTGCTGGCAGCAAATTCTTGTGAGACATTCCCGCACCATCACGAAGTCGAATCGTATCCATCGCCAATCCATTGCTTGAAAGGACATCCTCCACAACGTCAATCCCTTTATCCCAACTACCTTCTTCCTTTATTACCCGGCCCATTTCCTTCACTAAAATTTCTCCATGTCCATTGTTACTTAATTTCAAGAATGGGACAAGGAGCTCTTTCAATGGCATGGAGTCCTTTTTTGCAAGTATTTCTGCATCTTTTGGTGTCTTTCCAACAGTTGGTTTACTGTTACCAATCAATGCAATTCCTTGCTTTTCCAAGGATTTACGAAATACATCAACAACATAGCCAGTTGGCTTCCATACTGCAATCCAAGATTTAGAGGAGGAATCTAGCGGAAGATTTCCACTTATAGTAATCGTATTTGTGCCATGGTCCCGCTGAACGGAAATATTTTTTGAAGTCCCTTTTGCTGTCGTTTTAGCTTTATTGTTAATTGTAACGTAATCGGTATCTGGTGATAGCACTACTTTAGGTTGGTCACCAGCTTTTTCACCAGGGAGCACTTGAACGATTACCGTACCTGAGTCGTAGTCCGTATTCGGTGAAAGAGTTAGTGCGGAAATTTGCGCTGCGGTATAATTACTTTCATCATCCCAGTTAATATCAGTTGCTAGTCGCACGTCATCAAACCAATTGTCGTCCCCAACTAAGTTTCCTTTTATTTTACGAATGCCCTGCTCCTTTAATTGTTTGGCAAAATGATCTAAGTCATCCTTTAGCAAGGTGGGATCCCCTTTCCCCTTCAAATAGAGGTTTCCATGTAACACCTTTCCTCTTAATTTTCCACCTGTCAGTACTTCTGTGGAGAATCGATAATCTTCTCCCAACGTTGATAAAGCTGCAATTGCTGTGAGAATTTTCTGGTTGGAGGCTGGATGTAAACGCATTTCGCCAGAATGGTTGTATAGTAATTCACCATCACTTGCCTTACGGATGCTTACCCCCGTGGATGTTCCTTGCAACTGACTTTTGTGTAAAATAGCATCAAGCTTCTCTTGAAGTTCTGTAGCGGTCATGGAGACTTTTTCATTCGGTTGTTTACTGTCCACTTTCGTAATCTGA
Source organism: Virgibacillus sp. SK37 (assembly GCF_000725285.1). Lineage (GTDB taxonomy): Bacteria > Bacillota > Bacilli > Bacillales > Amphibacillaceae > Virgibacillus_Q. The sequence continues at coordinate 2,890,273 of NZ_CP007161.1, forward strand.
TCAGATGCTACTACGTTGGAGTTGCTTTCTTTGATGACAAACGGAATACATACAAGTGCAATAATAAGTACTGTAAAAAGAATGTTCCTCATCTTTTTGCTAAAACACATTAGCCTGTCCTCCTTATTGAAATTAGATTATTCAGAATTATACCACTATATAACAGCATCTCCTATGGATTACAAAAAAAGGGTTCTAAGTACCCAATGTAGTTTTGACCAGTCAAACCAATTCAATACTTTCAGCATATGTAAAAAAAGAAACAACAATAACCTTTTGTGCAAAGGATTTAATTTTTTTACTATTGTTTCCATTCTGTCTAACAGGACAAGCACATATAATTAGAAGGGGTGCTCCTATGGATGCATGGAAAAACAAGATCACAAACGATACAATGGTAATGCTTAATACTTTACTAACTTCCAAAAAAATTTACGGAAATTAAAAGACTTACAAAAAATTTATTTACGAAACTTAGTTTAAATTGAATTAACAAATTTCATTTTCCACTGTGCGAATCAAAACTCAGTACTTTTGTTTATGTTAAAATTAAATTAATGAGTAAGAAATACATAAATTCTTTTTAAGGGGTCTATCGAATGAGGGAACATACCAAACAAAAAAGCAGGATTTCAATTATATTTAAATACATACAAATGATTGCAGGTGCAGCCATTACAGCTGCCTCCCTTGAATTATTCCTCATACCTAATTCGATTATCGATGGAGGGATTATTGGAATATCGTTATTAATCAATCATTTATCGGGACTGAATTTTGGTATTCTTATCTTAATTATTAACGCTCCCTTTCTTGTGGCAGGATACAAACACATAGGAAAAAGCTTCTTTATTGCTTCCATTCTCAGTATTGTTGCTCTATCCATTCTTGAAGCTCCTCTAGAGCATGTTGCCCCAGTGACAAATGAGCCCCTTTTAGCTACTGTTTTCGGCGGGTTGATTCTTGGGATTGGTGTCGGTACGGTCATTCGGGCTGGAGGTGCACTCGATGGGACTGAAATACTTGGAATACTTCTGACGAAAAGGCTTCCTTTTTCTGTTGGGGAATTTGTTATGTTTCTTAATGTATTCATCTTTGGTTGGGCCGGATTCGTGTTAGGATGGGAACAGGCAATGTACTCCATTCTAACGTATTATATTGCTGCAAAAGCAATCGATGCGGTTGGGCAAGGCTTCACCGGTGATACAAAAGCTGCAGTAATTGTCTCTAATGAATATGAAGAGGTTGCCTCTGCAATTAATGACAGACTTGGCCGGATGGTTACGAAGCTACACGGTCAAGGTGGCTATATAGAGAAAGATAAGGATGTTATTTTTGTAGTTGTAACACGTCTGGAGCTTTCAAAATTAAAAACAGTTGTACATGATATTGATGAAAAAGCGTTTATTACAATTATGGACGCCCAAGAAGTCCACGGTGGCAGATTTAAATCAGCTATACACTAAGAAAGAGAAGGATAGGGAATCCCCTATCCTTCTTCATTTACTTTAAGTATGATCTTACCAATATTTTTATTTTCCTCCATATGCCTGTGTGCTTCCTGCACATCCTCTAATTTAAAAACCTTATCAATAATTGGCTTTACCTTATTCTCTTTAATTAATGGAAGTACTTTTCTAGAGAAACCTTGCGTTAATTGCTGTTTATATGCATCGCTTCTAGGCGTCAAAAGCGTCCCTTTTAGTTGCACTCGTTTTAACATGAGATGCATCAAATTTACTTTTTCGATTTCTGTTCCACCAAGTACCCCGATCAGAATCCAGCGTCCATCCGTTCGGATACTTTGCAAATTTTTCTCCCAATACGATCCACCAATGAAGTCCAGAATGAGATCTGCCCCTTGGTCATTTGTAGCTTTTAGTACTTCTTCTGGAAAAGATTCTCCTTTATAATTAATACAAACATCTGCACCTAGCGATCGGCAAAAATCGAGTTTTTCAGCTGAACCGGCTGTAGTAATAATTTTTGCTTTAGTCAACTGCTTAGCAAGCTGAATAGCTGCAGTTCCTACACCGCTGCCTCCAGCATGGATGAGCACGGTATCTTCATCAGTCAATTCGCCGAGCCAAAACAAGGTCTGGTATGCGGTGAGAAAAACTTCCGGAATAGCTGCTGCCTCTTCAAACGAAAGATTATCTGGTATAATCATCGCTCGATCAGCAGGCATCACAGCATATTCTGCATATGCTCCCCCATTTACAAGTCCCATTACCCTTGTTCCTTTTTCAATGTTTGCATCTGGATCGGAATCCACTACCTCCCCCGCAACTTCAATGCCTAATATCGGATTTGTGTTATAACCAGACTTTCCTTCCCTATTCACGATATCTGTACGATTTACAGCTGCTGCGCTTACCTTTATTAGAATTTCTCCCTGTTTTGGAACAGGCTTGGGGAATTCTTTCACCTGTAACTGTTCCGTCCCGCCAGGTTGTTTTACATTAACTGCTTTCATACGACGACTCCTTTCTTTAGAGAAAATTGAGCAAGTGGACTTCTTTTCTATTAAATGAAAAATAGCTTATATAATACTTAGACCTCTTTGCTCTATAAATCAAAAGCCTCTGCAAGCAGTTGATATGACCTCCGCTTTTTTGCATGGTCATGAATATTTGTAATGATCATAAATTCATCTGTCTGATAAAATTCACTTAAGCGAAGAAGTTCATTTTTTACTTCTTGTAGATTCCCAATTACACAACGCTTGCGATTTTCCTGCATGATTTCCAATTCTTCCTGAGTGAATTCCTTCTTTTTTACTTCCTCCAATGTTGGCACTTTTGTATCTGCGCCTTTTCCCACACTTAATAACCATTTATCCTGTGTCAATGCTAGTTCTTCCGCTTCTTCCGTCGTATCTGCACACACAACAAATATACATACCATTGTTTGAGGGGTGTTCATAGATACTGATGGCGTAAAAGACTTCCGGTATGTTTCCAAGGCCTCTTTTCCATTTTTTGGCGAAATAAAGTGGCCGAAGACGAACCCTGTTCCCAATGCAGCCGCATTACTCGCGCCACGTTCTGAAAGACCGAGTACCCACATTGGCGGGATCTTTTCTACACGTGGTCCTGCTTTTACCAACCGAAACTCATGGTCTTTTGGTAACGTATTATGAAGAAATCCCTGCAAATCTGCCAATTGACGCGGGAAATCCTGTAAGCTTTTATTCATGTTATCCGTTATTGCTAACCTTGTTAGCTGGGAACCCCCAGGCGAACGGCCAACACCCAAATCAATGCGTTCCGGGAAAAATGCTGCTAATGTTTTGAAGTTTTCCGCTATTTTATATGGGCTATATTGAGGGAGCAGCACACCACCTGCACCAACACGTATCCTCTTAGTGACTGAAGCGATTCGAGTAATCATAATTTCAGGAGAGGAACTAGCAAGCCCATTCGTATTATGATGCTCTGCCACCCAATATCGATGGTAACCTAATTCTTCTGTCCATCTGGCAAGCTCCAATGATTGCTGTAATGCTTCCTCAGGGCTGGAATGACGAGAGATGGGTGCCTGATCCAACACACTTAACTTCATCAATCTCCCTCCTTCTGTTACTAGTCTATATAATTAGAAGGTAAAATGGAAATGATCAATATGGTTCTGCTTACTTTAATCTCAATCATCAACAACAATATAAGTTGCTCTTACAGGCCCATGCACACCAACAATCAAGTTCATTTCAATATCGGCACTATTGCTCGGTCCTGAAATGAAACTTACACAGGAAGAAACATCATGCCCTTGTTCATGAGCTTTGTGAATATGTTTTGCTGCTTGTGTCATGCGAGGTACAATTGTACTTTTAGGGATAATCGCAATAAAATTTTCTGGTAACAGGCTGATCGATCTCCCGTTATCTTTGTTATTGAATAAAGTTACGGTACCAGATTCTGCAAGGGTTATGTCACTAAAGTTAATGCCTACATCGGCCCGCTCTGCAATGATTTGATTTTCCTTTCCTGCTTTAGAATCCCATTCATGTACTTCCTTACCTTCCGTACGTAATCTATCAAAAAGAAAATCCAGCCCGAACTCTTTGTTGCGATTGTCCCTTGCCGTAATCATTCTGTTCCCATATTCGGTAATTGTGTCTTCCAATGCTTGAGGTAATCCGGCAATAGTTGTCCGTTTAAAATCTGTGTGGATTGCCTTACATTGATTTTCCAATACATCGACCAATTCATCCTGGCTGCACCCTTCCAATGCTTGCCACTGGGGCTGAACACTCCATTCAGGTCGTTCAACCCCTTCAGTTCTCCGTGGCCTTCCCAAATTGTTCGCCAACTTATTTAAAAAGTGATCCCTGTTTTGAATTGCCATTACGCTCGCTCCCCCTTCTGTCTCTCTTTAAACCAGGCTCGGAAGCTTTGTTTACTTGGTGCAGGAAAATCACGGACATCTGTCCAACCTTTTAAAGGACCAGGTCCATTGGAGATTTTTTCATGCTTTGTCCATGGCTTGAGTGCCATTCGAGCCATCTTTGCACTCATTTTATATGCAGCCGGATTGGATGCCCAGTTTGCATATCCTTTCATAGCTACTTTTTCCCCGGCAGGTGCCATATTTTCTTTTTCCACAATTATTTCCCGGTGACGAATTAATTGCTCATGAAGAGGGATTTTTACAGGACAGGCTTCCGTGCATGCTGCACATAATGTGGAAGCATATGGTAATTCCTTATGATCCTCATACCCATCCAAAAGAGGTGTGAGCACTGCACCAATCGGACCGGGGTAAATGGAGCCATATGCATGACCGCCAACATGGCGATAAACCGGACATACATTTATACATGCAGCACAACGAATGCAATGAAGTGCAGACTGAAATTCAGTCCCAAGAATCTTTGAACGACCATTGTCAACGATCACTAAATGATAGTCATCAGGACCGTCTATTTCCTCTTTCAAACGTGCCCCGGTCACTGATGTCACATAGCTTGTCAACTTTTGTCCAACAGCGGCACGGGTTAGCAAGCTTACTAGTACCTCCAGTTCTTCCCAAGTTGGAACAATCCGCTCCATACCCATCACCGTAATCTGTGTGTCTGGTAATGCAGTAACTAATCGTGCATTCCCTTCATTGGTCACAAGTGTCACCGCACCCGACTCTGCAACAGCAAAATTACAACCAGTAATCCCAATATCCGCAGATAAAAATTCCTTACGCAGTTGTTCACGGGCAAACAATGCGAGTTCTTCCGGCTTATCCGATTTTTGGTAACCCTTTTTATTCTCAAATGTTTCTTGTATTTGCTTTCTATTTTTGTGAAGGGCGGGGGCAACAATATGAGAGGGTGGATCTTCATCCAATTGCAGGATCCATTCGCCCAGATCGGTCTCCACTACTTCAGCACCTGCATCTTCGAGGGCTTCGTTCAGACCAATTTCCTCTGTAACCATCGATTTAGATTTAGCTACTTTTTTTCCATTTTTCTTTTTAACCACATTCTTGATATATTCATTGGCCTCTTCAGCTGTTTCAGCAAAAAAGACCTTCCCACCACGATTAGCTACCTGCTCACTCAATTGTTGTAAATAGTAATCGAGATTTTCCATGGTATGTGTGCGGATTTCTTCCCCAAGTGTGCGCCAGTCCTCCCAATCACCTAATTCCTCTGCGGCATTTAGTCGTCCATTTCTTAGCCGTCCTTGGGCAGACGAAACAGCCTGGCGCATAAAGTCGTTCTTTAGACCTTCTTGGACACGTTCCTTAAAAGAAGCATCTCCGATTTGTAAACCCATTCAGCTCCACTCCTTTATTGATGATTTAATACCTCTGTTATATGAAGAACCTTAATATTTTTCCCTTCTCTTGTCATCCGACCACCAATGTTATATAGACAAGCCATATCTCCACCGATCAGATATTCCGCCCTTGTCTCTGAAACATGCTGCGATTTTTCTTTTACCATTTCTCCTGATATCACGGAATTCTTTACAGCAAATGTACCACCAAACCCACAGCAATCTTCTGCAAGCGGCAGTTCAATCAGATCCATCCCTTTTACATTTCTTAATAGCTTTTGCGGTGCGTCCTTTACCCCTAGTACTCTCGTCATGTGGCAGGATGGATGATACGTCACTCGACCATTAAAAACCGCACCAACATCTTCTACACCTAACACATCAACCAGAAACTGAGTGATTTCATACGACTTTGCTGCAAGCTTATTCGCTTGTTCCTCCCATTCCGGATCACCACGGAAGACTTTTGGGTATTCTCTTAGCATCCCCACACATGATCCAGAAGGGCCGACTACATATTTAGCGTCTTTGAAAGCACGCATCATCTGCTTCATCGCTTCTTTAGAATCCTGCAAATAACCGCTGTTAAATGCTGGCTGGCCGCAGCATGTCTGGGCCTCTGGAAAATCTACCTCACAGCCGGCTTTTTCCAAAAGTTCTACTGTATGCTTGCCAACATCTGAACCTATAATGTCACACATACAAGTAATGAATAATGATACTTTCATGGCATTACCTCCCCCTTATTTACCGATAACTTTCTATAAATACTTGAATAATAGTTGTTCTACACCTACTAAATGTTTCAACATATACTCTCTAGCCCGACCAGCGTCCCCTGTCTTGATTGCATCATAAATTAATTGGTGCTCTGAGAGTAACTGTTCATCTCTACCTTCTGTATATAATAATAGCTTCCGAGTTTCCAAAATTGTTTCTACCATAATTTCCGAGACACTGCTTAACAAATTGACTAACATCTCATTATGGCTAGCATGGACAATTGCCAGGTGAAAATTGAAATCAGCCCGTTCCCCAAGCTCCCCATCGCCAATTGCAGCCTCCATGTCTTTTAATATTTGCTCCAAATTTCTTAAATCCTCTTCCTCATGATTATCAGCCGCAGAAGCTGCAGCTCCTGCTTCCAAGATTCGTCTCACTTCAAATAACTCTTTAACATCCTCTTTTTTCATAAGAAATGCTGTTGTAACAGGAAGATAGAATTTAGATGCATCATATTCTGTTACATATGTACCTTCTCCCTGTCTCATTGTCAGCAACCCCATCGCACGAAGACCGCTTAACGCTTCTCGAATAACAGACTGGCTTACCTCGAAGTTTTTGGCCAGTTGAGAAACGGATGCCAATTTATCTCCAGGGTTTAAGTCACCAGTCTTTATCCAATTTAGGATTGTATCAGCTACTTCCTCGTAAATCTTTTTTGTCTTGATTGGTTTATATTCCATGTATATCTCTCCAGTGTTTTTACTCTATTGTACAATAAGAAGCTTTTTTAAAAGAAGAATAACAATACGAACCCTCCTAGCCCCGCCAAAATTCCATACAAAATAGCCGGTCCTAGAGTTTTTCTTATAATATCTCCTTCCCTTCCAGTCATCCCTACTACAGCAGAAGCTGCAACTACATTATGGACACAAATCATATTTCCTGCTGCTGCTCCGACTAGTTGAACAGCAAGTACAATGTCTGAATTAATAGCCGTTTGATTAGCAATATTTAATTGGATTGGTGAAAAAGTTAATGTTGATACAGTGGCACTGCCAGTAATAAAGGCTCCCAGCTCTCCTAAAAACGGTGCCGCAAATATCCACATAGAACCAAACGTACTTGCAAGTGCTTGAGCTATGTACTGTGGCATACTTATCAAATCATGCATGTTTATTCCCGAATTTGTAAATACCTGCACTAAAGCAAGTGTCGCAATCAGTGATATCCCAGCACTACGCACTGATAGAAGGGACTCTTTAGATGCTTCAATAAAATTCTTAATTGATTTGCGTTGAACTATAGTTGCTAGAATAGCAGAAACAATAAGAATAGATCCTGGTGAATATAATAGCTCCCAACCGGAAGTAACGCCTTCTACACCTAAGATATTCGACCATGTAAGGTCAATTGCATACTTTGTAAATTCGGTTACTGCAGGTATAACTCTAGTAATTAATAATAATACAATTACAATCACGTAAGGCATCCATGCTCTAAAAAGACTTATGTCTGACCTCTTTGTTGTAACCTTGAAATTATCCTGAAGTGCTTCCTTCCATTCGCTATTTGGTAGCAACCATTTCTTTTTAGCCGTAATTGCTGCAACAACTAAACCAGTTAAGGAGGCAAAGATAGAAACAAACTCAGGACCGAATAAAACAGCGTAAAGCAATGCAGATCCTGTGTATGTAATCCCTATTACTAACGTCCAAGGAAGCATCTCTAAAAAGTTAGAGAACTTTTTCTTTTTACCAAAGAAGGTGGTCAAGATAATTACCAAAATAAAAGGGATAAACGTTCCACCGAATAGATCAACCATTGTTGTCTTTATAGCAATATCATGATAAAAGCTGGGTCCTGCCCCAGTAAGATTACTCAGCCCAACATTTACCGGAGTACCTACCGCCCCAAAAGGTACTGCTGAACTATCAGCAATCAATGCTAAGGCTGCTGCTGCAATCGGATTAAAACCCAGTGCATACATTAATGGACCTGTTACCGCTGCGGGGGTTCCAAACCCTGATGCACCTTCAATTAAGGATCCAAATAAAAAAGCAACAATAATAACTTGAATTCGCATATCCCCTGTAATCCCTCTAAAACCTTCATTAATTCGGTCAACAGCTCCTGTATTTTTTAAGGTATTTAATAAAACAATGGCCCCAAATAAAATAAAAACGATTGTTAACGCTTTATGAATACCTTGTAGAACTGAAGCTGTTATCACTATTCCTTCCATTCCCCACACCATGACAGCCAATAAAATCACAATTATTGCACTTAGCGACATTCCTTTTACTGCTGACATTTTTAAAAGCACCAAAAAAATAAAAGGACCAATAATGGCACTTAATGCTACAAGTAATAACATACCAATCCTCACTTTCCATAATAGTTCCTCTTAGAATTGAATCGCTTTCATAATTACTTACCTTGTCATTAGGTCATCCGATGAGTAACTTTGCATATAAAACATTATACAATTGTTTTAATTCTGTCAATACTTTTTCTGAAACTTTATTAATTAGCTGTCAGTAAGATTAGTTTACTGCTGCCATAATTTCATTTAAAAAAGGATGAACGTCTCACTTTAGAGAGATGTTCATCCTTTTCAGTTTAAGAAATTTATTTAATTCTTTATTTCGTATAGTTATCAAAGTACCCTTGTATATAAACAATTGGCGTACCTTTGTCTCCACTTCCAGTAGTTAGATCAGAAAGTGAGCCAATAAGATCTGTCAGCTTACGAGGAGTTGTTCCCTGAGCCTCCATTGCACCAACAAGGTCTTCTCCTTTATTGTCAATGAACTCGGAAATCGCCTTTTGCAGCTCTTCACCTTTTAACTCAGAAAAGCTATTATCTGCAAGGTACTTTAATTTAATTTCGTTTGGCCTGCCGTCAAGTCCTTTTGTATAAGCTGGAGATACAACTGGATCAGCTAATTCCCAAATCTTACCAACTGGATCCTTAAACGCGCCGTCACCAAAAACCATTACTTCAACATTCTTGCCGGTCTTCTCCAAAATCATTTGCTGGATCCGTTCAACGACTGGCTGACAGTCTCTAGGAAAAAGCTTTACAGCTTCATCAGTAGATTTATTAGAGCCGAGCAAACCGTATTCTTCATTATAGCCACTTCCATTTACAGGAGCTGAAAGAATATCGTCAAGACCGTAGACTTTCTTGCCACCATTTTCTTTTAGAATACGTTTTGTCCGATTTCTAGTATGAATATCGCAAGCAAGTACGCTTGTCGTATAATCTAAGATTGTCCTCGGACTATTGGAGAAGATTACCTCACATTCAATTCCCTGCGCTTCTACAAGGGACTTATAGTATTCAATATAATCTACACCAGTGAAGGTATGCTTCATAAATCCAAAATGGGTACGAAAGTCATCTTCGGATAGCACATCTGTCCACGGATTAATTCCCTTTTCGTCTAAGGAATCTAAGTCCACAAGATGGTTTCCTACCTCATCAGACGGATAGCTCAACATAAGAACCATCTTTTTCGCTCCCTTCGCAATACCTGTTAAGCAATTGGAGAAGCGATTTCGGCTCAAAATTGGAAAAATCACTCCAACTGTATCTTCGCCAAATTTAGTTGAAACATCTTTTGCTATATCCTCAACAGAAGCATAATTACCTTGCGCGCGTGCTACAATCGATTCGGTTAACGTTACAATATCACGTTCCTGTATTGCGAATTTTTCCGTTTCGGATGCTTTCAACACACTATCGACGACAATTTCTTCTATTTGATCACCTTCATTAATAATTGGACAACGAAGCCCTCTAACAACGGTTCCCACAACTCTTTCCACAAAAATCTCTCCTTGTATGTAAACTGCATATGTACTATATAACTATACGCGTTTTTTAGTGTAGAAGTAAAGGGAAAAGTTAGGATTCTATGGTGTTGGAAGGCATTAAAGTATGAAGATTTTGATTTAGTTTTGGGTGGGCTTTTATTTGTGGTGCTGGGTCTCTCATCTCTCATTTGAGTGGCTGCGTCTCTCATATTTCCATCATTATTGTCGTTTACTTCCAATAATCTAGAAACCCCATTGTTTAACATAGAACAATGGGTTTCTAGGTTCTAACTATATTTAGCTATTCAAATTTATCCATAAAATGCTTTGCTGCTCCTAAGAGATTAGCTTTATTATCATTCTCTGCTAGTTTTATGGAAAGCTGTTTTCGATGGTTAGGCATTAATTTATCATACAAAGATGACTGGATAGCATCCAAAAGGAAATCACCCTGCCCTGTAATGCCTCCACCAATGACGATTAATTCTGGGTTAAAAATATGAACAAGTGACTGAAGACCAGTAGTCAGATCATCTACCCAGCTTTCAAAGACTTTTACACATTGTGCATCCCCTTCTTTGACCAATTGAAAGAAATGTGGAAGCGACATCTCACTACCTGTAGATTCGGCAACTAATTCAGCTAATGCCGCACTAGAAGCGTATCGCTCATAGCAGCCATTATTACCACACGTACATGGCTTGCCATCCTTATACAAATTTATATGTCCAAATTCACCTGCTGAAAAATTAGAACCGGTATAAAGCTTTCCATTCATAAATAGAGCGCCCCCAATACCAGTGCCAATGGTTACACAGATAAAGTCATCATAGCCTTTAGCTGCCCCCTTCCAATGCTCTCCAATTGCAGTACAATTCACATCATTCTCGACACTTACTCTCAGGCCCGTATGTTCTGACACTAGCTGGGAAACTGAAATACCCGTATACCCTGGGATTGTATCTGTTGCATGAACAACCACACCGTTTATACCATCGATCTGACCTGCAGAACTAATAGCCACCCCGGAGACCACCCAGCTTTTCATGAGTTTATCACAAATATCAATAATTTTTTTAACTAGCGCCATACCACCTTGATGTGCCTCTGTAGGCATACTGTCATGATATAGAAGCTCTCCATCTTTCGTAAGCACACCAAACTTAATTGCTGTTCCACCAATATCAATTACAATCATGATTTTAACTCCTTTTAAATATGTAACTACTTTCCTAGATGAGAGGAAATCTTCCTCATTTGAGACGCAAAACTTTTATTTGAGAGAACCCCCTTCTCATTTGAGAAACAAAGCCCTTATTTGAGAGAGCACCCCTCCCATTTGAGACACAAAGCCTTTATTTGAGAGAGCACCCATCTCATTTGAGACACACACCCTGAAAGATCGCCAACCTTCCACTTCAAAAGTTACAGCCAGCAGCATCCAATTGAATTGAAAAAAGAAGGAGGAAAAATTAATTCCCTCCCCCCTTAATAATTACATGTATTTTTCTGCTAATTCTTTCGCACGGGCAACCTTTTCAGCTGAAATCTGCTTCATCGGCTTACGACAATAGCCTGCATCGACACCTTTAGTCTTTAACATTTCTTTAATTGTTTGATAAAGACCGTTTGCCAGAATAGCACTGATAAGATCATTCGTTGTACGTTGGATTTCCAACGCCTCCGTGATGTTACCTTGTTGTGCTAATTCAAAGATTTCACGGGCTCGCTTTCCGTTTACATTAAATGTGCTGCCGATTGCTCCATCAATGTTTAATACACTTGCAGGAAGTAGCATTTCATCAAATCCGGAATAGATTAATTTATCCGGGAATGCATGACGTAAACGCTCTAATAGATAGAAATCAGGTGCAGTAAACTTCACACCAATAATCCGATCATGTGCTAGTAACTCACCAAATTGGTCTAAGCTCATATTTACACCAGTTAATGCAGGGATGGAATAAATAATCATGTCATTATTTACTTCGTTAATGATTGTTTCATAATAATCTTTGATTTCTTCAAAATCAAATTTGTAATAGAAAGGAGTTACAGCTGAAATAGCATCATATTTTAACTCTGTAACAAATTTCCCAAGTTCTACTGCCTCATCAATATTAAGTGAACCTATTTGAGCAATTAGCTTCACTTGGTCTCCAGCTTCATCTTTAACAATTTCAAAAATACGTTTCTTCATTTCCGTAGTAATCAGGAAGTTTTCTCCCGTACTGCCATTAACATATAATCCGTCAACCTTTGATTGATCAATGTTGTGGCGGACGATTTCCCGAAGTCCCTGTTCGTTAATATTTCCTTGCTCATCAAATGAACACATTAGTGCTGTAAAAATACCTTTCATATTACTCATCCCTTCCTTTAATTGCTTGGACAAATTTTTCAGTTATACATTTAGGCCGAGTAATGGCACTTCCCACTACAACTGCATGTGCACCGACCTCTAAAGCCATTTTTGCCTTTTCAGGTGTGTCAAAATTCCCTTCAGCGATAACTGGAACATCTACATGCTCCACAAGCTGCCGAACTAACTCAACAGGCTTTGTTCCCTTAGAATAAGGTGTATAGCCTGCTAAAGTCGCTGCAACAATATCGACTCCTGCTTCCGCGGCCATTACACCTTCTTTTAATGTAGACACATCAGCCATAAACAACTGATTTGGATACTTTTCACGAACCTCTGTAAAGAATTCCTTAAAATCTTTACCATCCGGGCGCTCTCTATCTGTCCCATCAAAAGCAATAATGTCTGCACCTTCTTGATGAAGTTCATCTATCTCTTCAATCGTCGGTGTAATAAAAACTTCATTATTCGGATAATCCTTTTTAATGATTGCGATGATAGGAAGATCTACCTCTTGTTTAATCGCCTTAATATCTTTTACCGTGTTGGCACGAATACCAGCAGCTCCGCCAAGCTTCGCTGCTAATGCCATCTTGCTCATAATAAAATCGCTATGCAGTGGTTCATCTTCCAATGCCTGACACGAAACAATTAGTTGATTTTTTACTTTTTCCAGTATTTCCATATAAAAACTCCTCAGTAGCCTTTTCGGTTTCCCATAATAAATGGATCACTTACTATTTTTTTCTTCTGTTGTCATTGTAGTCTTATGAAAGTTAGTTGTCAATATCTTCAAAATTATTGACAACTAACTAATATTTTCTTGTTAACGAAAGGAGTTCGTTTAATATAATTTATTTGCAGCATTTTCACTGATCTTCATTTTAATTTGTTTTGCCCTATCCATATTTTTCATGGTTAACCCTGTACAAATCAAATCAATTAAGTATAGCTGAGAAATTTTCGATACCAATGTACCATTATCCAACGGACTTTCCTTCACAGAGGATAAAAGTACATAATCAGACAAGCGAGTGAGCGGTGATTTTACGTAGTTTGTTAACGCTATCACCTTTGCTCCGTTCATTTTGGCAATTTCCACCGTATCGTACACGTCTTTCGTACTTCCTGAAAGGCTTACCGCAATAACCACCGTATCAGCCGTCATGGTCGATGCCCTCATTACTTGAAAATGCGGATCGGTCAGAACTTCCGCATGTTTACCTATACGCATCAACCGATTATGCATATCCTCACATGCTATACCAGAAGATCCAACACCAATGATAACTACATCTTGACTGTCATCGATGATATCCACACATTGATTTAATACGTCCAGATCGACCATTTCAGCAGAATCGTTGACAGCCTGAACAATGTGACTGCGGATTTTCTCCACGATGGTCCGATCATTATCATGATTTGGTACCATTATTTGTTCCTGGGCTAATAAAAATTTAAAATCCTGGAAGCCTTTAAAACCAAGTTTTCGAAAAAAACGCAGTACAGTGGCTTCCGCAACACCGCTTGCTTCGGATAGTTCTGTCAAAGAATTATAAATTACCGCATCTTTATTTTCATTAATATAGTTGTATATTTTATGCTCTGATTTCGTAAAACCCGGTTTGTTCTGCTCCATGATTAATGTTGGCTTTCGTTTATTCCCCTGAACAGCATTCTTATTTAACATCCCATCCCCGTCCTTTACCATAAATAGTTAATAATTACTATAAGTATATCAAAGCATACATAGAAAAGCGCAAGTGCCTATTCTTGAATATTCCATATCCTTAAAAAAGGAGAAAAATACATGAAGGTATTTTTCTCCTTACCCCTTATGGATTCAGTAAGTTTGGTAAAAACAGTACAAGCTGCGGGAACAGTGTAAGTAATAGCAAGGTTACTGCAAGTGGAATTAAGAACGGTATAACTCCTCTTGTAATGACATGCATTGGAATGTTCCCTACCTTGGATACCACAAACAAGGCCATACCCATTGGTGGTGTTAAAATACCTATCATTAAGTTTAAAATGACAATAATTCCAAAGTGTACCGGATCTATTCCTGCGCTTACCACAACCGGAACCAAAATAGGAATTAATAAGATCAATAATGCTAAGGATTCAATAAACATACCAAGGAATATCAGCAGTACGTTAATGAGCAATAATAGCAAGATTGGATTAGATGTTACATTCAAGAAGAAATCAGCAACTTGAATTGGAATTTGCTCAATAGCAATCATTTGGCCAAAGAACTCCACACCAATAATCATTAATACTGCAATTCCGGTTAAACGCATAGAGTCTACGACATTGATAAAAAATTTCTTTAATGTTAGTTCCTTGTATACAAAGAACCCTAGGAACATCGCATACAGTGTAGCAATTACTGCCGCTTCTGTTGGTGTAAAGAAGCCGGAGAAAATTCCGCCTATAATAATTACTGGTGTCAGTAATGCCCAAAAAGATTTCTTAAAATAATTAAATCGTTCTTTTCCTGATGCTTTCTCTGCCTTTTGATAACCACGTTTCTTTGCCAGAAAGTAAGCCATAACCATCAAGCTCGCTGTCATAATTAAACCAGGAATGACCCCTGCTAAAAATAAAGAAGCAATGGATTGGTCTGACACTACACCATAAATAATTAACGGGATACTTGGAGGAATAATTGGTCCAATAATTGCTGAAGCAGCTGTTAATCCTCCAGCATAATCATCATCATACTTCTCATCACGCATGGACTTAATTTCCAACTGACCGATACCACCAGCATCTGCTAATGCGGAACCGGACATACCGGAGAAAAGAAGACTTGCCATGATATTTACATGACCTAATCCGCCAGTAAAATGACCGACAAATGACTTTGCAAAGTTAAAAATACGCTCTGTAATTCCTGATGAATTCATTAACGAACCAGTTAAAATAAAGAAAGGAACTGCCAATAAAGAGAACGTATCAATACTGTCAATTAACTTAGCAGCAGAGAAATACGCCATGTTCCAATCATTGGTAGCGAAATAAACGAGCGCAGCAATAATTAGCGTGAATCCAACCGGCATTCCAAGAAATAGTAGTACGAGCCAACCAATAAGAATTGCAACTGCACTCATTTACTCCACCTCCCCTTTCTTCTTGATGTGTTTTACGTTTACTTCTATCAATCTATAAAGCATAAGAATTGAGATGATAGGTAAAGCCGCATACATATACATATAGGAAATATGCAAGGAAACGATTTCTACAGGCACCTTACGCAATGCCATAATATATCCCAAATAACCAATCACGGCAATTGCCACAAAGATTGCCAATTGGAAGATATAATAGATCGCATTTCGAATAACAGGGGGAAACTTATTGACAAAATAATCAATGAGTACATGGTTGCTTTCTTTGATCCCAAATGAGATAGACAGATAACCAACATACACAAAAATAAATTTCGCCAATGCTTCCGACCATGTTAATGGTATATCAAATATTTGCCGGGAAAAAATCTGCAGGGTCAATATCATCAACATAATGATGAATAATGACCCTCCAATAATTTCTTCCAGGTTAGCAAAAAGCTTTTTCATAAGACTTCACCTTAACTTTTTATTTTGCTTCCTGAATTTGTTTTAGATAATCTTCAGCTCCGTCGCCGATTTCTTTCAAGTAACTCGGGTATGCTTCAGATACTGCTTCTTTAAATGGCGCTAGATCCGGTTCGGTAACGGTTACACCTTCGTCCTCAAACTTGGAAACAAGCTCTTCTTCTTGCTTTTTAACCATCTTTGTATGCTCATCTGCTGCCATGTTAATTCCGTCGATTAAGATTCCTTGTAAATCTTCTGGTAATTTTTCAAGTGTTTTTGTACTCACAACATACTCGTTATCATTT
Organism: Virgibacillus sp. SK37; assembly: GCF_000725285.1. Taxonomy (GTDB): domain Bacteria; phylum Bacillota; class Bacilli; order Bacillales; family Amphibacillaceae; genus Virgibacillus_Q. The sequence goes on from NZ_CP007161.1 coordinate 2,906,849, forward strand.
ACAACATGATTTGTCATTGCAAGGTAATCCTGTACTTCATAGAACTTCTGTGCATCGATTGTAGTCAATGGATTTTCCTGTCCATCTACTGCATTTGTTTGTAAAGCTGTGTATACTTCTGTAAATGCCATTGGAGTCGCAGATGCGCCAGTATACTTTGCATAGTCTAACAATGTTTCTGCTTCAGGTACACGTAATTTTAAACCTTTCATGTCCTCAAGCTTTTCAATTGCACGATTGGAAGTAGTTTGACGTGTACCATTATATGCACTCGCAACAACCTTCCAGTTATGCTTTTCTTCTAAATCCTTTAATAAGTTCTTGCCGTAATCTGTATTGTTAATTGCTGCTTTCAATTGTTCGAAATCATCTACTACGTATGGAAGTGCCAATAGAGATGCACGCGGTTCCCAAATTCCAAAACGTCCAGCTTCTGCCAATGTCACATCCAATGTACCTTCTTGAAGTTGTTCAAGCATTGCACGGTCATCACCCAACTGAGAACTTGGGTAGATTTTAATTGACAATTGTCCGTCACTTTCTTTATCAACATATTCAGCTAATTTTTCAGCAGCTTTATATTCTACTTGCTGATTACCAGCAACCATACCAAATTTCAATTCATAGCTTTCTTTGGAGTCTCCTCCCTCTGCTGATCCTTCTCCACTATCATCAGAGCAGGCCGCTAAACCTACTAATGCTAGAAGTAGAATTCCTAAGTAAAGTAAACTTTTCTTCATTTATAAGTCCCCCTTTGAAATTTGAAAAGCAGCTAAAAGCGCTTTCATTTAATTTACATACATACTATCATTAATGATGATCAATTGTCAACATTATTTTTTATTTGATTATGAAATGTCATGAAATTAAAAGAAACATAATTAACGAGATTTGTTAATTATTACAAAAATAGCTTAGCTTGATAGATCTATCTATTATAGAAAGCAAATCTCAAAGCAGAGATATATTCGCTTTCAGCTTTTTTGCTAATAGCTGCTTCCGGTACCATTGATTCGAAACCATGAAAGCAACCCGGATACAGATGAAATTCAACCGGCACACCAGCTTCACTTAGCTTTTGTACATAATCCAATGTTTCATCTTTAAATGGATCCAAGTCGCCAACACACGTGTATATTGGAGGAAGATTACGATAATTTTCTGCAAGAATCGGTACGGCATACATATCTATTGATTCCATTGGTAAGTCACCTAAATAGTGTTTCCATGCCTTTTGTGTAAATATTCCATTCCAAATTCGCAGGTCGGAAATTTCTTGACTGGAAGATGTTGCAATACGGTTATCTACCATTGGATACAATGGCATCTGGAAGGCTATCTTGGGTCCTTTTCGATCTCTTGCCAGGAGGGATAGTGCCGCAACTAAACCACCGCCTGCACTTACTCCTGCAATGGCAACTTTTTCAGGATTTATTTTTAACTCTGTTGCATAATCCGTAATCCATTTTAATGATGTATAACAATCATTTAATGCCGCAGGATAGGGATTTTCAGGAGCTAAACGATAGGCAACAGAAACCACAGTACAATTTGCTTCTAACACAAATCGTTGGCATAAACGATCGTTAATTTCCGGCTTACCACTAATGTAACCGCCACCATGAATCCATAAAAGACACGGCTTTTCGCCTTGATCAGCCTCTATGTTTGTATACATCCTTAACCGGATTTCATGCTCTTTCTCTCCCTGTATGTATCGATTCGTAATCTCTATGTTTTCATGTACCGGCACAGCTTCTCTTTCATCGCCAGCACGCAGTTCTTGCACGTTGTCTATATTATTCTCTGTTAATCCTTGAAAATAATTCTTTAAATCCGGATGGACCCGCTCTTCTATCATTTTCTTTTCCCCTTTTTGAATTTAATATTTTTAGAAAAGGACTGGTTTAAAAAGCAGTCTATCAATTTGATAACTTACTGTCAATTACACTTTTATAAAAGACTGATAGCTTACAGAAGGAGTATATAGGTCTCCTCTCCTTCATTTAAGTGAGATTTGAAGAAAAAGAACAAGCATGTTGCCGCTTGTTCTCCATCCAGCCATTTATTCCGGTATATGCTCATATGCCAACTTTTTAATAATTTCTTTATGCTGAGGATAATTGGATAACAATTGTTCCTGAGTAAATAACTCAAAATCCTGAAAATCAAATCCAGGTGACACCATACAACCAACAAGTGAATAAGTATGCTTCTCCATAACAGACGAACCAAAAATAGTGCCTTTAGGAACTACCACTTGTGGAATTTCACCATCTTCAAGATTTAACCCAAGCTTTACCTCCTCATATTGCCCATCTCGCTTAATCATATGAATGGTTAAGGGACTACCTGCATGAAAATACCACAACTCATCAGACTTCAACCGATGAAAATGGGACACATCTTCAGAGGTAAGCAGAAAATAAATGCTCGTATACAGTTTACGTTGTTCTTCAAAGTTAACGGTTAGTTCCTTATCGGAAATCGCCTCCTCCGACTCATAGGTGCTTTTATAATATCCTCCTTCAGGATGGGCTTCCAGGCCAAGCTTGGAAATGTAATACGCAGCTTCTCGTTTATTCATGATACACTCTCCTTTGTATTATCTTTAACTAAAATACTAATCCTATTTATCGTTAATTTCACTCATCACGAACAAAAATAGCAGCCTTTTAGTGGCTGCTATTTTAAATTTCCTATCCTTTTATATCTACATTACCACCTATATGCGGCTGAGCAGCACGTTGAATGGTTGATGCATCTGTTGTACCAAGTAATTCTCGCATTGCTGCTCCCTCTTGCTTTGCATCTCCCATAGCCATTTTCATTACAGACAAAGAGGCTTGTTGTTGTACTTTACCTTGACTAAGAGCCATCGACATTAACGCAACATCCATTTTAGCTTACCTCCTTTTTGTTGTTTTTAAATTATTGTACTAGTGTGGAGCAATTGTTGTTATTATCGGCTAATTTTTATTTATGTAAAGGTATTATAGAATTAAGCGGGAAGATATTTTTTCCTATTTCTTTTTTAGATAGCAAGATTCTTCAAGTTAAGTGGAGTAAATTGCTGCTATGCAAGTTTACACGTATTTGACTAGTAATCATTTAAAAATTTAACCTTCGTTCTCCCGGGTACGACGGTAGCAATATTAAAAATGAATAGAACGAGTGCAAAGATCATAAAAAACAACAATACCATTATATTTCCAAATTCAATAAACAGTGCAACACTAAGAATATTGAACGCTAAAATAAATAAGTAGCCAAATATAAACTTAAGAAAATGTTTAATAGACTTTGGTCTAATTCTAATTTTTTCCATTTTTATATTCTCTATCTCAGTTATATTGCATAAACTTTTTTTGTTTATTTTACCTAAATACTTTCTAATTGAAATGATTATAAAAAAAGCAAATAAAAGAATTGAATAAGTAAACAGTGGTGTTATTTGTATATTAAAATAGTCCATTAGTGGTCTTAGTAAATTAGCCAGAAGTATGGATACGCCAACTCCAAGAAAACTAAATAACCTTGATTTAGATTGAGAATCTTTAGGATTTTTAAGTTGATCTATTTTACTTTTGTCGTCTATTCTAAAAACATAGTGTGAGGTCAACCAAATAGCAAATGGAAAGAAAAACACCCAGAAAGAACGATCTTTATCAAAAATGTATGTTTCCCCATTAATTGTAAGCAAATTATATCTCATATTTTTATTTACAAATTCAACCTCACAATTCACGGTTTGTGCATTACCCTTCTTTTGTCTATGAAACATTTAATTCTCCTTGTGTATTGAATGTGAGATTACTTTTCCTACAGGAATAGCTAATAAGCTTATTAAAAATAAAAAGGCTAACAAAAATAAAGTAATTACCAACACCAATGCATTTCCGTGGATCAAATAGATCGAGCTCCCCATTACGATAAACAATAAAATAAAAAAATAACTGAATAGGAATTTAATTATATATTTTAAAGACTTCGGCCTTACTAATAGTTTGCTCTTTTGAAATTCGTTTATATTTACTTTCGAGTTTAAATGACGCTGGAACATCTTGTTCAAATAAGATAAAAAAATAAAACTAACAATCAACAGGAATACAATGACTGAAATATTAAACGTCAAAGATGTAGGTATATCAAAAAAGTTGATAAAGGGAGTGATTAAGCTAGCAATCAAAATAGATATTCCAGTTCCGAATATAGGTCGCGTATTGCTCGGTTTAACAGATGGGCTAATTAGTTTTTCAACAATTTGATAATCTTCAATTTTATATGCCGTATGAGGCAGAAACCAATATACAAACGGAAATAAAATTTTCCATAATGAGTGTCCAACATCGATAATATAACTACTATTGTTCATGCTCAAAATCCGGTATCTTGGATTTTTGTATACTCCTTTTATATCACCGCGCATTAACTAAATCATCCTCAGTAAACAAAAATAATTATAACAACTATAGTAACCTACTATTTTGATTAATGTATCATATAATTTGAGATATTAACATTAGGATGAGCGATTTTCTAATGTATAAAATACCAAGCGTCTCCCTTCACTTAACTATATCCCCTGAATATCCTATGATTTTCATTTATGATTCTTATCGGATTGATGAACAGTCCTAGTATAGAATTATGAAAGTTCGTTCTTTTTTACACATTGCTTAATTAGGTATTAACGACTAATTATTTAAAAACCCCACAATATCCAAGTATTTTATACTAGATATAAAGCATCAATTCATTTAAAACTTATTTCTTAAATTATCCATTTTGTATATACTCATATGGAAGTAAAATTTACCATTATTTATTATGAGGAGTAGTAGAAATGGATCATTCATATCAGATTCTTTTATTAACTAATGGAATTCATGCTTTAAATAGTCAAATCACCAATAATAATGCTGATATTGCGAAATTAAAAAAAGCACAAACGAATATAATTGCTGATCAAAAAGAACTTGGGTCGAAGAAAACCCTTGTTACTGAACCGAACCTAAGTAATGATACATGGCAGGGTAAATATGCAACAGAGTTTTTGGAAATAAGAGAGGAAGTTGGAAATCAATTTACTAATATTCTACAATCACAAATTGAAACACTTCTTGATAATATCTCTTCTAAAATAGCTGTATTAGAAAATTCTAATGACCAATTAAGTAGTACAATCATATCTAAAAGAAACGAGATACGTTTTCTACAACAAAATGATGGAGGTTAGTTACTAATGCCAGAAATTAAAGTGAACCAATCAGTCGTTTCCCCTGTATTGCAACGATTAAATGAGCGTACACAGGAATTGGATACGACTAACCCACAACCAGAATTCTCCCAATCAACTGTAAACTTCATAGATAAAATCCAATCAGTCGAAGAAAGTTATTACGCAGCAATAAAGCAATATAAATCTGCCTTACTTCATGTGGAAAAAGATATAGAGTCGAGTATTCAAACATATGTAGAGAAGGATGAACAATTAGCAGGTCAAATGGGGCCACAGAGAATAGATTAAAGATAACTGATAATAAGCAAGGAGCGGGAGAAATGAAGGCGATTAAAATATCCGAAGTAAAGGATGGATTGAATCAGCTCATTCAAAATAAAGAAACCGAAAAAGAGCAAATACTTGCTTTAAGGGATGCAATTAACAGTTTTATAAATTTGGATAGTGCTTTAGAAGGTGAAGGCGGAGATGCCATAAGAGATCACTTTGTAACATTGCATCTGAATGCAGTAATTCTATTCAATCTATTTCTTGAAGAATATATAAGTGCGTTAAAAGAGATTAAAAATTCAGTGGATGCTTTTGAAAATAATGACGCATTTATTCAAACTGAATTTATTGAAACAACAGTTAAAACGAAATTAAACCAGTTAGAGGATATGTCTAGTACACTTATTGAAAGTATTAATAATGAGTATAATCTAGTTAGCGACATTGCAGGTGCTGGATCTGTATCTTCTTATTTTTTCAATCAAGAGATAGCCAATGCTAGAGAGAAGTGTGATAGTACCGTAAACAAGTTGGGGACACTTGATGAAGTAAATACCGCAAGTCTCGAAAATTCGGAGGAGTCTATAAATGAAGTTGCAAAGTTTACCAGCAAAATAAAGACCTGGACGAATAGTGGCGTATTTTTGACTGATAAACAACTAAAGGAAATAGAAACCTATTATTCTGAATCGGATATGATTGAGAAGATGATAGAAAATGCTACAAAACTTTCCATTGAGCAAGGAGACAGCACGATACAAGGTGAAGTTGCTAATTGGATAGGTAGTATGGGTAATGCTTCTAAGGCATACGGAGTCGCAAAAGGAGCTATCGCTTTTCAAATTATGAATAGTAACATGCTTGAAATGACGAAAGATGGAAAAGGTAATTTTGTTGTTACCGCTTCTTCAAAATGGAAAAAGGTAAATGGTAAATATGGCTCAAAGTTAGCAGAAAATATTCATAAACTATTAAAACAAGGTGACCCTGCTTCGGCCAACCCTTTAAGGAAATACCTATCCAAGTATAACAACGCCCCCAGTGGTGTTCTTAAACAACTAATTGGAATGAAACCAGGCACAACAAAACTCAGTTTTGGAAAAGTTGCCAACAATTATTCTAATGTTCTTGTGCTCGATAAAAATAGCTTAAAGGACTATAGTATGAAAGTAGATTGGAAGAAGACTGCAGAACAAGTAACCGATGCTAGTAAAGCTAAGAATTTATTAAAGAGAGTTCCTTATGTAGGAATGGCTTTATCTATCGGCTTTAATACTACCGAGTTTATTAAAGATGAAAACAAAAACCTTTCAGGCTCAGAAAAGACTGGTAGATTTGTAGCAGGTCTTGGTTTGGATATAGGTGCTGCCGGCCTTACAACGACCGGGGCCCTTATTGGTACTGCTATCGCTCCAGGTATAGGCACTATAGTTGGTGGAGCTGTTGGTGCTGGGATAAGTATAGTAGGGTCAATTTTAATAGAAGAAAATATAAAAGAAGTAGGAGAGGAAGTTGGTGGATGGATTGGTGATCGCTACCAAGATAGTAAAGAAGCGGTTATTAATACCACAAAAAAGTTGACAGAAGAAGTAGGAGACTTTATTTCTGATTCAACAAAATTTCTGTCTGGCATTTTTAATTGAGAACTATAGAATTGGGGTATAAATATGAAGAAGCATTTAAACAAAAAAAAGAAAGCGGCTTTCTCTGTTTTCAAAAGTTTTTTTTTCTTTCTAAAAGCAAACTGCATTCTCGGCATAGTTTTATTGTTATTTCTCATTAATTACAAAAGTTGGGACTGGGATGGTGCTGATTATATTTATATATTTATGTTATTCCCTCAAGCCTTCCTTGTTCTGTTAGCAATAATCGCTGGTTTCCGTAAAACGGAGAATAAATTTACTTACCATTTTAGAAATAGCAGAAATGAATGGATTGGTTTAGTGAGTGCGATTACAGCTGTATTATTATTCTCCCTTCTATTTTTGGGAGCCGGTGTTGCTTTTCCAAGTACCGTTGTCTTTCTTGCTATTACAACTAACTTCATGGTTGCGGCATTCTCAGTTATCTTTCATCCATTAACCATAGCTTTATATGAAGCCAATGTATTTGATAAATGCAATACAAAGATGGATTACTTTTATAAGTACATAGCTATATTTACGACTGGAATTAATTACCACACTCAGCAATTATTGCGTTCTGTGCCGTTAGTGATAAACAAGTTATTAGCAGTAATTTTTGTCCTATTACTGATCTGGCAGTTATTTGGAGTTAATATGATTTTTGGTGATTAAAAATTACTTATAGGAAGGATGGAGATTATTATGTCAGCAACCGGTGTAATCAAATTAACAGTTAATGAATTAGCTGCATCCTTGTCCCTTTGTGGATATGAGAGTATCGCTAGTCAGATAATTAATGACCACGGCTTAGTTAATGGCGAAGAGCAGTTTTCCCGTTTCGTACAAGAAACAGAAACCTCTTTAACTCAAAAGGGCTATTGGGATTCTAATCAAAAAGCAGGTGTTGCTCGAGGATTAGAGGATCTCCTATATTTGCTTGTCCATGCCAAGAAAAAGATCCGTTCTATTAATATGCAAACACGTAAAGTGTTAATTATTCATTTTTTAAACAAAGATAATATACTTGTTCAACAAATTAAAGAAGCCGAACACCGTTTTTCCTTTTCAGATAAAGCTGATAAGCTTAGTGATCTACTACGGACTCACTATGATATGCCGAATACTGATAGGGTAATGAACGGTTGGCAGCCCTTGCAACTCTCTGAACAACTTGTTGACGAGTTCCACACATCTCCTGCTCCTGTAGTTCAGGCTATGGCAGATGATCTTAATCAACCAGCTTCGATACGTCACTTTGCTTCTGATTTTCTGAGGAATGGACAAGAATTTAATAATATATCGTTTATGGAAACAAATTATGTAAAAGACCACTCTGAATTTGATAATGTGCAATTCTTTGTTCCTGGAGATCATTGTATCTGGCATATGGATTATGAAGGACTAGAAAAGAACCAGCATGTTATGATGCAGCCTGTTCCCGTAAATACATATTTCGAAGGAGTTCAGCATGCAATCTATGCTTTTTTTGGAATTTCTCAGTAAAATTATATTGTCAAAACATGTAGTTTGCCACAGATATTTCTGTGGCTTTTTATATAGTGTATAAATCTACCCGCGTCTCAAAAGTTTATCGCCATGAATTAATCCTTGTTGTATTATTTCTTCAAGAACTGAAATGTTAATTTAACAAGTAGTTAATTTTAAAATTTATACTCTTTAATAAGACTGATGGTGTTCCCCAAATCAACTCCCCTCCCCTACTAAACAATCTCTCTCCACGCGTTTTATATTTTATAAATAGGGAAAAATGCGATTTAGGTGAGCATTTTATTCCTAATTATTATATGGACAAGGAGCTTTGGGATGGGAAATATATTTAGAGATATTATATTTATTACGCTTGGAGCACTGGCTTATGCGTTATCCGTCACGTTTTTAATTATCCCAAATAATCTTGGTGACGGGGGCCTAACCGGTATATCAGTTATCCTCCACTATGCGTTTGGATGGTCCCCAGGTATCGTAAATTTCATATTAGCTACAATCGTTATTTTAATTGGTTACCGTGTGCTGCCAAGACGTAATATTTTTTTAACTGTACTTGCTGCACCTCTTATATCTTTATTTATTTTTATTACGGAAAACAACATCGAGCCATTAGGTGATCCACTTGTTTCTGCAATCTTCGCCGGGTTTTTCGGTGGGATAGGTACAGGGCTTATTTTTCGAACAGGTAGTTCTATGGGTGGGACAAGTGTCATTGCACGTATGTTCCATCACACGCTTGGTTGGGATTTAACAAGAACAAATTTTGCATTTGATGCAGTTGTTGTATTATCAGGACTGTTTATTATCGGAACTCTAAATACAATGTATACGATCATTCTTTTATTTATTGGAAAGAAAGCATCTGATCTCATAATTGAAGGGCTTGATCCACGAAAGGCTGTCAGTGTCATTTCGACACAAGCCCCTGAAATTACGGATGAAGTCATTCGTCAGATGGATACGAGTGCAACAGTATTTAAAGGGTATGGGGGATATTTAAAAAAAGAAGCAGATATGTCTTATATTATTATTAATAAATACCAGCTGATGAAGTTAAAGCGAATCATTCATTCCGTTGATGATAAAGCCTTTGTTGTTATCCACGATGTCCGTGACGTATTTGGCGGAAGCTTCTCATGGGGGAAAAAGTAAAAAGCAGTGGAAAGGAATTTATCTTCCTTTCCACTGCTTTTCGTTCGTTGGAAATATAATCGCAAACATGGAATTCTTACTGACGATGCGCTCAGCCTAAGGAAGATTTCCCTTACTTAGTGCTGATACCTCCTCTTTTGTAGAACCATCCTCTAATTTAGCAAGGTACTATTCAGCAAATAATCTACTTGATACTTCTCAGCGAGCAATCTGATAAACATGACTAGTTCCTGCTTATCCGACACTTCATTCTGAAATTGTTCAAGCTTTTCTTGAAAAGCAATTTTTTCTTCCCTTGTAGCATATTTTTTAAAATATCCCCACATATGCTGATACGTATTAATTACAGATCCCTTAGTTGGCTGGACGTGAATAGCTTCATCTATTAATCTTTTAATTTCTTCAAGGGAGGAATCTTGTTTGAGCGCCTCCCTAATATGATTATAATACCGTTGGCTATGGAACATAACGCGATATTTCTCCTGGCTCCATAATTTTTCTGTGACAGCTCTACTGGACATAGGTCTTCGCCCCCACTTATTTGAACAAGTTACATGTAAACGTCGCATAGATTCTTTACCCATTAAATTGTTTTAATCATTCCGCCATCAACCAGAAAGGACTGACCGGTAATGTACGTATTTGCACCGGAACAAAGGAAAATAGCCATTTTGGCAAATTCCTCTGGCGTACCTAATCGGCCTAAAGGTATCGCCTGTTCAGCCCCACTTCGAACTTCTTCATAGCTTTTCCCTGTTTTTTCTGCAATCAATTGATCTAAGTGTGCTACTCTGTCAGTAGCTATTCTGCCAGGACCAATTGTATTTATTAAAATATTATCCTGTCCCAATTCCTGTGACAAGCTTTTGGACAGTCCTGCAATCCCTGGACGAAACGTGTTTGAAAGAATGAGGTTATCAATAGGCTGCTTTATAGAGGAGGAGGCAATATTAACAATACGCCCTGTCCTATTCTTTCGCATGATTGGAAGTACCGCCCGAATCGTTCGCACAAAACTAAGAACGTTCAGCTCAAAAGCGTATTGCCAATCTTCATCAGTCATACTATCAAAATCTCCAGCAGGCGGCCCTCCGGTATTATTTACTAAAACATCAATGCTACCATGAAGTTCTTCTACTCTCAAAACAAGATTTTTTATGTCTTCCGGCTTGGTTAGATCACAAATAACATAATTAACATGGGAATTCCCTGTCTCCGAATTGATTTCAGTTATGGCTCTTTTTAAATTTTCCTCATTACGGCTGGCGATCACAACGTGCGCACCTTCTGAAGCAAATTGCTTAGCCATTGCTTTTCCAAGTCCTTTACTTCCTGCAGTTACAATGACAGATTTTCCTTTAAGCTGTAAATCCATATCAACCGCTCTCCTTCATTTTATAATTACTTGCATTACTTAAATCGAGTTGTTTTATCCCAACCTATAACCCGTTTTTCTCTTTTCGCTTTCATATACATAAACGTACTTTTTACGAACAGGTAAGAAAATAACTGAGCATACGTAAAGTACATGATAAAACTGACCAGAATGTTTTGTGGTGTAAAGGTATTTTCCGCTGATTGAGCACTCAGCAGTTGAATGGTATACACAACATAAGCGATGTACCAAATAACCATAAGAGGAATGGTAATAATCACATGAAAATAGCCAAATACACCGAGAACAAACCAAATATAAGAAATAACTAAAAATATCCAGAAAATAACGTAGACCATTAATTGATGCAGAGAATGAACGAGCAGCTTCCCTTTAAAGTATCCCGGCTCCAGCAATGTTTTTTCTACAATATAAAGATTTCCAAGCAGCCACCTGGTCCGTTGTTTAATATAAACAGGCATCGTTTCCGGTTCCTGCTCCCAGGTAATGGAATGTGGCACAATTGGCAAGAACATTCCTTGTCTTGTTATCCGTAATGTTAGTTCCGCATCTTCTGCAATTGCGTATGGATCATAGCCTCCAAGATCTTCAATGACTGATCTTTTTACAAGCATATTCGTCCCCGTCAAAGAGCCTGTTTTAAAAAGCTGCCATCTTCCGGCTTGCATTAACAGCTGAAACACTTGAAACTCTATGGAAATCATCCGGGTTAGCAAATTTTTCTCTTCGTTCATCGTTCGAACATGTCCGACAGCACCGCCTGCATTCGGATAATTTTCTGCCATTTCAACCAGTTGGATTAGAGCATCAGGTTCTGGTTGGTTATCTGCATCGTAAACACAAAAATAGGTTCCATCGGAGATTTCCAGGCCATGATTTAGTACACGAGATTTTCCTTTAGGCTCTCCTGCAGGTACGCGAATATGACGAACACGCTGATAGGTTTGTTCAAAGTCATCAGCGATATCTGCGGTGTCATCACTTGAATTATCGTTAAGCACATATATCGTTAGTCTTCCTGGATACCTGATCCTTACCATAGCTTCCAAGGTCTGCTCCAATACAATTCCTTCATTATGTGCTGGAATCAATATGTCAACACTCGGATAGTATTCCAGGGTTGACACATTACTCTTTCGTTTTGAACGGTAATATAATCCGGCTAGAGCAAGTACCGAATAATAGAGTAATAGGACAATAAATAAACCAGTAATAAATAATAAAATGCCACGAAAGGAAATGATTTCGAAATAAAAGCTTACTCCTACAAATATAAGAAGCCCAATAAAAGAAGCTGTAAATAGCCATTTTTTCATTGAGAATCCCCTTCTTTCACAGCTACCTGTCTCTCATACCCGATCATCTCTTTATCCCATTCTATCTTACTAATAATCTCTGTTGTAAAGACATCCTCCAAGCGGCTGTTAATACGTTCTTTTACAATATGTAGACCCTCTTCCCCTGTGTTCTGAAGAAGAATTAAAATGGTGTCCTTGTCCTGTTTACCAACAACGTCAAAATGTTCCCTGACAGAAGCGTATACACTTTCTGCCAATAGATCCATTCCTGACTTTTTCACTCTCCTTGCCCACTTATTCATTCGAAGTGTTAGCAGATAACCTGTTTCTTTTCTCCGCACCATTGCATTTTTAATTAATTCTTTTTGTTTATTAAATTCTCTAAGAGAAAGTACTCTTGTATTGGCAATGTATTCTGCAAGCTCATTTACTCGTTTTTGCAATTGCCGGTTTTCTATGGCTAGTGTTTTTATCCATCTTGTTAAAACGTAAACTGTTCCAATATGAGCAACAACCACAGCATGTATACCTACAGATAACAATTGTACCGGAGTCTCCCATGCTTGCTGAAAAGCATAAGTTAGCAAGGCAAAGGAGCTAACCAATATAAAGCTTATGAAAACTAAAAACGCCAATTTATCTTTTAGATTTATAAAAACAACAAAAGGAATAATCGAAATTATAACTAAATAAAGTGGTGAAATGATAGGTTGTGTAATATAAAACAGTAGCAAAAATGTGCCAATCCACACGAATGCCGCCATACTTAATTTGTTTATACGATCCATTTATGCACACTCCTTACAAAATTGATAAAAACGAGTATATTAAGGCAGTATATCATAGCCCCTTTCCTTCTTCCATGGGAATTAAGGGTAAAGAACAAAGGTGTAAATGGACCTATAAGCAATATTCTGAATATAGTTTGACAAAAAAACCAATCCATGGTCCAATAAGATCAAAAGAAGCTTTAGGATGTATACTTAAGTTATTTAAAATGCTTTTGGTTTACCTAAAAAATAACCTTGCCCGTGGGTAATCCCAACATCGTTTGCTGCCTTCAATTCTTCTCCTGTCTCAATCCCTTCCAACACGATTAATTTATCCTTTCCAAAGATTTCAACGATTCTTCGCATATATTCCCGTTTCTTTTGAAAGGATACAATACCACGAGCAAAGAAACGATCAAATTTAAGAATATCCGGATCCAATTCAATAATAGCTTCTAATGTGGAATCTCCTCTTCCAATATCATCTAATGCGATTGCAAATCCCCGATTTTTCAAGTCATTTACCCACTCTGTTAAAAGACCCAAATCTTCCTTTTTCTCTGCTTCACTAATTTCCAATATAGTACTCTGCGGAGAAATAGTCGTGTCTTCGATAATTTCATTCATCATTTCAGGGAACCTGGAAGAAATAATGGTGGATGGGCATATATTTACGAACAATTCCTCTTTATTTGATAACCGTTTGTATTGTAAACAAGCTCTATAGATGGAAGTCATATCAAGCTCAAACAAATAGTTATTCTTTTTTGCGTCAATAAAATGTAGTTCAGGATTATCAAAGTTTTTTGGTCTAAGTAATGCTTCATACCCGTAGATCTTAAACTCATTTAACGCGCATATTGGTTGAAATACATGATGGAAATCTAGTCTATCCTTCTCCCCATTCATCGTTTGAAACATCAAATCACCTAGTATCCTTTTTGACTTTTAATCTAATTTCCCTTCAATTACCTTAGCTTGTCATGTTCCTTATTACTTCGATAAACTAGATAAATAGTGGGCTATAATTTCGGACAAATATTCTACACATACATTAATTGTTTCCCTATTACTCCATATGCTAAAACATTTTAATACAACACAAGCGCCAATGTTATGGTAAATACATACATAATTACCACATAGTTATATATTTGTGTAATAGTAAATAAGAGAACACGCTTTTACATTATAATTAAAGTATTTTGAGAAAAGGGAGGAATCCAAATGAAAATCGGTAGAGAACTACGGAAGCAAAATAATCTTAATTTATTCGAAGTGAGTATCCTTGTCAATCTACGCAAAAATCGCGGTAGATTGGTAACTGTGGATTTAATTAGTAAAGATCCAGATGATCAATTAGTTATACATAGATATATAGATGGTCTAGTGGAAAAAGGGTTCGTTGAGAGAATTGGAGAAGAGAAATATCGATTAAGCACATATGGCGCTGAATTGGAGATTCTGCAGGCATGAATAGCAAGACATCCCTACGTCTGATATATTTTTCACTGGAAATAAAGAGTTTTTCCTTTCTGGGTAGACGCTTACATTAATAAGAAAAGACGAGATCGTTTAGGACCTCCCCTCTATACACGCTCCACAACATTAGACTACACCTCCCTCTCTTTTATCATAATTTCATTTAAAAAAAGAATAACACGCTTGCGTCCTTTCATCTTTAGCTTTTGATAAATTTGACTAACATGGATTTTAACTGTGCCTTCTGACAAACGAAGAAGTTCAGCTATTTCCTTATTACGAAGTCCTTTTTTCAACAAATAAGCCACCTCTATTTGTCTTGGTGATAATTCAATCTGATGGGCGTATAAGCGGTACTGAAATAATTCCATATTCCATTCCTTTTTTTCCTGTAGAAGATCTACCAGCTTCTTCGTAAATGTAGCTGGAAAAATAAATTGGTCAGGCAGGTTCGTGTTGATTGCTTCATTTATTGTCTCAGCGATCTCGTTCGTTTGAACCAAAATACTATCTGTATTAATGAGCAGGATATCATGCAAATCATCTGACGAAAAAGGGGCTATTAAAAGGAATGTGCGTATTTCCTTCCAGTACTCCTTCGCTTCCTGAATTATTTTGTCAGCTTCTTGAAAGTGCAAACCATCCATATCTAGAAGCATGAGTTTCGGTTGAAAAACACGCAGTTCTTCATTGTTTGGTTGCTTGATTCCTGTAAATTTCACCAAGTCAACAAGTGGGTTTTCTTCTAAAACTTTTATTATTTCATGGGGGAAAATCGTATTTGATACATACAATATATTCATCGCTGCGCCAGCTCTCTCTTATTTTTATTTCATATTGTTTGCTATATATATCGGCTCATTACAAAAATATATAAGCCAAATTTCCTATATTTATTTTATAACAGGAAAAAGTGGTTATTCTATCATCATAATTGACGTTTTATTATTCATGAATACCCCTTTAACAGTTACCTCTTTTTTCCAAAACGCTGTATAATATTTACCACTTCATGTATACTTATTTCGTATAGGTAAATAGTAGGAGGTAATTAGATGTCGAACAAGCAAAAAGGCTTTATTTTTGGAGCTATTGCCATTATTGTAACTGCATTTATATTGTTTTTAGCAATTACTCAAAATGAGCCAACTTCACCTGCAGAAGCTAAACAGAATGAGGATGAGTCTGAAAAGGCAAGTCCTGTCTCTGATCCGGCTGAACAGGATAAATCCAAAATGGAAATAGCGAATAAAGAAAAAGACAAAAATGAAGAGAAAACAAAGGAAGAAAGCAAGGAAAAAGAAATACCTGCAGAACCGAAAAAAGATGCTACAAAGAAAAAGAAGAGTGAAGAGGAAAACATATCTTTTGAAAAGAAATACATAACGGTTGCATCTTTAAATTTACGATCTGATCCAAATGCGCAATCTGACGTGTTGGGTGTTCTCATGCTAAATGAAGAAATTCAAGCAGCAGAAACAACTCTAGACAACGGCTGGGTAAAAGTAAAAACAAAATCTGGTAAACAGTAAATATTTATCCAATAAGAAAAAAGAAACCAAAACCACGACGCAAGTGATGAAAGAAAAAACAACCGAAAAATCAACGAACAGCAAAAATTCACAGGCTCAAAAGCAAACGAGTACATCAAACGAAAAAGCACCTACAAAAAAAGAGCAAGAAAAGCCAGTGAAAACAACTCCAACAAATGATGCTGAAAAACTGAGCTCAGTTGGCAATAATAATCAATTAATCTTAGTTACAACAAATGGGTATGGCACAAGTTCAGCAAAAGTACAGACATTTGAGCGTGGGTCCTCTGGAGATTGGCAGAGAGTTATGCAAACAAATGGCTTTATTGGTAAAAACGGCTTCGCAGGAAGCAAAGTGGAGGGCGATGGAAAAAGCCCTACAGGAAAATACAGCATAGGCACTGCATTTGGCAGAGCTGGAAACCCCGGAACGAAGCTTCCTTTTCGAAGCATAAGTTCCGATGATGTGTGGGTAGACGATCCCAACTCAAGTCTTTATAATTCCTGGCAATCCAGAAAGGCAACAGAAGGGCAATGGAATAGTGCAGAAAATATGGATATTGCTCTCTATACGTATGGGTTTGTAATCAACTATAATACGGCTCGCACACCAGGAAAAGGAAGTGCTATTTTCTTTCACGTAGCGAACGGACATACACTCGGCTGCACAGGAGTTTCGCAGTCTCATATGATCTCCATTTTAAAGTGGATCAATCCAGCCAAAAATCCTGTGATTATCCAGACACCTGAGAGTAAGCTATCCAATTATTAAGAGCCTGGATGCTATTTATATTTTCATTGTATAACGCCAACACATATATTTCACCAACAATAAAAGCCCAAATCCGATGCTTTATTCCATCAGGATTTGGGCTTTTTTCGAGTACTATTTAATGACTTCTGTCACTACTTGTTTAATGATTTTAGCTATCTTTCTGCAATCTTCCAATGAAAAGGTTAATGGAAGACGGAAATCACACATAAAGTTAAGTACTTCTGTCGTCTGTGGAAGCGGCTCTGTTTCTCCAAAATATTCCCAGCTTTCATACCTGCTTGTGAAACCCTTAGGCTCCATGCTTCCAAACCACTTTAGCTCCACACCTCGATCCGCACAGGTGGTAATGAATGTTTCCACCTTTTCTATTGTTGTGTTTTTTAATGTAAATTGGAAAGAAGATGCTACATAGCCTTCCTTTGCGGGCCGCTTCGGTAAATAGATACGCTCCACCTCTGTTAATTCGGCTTCGATTGCTTTGTAGCGCTCATTCCACCGCTCGCCTTGCCTTTTTAATGAAGGCAATTGTATACGGATGAGTGCGGCAACAAGGTTGGACATTCGAAGACTGAAATTTGGTGTTAGTTTTTTGTATTTCTCAAAAACTTCTAATCCAGGTCTGGCAATATGCTTCTCATAAAGCATATAGGAGCCCGAATAAAGAATGGCCTGTGCTGCTACATCGGCATCATTTGTTACCAGTAGGCCACCTTCACCGGAATTAAGATGTTTATACGTTTGTGTAGAAAAGCAGCCTACTTTACCGAAAGTACCAGTAAATTTCCCATCCCATGTTGCTCCCATCGTATGGGCACAATCCTCTACTACCACGATGTCATAACGATCGCAAATTTCCATTACTTGGTCCATATCTACAATATGCCCCCGCATATGTGATAACAGGAAAAATTTCGCCTGAGACTCTTTTGCTTTTTTCTCTAAATCATTAAGATCTGTAACATAGTCTTCGGTAATTTCCACAAATACAGGCTCCGCTTCAGCGTTTTTGATGGCTCCCGGGACTGGTGCCAAGGTAAAAGCATTCGATAAAACCTTATCACCAGGGCGGACGCCAACACTTTTTAACGCAACATAGATGGCACTTCCACAGGAAGAAAAGCCTGCACAGTATTTCGAACCAACATAATCTGCATATTCCTGTTCCAAAAGACTTGCCTCAGCCACCTCGCCCTTCACCGTGTTATAGCGATGAAGTCTACCAGATTGCAAGATTTCAGTTACTCGTTCGATAGCAGCTTGGGGAAGTGGTTCTTGCCTTGTAAATTCCTTTTCGAAAATTAATGTATCTTCAGATGTTCCCTTCAAAATAACCCCTCCAGACTACACATTAAGTTTGCTAAACTTCTTTCCTCTCACATCTGCAGTGACAGCATGTGCTGCCATTCCTTCATATCGGCATTGATTCCCAATAATCGGTGCAAGCTTGCTACTGGCTTCCTGTGTACATCTTTGATATGTGACTGTTTTAATAAACTTACCTACCCACAAGCCGCCTGTATACTTTGCTGCTTCTCCAGTTGGCAGAATATGATTTGTTCCAATCCCTTTATCTCCATAAGTAACAGTCGTTTCTTCTCCAAGAAAGAGAGAGCCGTAGTTTTTCAGGTTTGTAAGATAATAGTCCAGATCCTCTGCTTGTACCTGTACATGCTCAATAGCATACTCATCCGCCACTTTAACCGCTTCTTCTTTATCTGCAACCAAAATAATCATACCATTTCGATCCCAGGACCCTTGAGCTACCTCTGCTGTTTCTAGAGTACTGATTTGTCTATTCATTTCTTCCTGTACATCTTCTGCCAGTTTTCTGGAAGTAGTGACAAGAATACTAACCGCGTTTAAATCATGTTCACATTGCCCCCAGATATCTGCTGCTACTAGCACCGGATCAGCCTGTTCATCCGCAATAATAAGGTTTTCACTTGGACCTGCAATTTGATCAATGCCTACCTTACCAAAAACCTGTCTTTTTGCTTCAGCAACAAACGCATTACCTGGGCCTACAATAAAATCAACTGGGTCAATTCCTTCTACACCATATGCCATTGTACCAATTGCCTGAATGCCTCCAAGGGAATAAACTTCATCTACCCCTGCCAGATGCATTGCATATAAAACACCTGGATGAATGCCTTCTCCGTCACGGGCAGGTGAGCATGCAATCACTCGATCTACTCCGGCAACCTTAGGCGGGATCGTACTCATTTGTACAGAGGATACAATTGGATAGCGTCCCCCTGGTACATAAGCACCTACATTGGAAAGGGGAATTAGCTTTTGGCCTAAAAATGTACCTGGCTGAATTTCCTTCTCAAATTCAGATAAGCTTTCCAGCTGTGCTTGAGCAAATGCCCTTACTTGTGCTTGGCAATATTGCGTGTCTTGCTTAAACGTTTCCGGCACTTTCTTTACAGCCTGCTCAATTTCTTCCTGGGAAACGCGGAACGACTCAGGGTTCCACTTATCAAATTTCTCTGATAAACCTCGAACTGCTTTTATCCCATCTTTTCTTATATCAGACAATGCTTTCGTAACAATTTCCTTTACATTTCCTGTATCCTGCTTTTCTATATGCTGACTTTGCTTTATAAATTCTGCCATGTTTTTTCTCTCCTCTGCTTAATTGTGCATTTGTTTGCTTAAATCAACCACTTGGCTATTTTTTTCTTGTTCTTGTTCTTTTCTTACTTTCATAATGTCATCACCAAGAATGTAGTAATCCAACGTTTCCTTTGGTATTTGGTTGTATCTTTTTCCATTTATTAAATAAAACAAAACCCCAACTAAAATCCACGCTCCTAATGCAATTAGGGATGGTGCTGCTAAAAAGGCTGGTGAACCAGGTATAAATAAGAGACCTAGGAACACGAGACTTATTGCTGTACCCAATAAGGAAAAGAATTTTCGTAATGGGTTCTCGCCCCATGCGAAGAAGCGATATGCTGATGCACATGTATACAAATAAGCAATCGCTACCCCTGTTGCAGTCATATCAACAATCCAAAGAAGAGCCTGACGACCGAACCATGGTGTGATAAAGCAAACGATGACTGCTGTAATAATCCCAATATGTGGGGTTTTATATTTTGGATGTATTTTAGTAAAAGCTGCTGGTAAAATACGTGCTCTCCCCATAGCTAGTAGCATTCTGCTTGATGAAACAAGAAAGCCGTTAATACCAGTGAAGATTCCCATACATAGTGCTGCAGTAAGTAGCATCAAGCCTACATTTCCGAATAAGCTTGTAACAACATCACCTGTTCCCCAAATCGGCTTGCTTTCCACTAATGGCTGCCAAGGTGCCCCCATTGCCGTAGCATAGACCATTACTGAATAGACAATACCGCCGCAGGCAAGTGCTAATATCATAAGCTTGAACGCTTTTTTTGCGGAAAAGTTAAATTCCTCCGATGCTTGCGCAATATTATTAAATCCTGAATATAGAAATGGTGCTGTTGCGACGATTACTAGAATGGATGACCAACCACCAATTTCCGTATTAAATGCAGGCTTCAGATTAGCAAAGGACGTATCAGGGTGGAGCGTCATACCAATACCGATACCAATTGCGCCTAGGAATAATACCGTACTGAAAATAAATTGCATTCTTCCAGTTAATGTGATCCCTTTTATATTTGCATAGCCAAAAATGATTAAGGCAATGGTTGCCAATACAATCTGACTGAAATAAATATCCCAACCAGCGATCGAGTACATATAGCCGATCTCCACAATACTTGGGTAGAGGAATTTGAATAAAACAATAATCGCAGAGGCATTTAAAGCAACAGATGTCACATACGATAATGTTACAAACCAACCACAGATGTAGGCATTGATTCTACCAAACCCAAGGTAAGTAAATACAAATTCTCCCCCAGATACCGGGAATTTTTCCACCATAAATCCATAGCTAATAGCGATGATCATAACTAGTAAAGACCCGATTAGAACACCGAGTATTACTCCTAGTGGCCCTGCTTCCCTTATCCAGTCTGCCGGAAGCACGAAGGCACCCCATCCAATAGCGGAACCGAAAGCAATAGCGACAACCCAGTGTGGTTTTAACGTTTTTAGTAGTTCCGTTTGTTCTTTCAAAAGTGTTCCTCCTCACCTATCTTCTGCCGTGGAAACGACCCTTTGGTAACGTTTCCATTTTCGGGTTAAATATACTTATTATTCAGATATTTTAGTGTAAGAAAAGTATAAACGCCTTCTCATCTTCCAGTAAATTTCAATCATGTACCAACATACGCCTTATGTCTCAGAATAGATTGATTTTATCCTCGGAGAAAGTAGCGTTTGCAGGTAAGATCCCATACCCAGCCCGTCGAAGCTGGATATGGTGCCTGCTATTATCTTGCTTTCGAAGTTTCTAGATTATTAGATAGTAAAAAGTAGTTGTGACGCCCCCTTGGAGGGAGAAGGCACCACAGGATTACTTGCTTGTCGTTGCTTGTTTAATAATTTTTTCATCTTTTTGCAGGATAGGTGCATCTACTTCCACCGTGTTCGGATATTTAATTCCTGCACCAGTATTTAATACGACAACTTTTTCTCCATCCTTAATCCAGTTTTGCGCACGCAATTCCTTGGCTGCCGCAAATGCTGCTGCACCTTCTGGACAAACGAACGCTCCATCCGCTTTAGCCACGGAAGCGACTTCATCTAAGATTTTCATATCGTTTACGGCAATAGCACATCCATCCGTTTCACGAATCGCATCAAGGATAAGGAAATCTCCTAACGCTTTCGCAACATTAATTCCAAATGCTACCGTTTCTGCATTTTCCCAAGGCTCCGCGCTTGTTTTCCCTTCTTCCCATGCTTTTACAATTGGGGCACACCCTTCTGATTGAACAGCGACCAATCTTGGCATTTTACCTTCAGCGATCCAGCCTAATTCCTGTAATTCGCGAAGTGCCTTATAGATACCAATTAAGCCGACACCTCCACCTGTTGGGTAAAGAATAACATCAGGGACTTCCCAGTTAAATTGCTCGGCAATCTCTAAGCCCATTGTCTTTTTACCTTCAATACGGTAAGGCTCTTTAAGTGTTGAAGCATCAAACAGGTTATAATCCTTAACGGCTTGTCCAACGATTTTGCCAGCATCTCCGATCAGCCCATTTACCAAATATAAATCTGCTCCTGCAGCAACACATTCTTTCCGTGTGATCTCCGGTGCATCTAGTGGCATAACAACAGTAGAAGTTATCTCAGCTTGCGCACAATATAGTGACCAAGCTGCTCCAGCGTTGCCATTTGTAGGCATCGCTAATTCCTTCACTCCCACTTCTTTCGCCTTGGATACACCAACTGCAGCTCCTCTTGATTTGAATGAACCAGATGGAATTAAGCCTTCATCCTTCATATAAAGATTAGGGATATCCATCTCTTTTCCCGAATTTTTCATATGCAGCATTGGTGTCATTCCTTCTCCCAATGTAACACGGTTTTCCGGGTCTTCCACTGGAAGCAACTCATGGTAGCGCCACAGATCCGGTGTTCTTTTTAACAAATCCTCTTTGCTGAAATTGCTTTTTAATTCATCCATTTTATAAGATACGAGCAATGGTGAACCACATTTGCATAATTGCTGCTTTTCCTTCGTGCTATATGTTTCTTCACATTTTGGACAATATAGATGAGAGACATAACTATAAGTCATTTTAAAACCTCCTGATCATGATAGATTAATAGATTTAGCGAATGGCAATAGATTCAATTTCAATTTGTGCACCCTTAGGTAACTCTTTCACACCAACCATTGCACGGGCAGGCTTATACTCACCGAAGAAGCGAGCATATACTTCATTAACCTCGGCAGCTTTCTCTAAGCTAGTCATAAAAATCGTATTTTTTACAACGTTTTCTAAGCTAAGACCTGATTCCTTAAGGATTGCTTCAATATTTTTAAGTGATTGCTCTGCCTGTTCTACGACATTCTCACTCATTTCATTTGTGTTTGCATCAATAGGCAATTGACCTGAAACAAATACCATATTATTCTTTTCCACTGCCTGGGAATAAGCTCCTACCGCCGCAGGTGCATGTTCTGTATGGACTTTAGTAAACATTATCTCAACTCCTGTGTTTGATTAAAATTAGATTCTGTACGGATCTTTTGTAAATAATTATAAATTGTAAATTTAGACACACCCAGCACACTTGCCGAGTATTCTGTGGCTCCCTTAATCAGGTAAGCCCCTTTGGATTCTAATTCTTTAACCACTTCAATCTTTTCCTCTGTGTCTAAAAGTGCCGGGGCTTTATGGTATTTTTGCAATGCTTGATTTGTCATTGTTTCAATTACGTCATGAACATCTGTATGAAAGCTTTCTTTACTTTGTCCGTCATCTGCAAAGCTTATAAAGTCTTTAATCTCCCCCCCTATTTGAATTAACAGGCTGATATCGATATTAATACACAGAGCACCAATTACGGCATCTTCGCTATCCCGAAGGAAAACAGTGGAAGACTTCATCACCAACCCTTTGTTGGAGGTAGTCTTATAATTTGCGAAATCGGTTACATTTTCACTCCGTAATTGTTCCAAAACTAAATCCGTAATGGGTGATCCTATTTCTCTGCCTGTGATCGTTCCTGCCAAATGAATGAGTGAGCTTTCTAAATTACTAAAATCATGTACTGCTACTTCACATTTGGCACCAAACATTTTCACTAAAATATCTGCTGTTCTAATCGCCTGATCAAAGATTATATCCTTTTCATTTTTCAAATTAATTCTCCTAAACAAATACTTTCAAATTATTAGTTAATTTGATAATTCATATAATAACAAAGAAATTTTATATTTGCAACAATTTTTTAATGCTTAAAATTTTTTAGTAAGTATGGATTATTTTTAAGCATTAGAACCCATTCTTAAAGTTACCTAAGCAAATAAAAAAACCTCCCTTTATCACCTAAATCGCGATAGTAGAGAGGGTACATATTATCTTTCCGATTTCTTCTTGAGTTCTGCTTTTCCTGCCTTTAAAAACGAGAGGCCCATCATAATAATAATTATGGAAAATGGCAGTGCAGAAATAATAACCGTGTTCTGCAATCCTTGCGTTCCTCCAAAATATACCACGATTGCCGCTACAGCTGCCTGGGTAAATCCCCAGATCACTTTTACCGTGTTTGCGGGATTTACAAGTCCGTTTGTCGTTAGCATTCCTAACACAAAGGTTGCTGAATCTGCTGATGTTATGAAGAAAATGCTGACAACTAAAATAGTTAATATCGACATCACCATACCAAGCGGATATTGTTCAAGCATGCCGAATGTCATTGTTTCAAGATTTAACTTGGATAGTTCAGCCATACCATTCCCTTCTACATACAGAGCTGAAACTCCAAAGATGGAAAAGAAGATAAAACAAACAAGGGCTGGGACAAATAGCACTCCCATCATAAACTCTTTCACCGTACGTCCTCGGGAAATTCTTGCAATAAATGTACCGACAAACGGAGACCAGGAAATCCAGAACGCCCAATAAAACAATGTCCAGTTGTTAATCCAGGTACGTTCATCTGCACTTTGTGGAGCAAGTCGAAAGCTCATTTGTACAAAATCAGCGATATAGTTGCCAAGTGTATTTGTAAACATGTTAAGAATATACATCGTTGGTCCAATAACAAATAGCATGACAAATAAAATAAAGCCAATTCCCATATTGATATTACTTAAATACTTAATTCCCTTACCTACTCCGGACCATGCAGAAATAATAAACAGTACCGTTGTAATGGTTAACACAAGTAGCTGTACAGCGAAGGTCTGTGGTGTATCAAATAAGAAGTTGAAACCACCAGTTATTTGAGCTGACCCAAATCCGAGAGCTGCTGCCACGCCAACAACTGTAGCAAAAACAGCGAGCACATCGATCACTTTACCGAGTGCTCCTTTCATTAAATCTTCACCAAGTAACGGGATTAGCGTAGCACTGATCAAACCTGGGTAACCTTTATGAAATTTAAAATAGGCAAGTACCATACCAACAATGGCATAAATCCCCCATGCACTTATTCCCCAATGTAGGAAAGTATATTTTAAGGCATCATCAATGGCTTGATCCGTACCAAGTTCTGCAGTAGGGGCTGATTTAAACGCATAGGTGATCGGTTCTGCTGTTGACCAAAATACAACACCGATCCCCATCCCTGCACTGAATAGCATGGCAAACCAGGATGACAGACTGAATTCAGGTTTTTCATTTGTTTTTCCTAGTCTAATTTTACCAAACCTCGAGAAAATCAGATAAATACAAAATAATAAAATTGCTGTGACAAGTAATAAATAATACCAGCCAAATCGCTCAGAAATAAATGTAGTAAGACTTGATGTCACACTTTCTAAATGCTTTGGGGCAATTGATCCCCATGCCACTAACGCCAAACACCCTGCTAACGCATACCAGAAAACAGAAGTTACCTGTTTCATTTCCTCCACCTCAATATAAATTATGTATGTAAAACTTTTAAACTGCTTAACCCTAATTTCCCTAATTTATAAAAGAAAAACCAAAAATCAAAAATTTCCTAATGGTAGTAGTTACCTTTTTATCCATCCAGCAAAAAAAATGCTAAAACTTTTTTAATTGCTCCAAAGTTTAATCCGCATTCAAAAAAGGAATCGATGGAAATAAAGAGAGAAAGGATGGGATACCATGCTAGAGGTTAATGCTACAGAGCATAGTGCTATGATGAAAATAATACTTCATGGGAAAGTAACAAAAGAAGACATCCAGCGTTTTGAAGGCGAATTCAAAAGGAAAATTCTTGAACAAGAACCGATTAACCTTTTACTTATTATAAAAGATTGGGAGGGAATCACCTTAGATGGTCTGATGGAGGATATGAAAATGGTGCAATATGTAAAAAGCATTAAAAAGATGGCAGTGGTTTCTGACGAAAAATGGGTCAAGGCAGATGCGAAAATAGAGAATCAACTGCCTGGTGTTCAAGTAGTCTATTATCCACCAGAGGAAATACAATCGGGGAAGAATTGGCTGTATGCTTAATCAGGATCTAAGAATAATAAAATTGGAGGGACAATAAGCTGTGTTTGTCCCTCCAATTATTCTTTATGCATATGCTTAGCAACTTCTTGTGTGTCCTCGGCTGTTTTTTCCGACTCTCCTATTAATGTGCGATAGTTTTTTACTCCACTTCGATCATCTTCAACAATTAGATCACCCTGCTGGACATCGAGTGGAAGTTTTCCCATATCTATTTCTTTGGTTATCCTTTCATTTTCCTGATCTAGTAAAATCACTGTATCACCTATAATATTATCAACGATATATTTTTTCATGCTTGTTCCTCCCTGAATAAAAGATTCTCTATTAATTGCTTTCCCAAATTTAAGTTGTATGAAACAACAACCTACTTATGAACTAGGGACAGAAAGAATTATGATTGTGATCTTTTATCCAGTCAAAGGCAACTGGTCCTAACGGTGCCAAACTATCTTGCCTAGAGAGCAAAGGTCACTAACCTTTACTCTTTATCCAAAAAGTTTGAGATTCTTTCTACAAATAAGGAACGGTCATAGGATTGGTAGAGTCCACTTGCTAATTTGACAGGATCCCCGAAGAAAAAACGTTCATATTGAATTTCACGCGTGCCAAATGCGCTCATGGAAACTTCCCAGGCAAGACGGAAAAGCTTCACCCGCGATAACGCGTCATCAGCTTTTGACTGTAAATAATGATCTAAATCTTTCCTTATCTCAGAATCAAATGCTGCTTCTGTAGGAATGGAAATTAGCCCGCTCGCTCCTAATTGTTGGATAATCTCTGTGAAACGCGCATACGCTTTCGGGAAGATATTGCAGGCCACAGCAAGCGTAGCCTGGTCTGGTCGCATATATCCCCATTCATCCAGTTCCGCTTCCGCTTCTGCTTTAAGAAGCAATGCTTTCAATGTCTCCAAAGCAATAATAATCTCTGTAGTTTTTTCCTGTACATGTTGATATTCGCCAATACAAATACTATTAATAATAGACTGAACAAGTCCCAGAATAAATTCCGTTTTTATAATCTGTCTGGATACAGCTTGATGTAAGGTAAAAGGCAAAAAAGAACTTGATGCCATAAATGTGTTTGAAACAGGAATATTATTGTAATAAAACACACGCTCCCATGGCACAAGCACCTGATCAAACACTACGACCATATCCATCTCTTCATACCTTGAGCTTAGCGGATAATTAAATGCCGAATCTCCTCCGACAAATGACTCTCTGGCAATAAATCGAAGTCCTTTTGTGTTACTTGGAATAGAAAAAGCGAATCCATTTGCTTTATCCTGAATGCCGCCAGCAGCTAATACAAGTATTTCATCTGTTATTCCACCTTGTGTTGCAAGTAATCTGGCTCCATTTACTACCATTCCTTCATCGGTTTCTTTAATCACTTTTGCGGCTATTGGCTGCTCCGTATCTTCTATATAGAAAGTTTGTCGATTTACTTGTGGGCTAATAAAGGTATGCGTCATGGAAATATCATTTTCCCGAGCGTATTCATAAAATCGAAGTAAATTTTCCGGGTAACAGTTCTCCTTATCCTCTAAAAATCTTGCCGATGATGCTAATGCCATTAGTACTGTATTCATATAATCAGGGCTTCTCCCCATCATGCCATTACTTGCTAGGGCCCATTGCTGAATCATCTTTCGTCTTTTTACTAAATCCTCTTTTGTCTTTGGCTGCAAATAAGACATCCCTACTCGCTCGCCCGTTAACGGGGAAGAATATGTCATGATATCCTTTAATTTGGGCATAAATTGAAGATCATATAATGCCCCCTGGCTTTTTATAATTCCTCTGCAAGCCGGATGTTCAGAAACATTTCCTTTTACCTGAGTTCCATCGATCCAAATCTCTGCCTGCATTTGATCTATCCGTTTCTTATACTCATTTCCTCTGATTGCCGGCATACACCCACCCCTGACTTTTTGTAACTGTTGTCGTGATTCTCTTGCAATGATAATTGAACTTTCCTTATTATTTATTTTATTTATCGAGCCCAAATGCGTTACTAATTTTCTTATTTCAATACAAGCTGTTACCCGTCCCCTATACCTTCTACTTGCTTTTCCCCATTGAACGAGTAGACTTAAAAGAGAATAATTAACAACCTTTTTGACAGGAGTATACCAAATGGAAAACACCAGACCGACTAGCATCAAACCCTTTTTCTCTCTTATTTTTTCTACCGGATTGCCTAAGCTGCTATTGAGCATTGGGCTTTTGACAAGTATCATTACAACTCTCGCTGGCTTAGTTGTTCCTTTATTAACTAAAAATCTTGTTGATAACTTCTCCACAGCAACACTAAGTACTCCACTAATAATCGCAATTGCGATCGCTTTTATTTTTCAAGCTATCATGAACGGGGTATCTATTTATGCATTATCTGCGGTAGGTCAGCATGTTGTTGCAAAACTTCGTGAAAGGATGTGGCTGAAGCTCATTCGTTTGCCAATTCGCTTTTTTGATACGACATCAAGCGGGAAAACAGTCAGCCGTGTAGTCAATGATACGAACGTGGTTCGCGATTTAATATCTGATCAATTCCCACAATTCATAACTGGAATCGTTTCTATCATTGGGGCAATCACCATTCTGCTTATCATGGATTGGAAGATGACACTAGTAATGCTTGTAAGTGTTCCATTCATCGTTTTAATTCTTTTACCACTTGGAAGACAAATGGGAAAAATCTCCCGAAGCCTGCAGGATGAAACAGCTATTTTTACTGGTGATGTGCAACAGACGCTTAGTGAAATTCGCTTAATGAAAGCATCCAACGCAGAGAAATCAGAAGCGACGAAAGGAAAACTAGGAATTAAGAAACTTTTAAACCTTGGCTTGAAGGAAGCTAAAATCTACGCACTTATTGCTCCAATAATGTATTTCGTCATGATGGTGGTTATCGTCATGATTATTTCCTATGGCGGTATGCGCGTAGCAAGCGGGAGTATGTCCACAGGTTCTTTGGTCGCGTTTTTACTCTATCTGTTTCAAATTATTATGCCTGTCACCACATTTGCGATGTTCTTTACACAACTGCAAAAAGCAAAAGGAGCGACAGAGCGCATTATTGAAATTCTGGATCAACAATTAGAAAAAGGACAGGAGGGCATGGTCCGAGATATTACAGGTGAAAGTGTGCATGTGAGACATGTATCTTTTGCTTATGGTAATGAAGAAAAAGTGTTGGAGGATGTGACATTTTCAGCAGCTCCAGGTGAAATGGTTGCCTTTGCCGGACCAAGTGGCGGTGGAAAAACTACTTTGTTCGGTATGCTTGAGCGTTACTATATTCCAGATACGGGAGAAATTTTGATAGGTGATATACCCATTCAGGAGATGTCGCTTACATCCTGGCGGCAGCAAATTGGCTATGTTTCTCAGGATAGTCCGATGATGGCTGGAACGATTAGGGAAAATCTTTGTTATGGACTGGAAGAAAAACAGATTCCTGATGACCAACTTTGGGCGGTTGCTAAGATGGCATATGCATCACAGTTTATCCAAGAATTTCCGCAAGGGTTGGATACAGAAGTTGGTGAACGTGGCATTAAGCTTTCCGGAGGGCAACGACAACGTATCGCTATTGCCCGTGCTTTTCTAAGAGATCC
This sequence comes from Virgibacillus sp. SK37, assembly GCF_000725285.1. GTDB lineage: Bacteria > Bacillota > Bacilli > Bacillales > Amphibacillaceae > Virgibacillus_Q. The sequence continues at coordinate 2,936,578 of NZ_CP007161.1, forward strand.
GAAAATTCTAATGATGGACGAGGCGACAGCCAGTCTTGACAGTCAATCGGAAGGTATTGTACAGCAAGCATTAAGCCGATTAATGGAGGGGAGAACTACCTTTATAATCGCTCATAGGCTCTCGACGATTGTCGATGCAGATAAAATCGTGTTCATTGAAAAGGGGAAGGTTACCGGAATGGGAACTCATCAGGAATTAATCAAGCAACATGCCCTCTATCGTGAATTTGCTGAGCAACAATTAACCTAAGAACGATAAAGAAGCTCTGCTGTTCCAATTAATCGGACAGTAGAGCTTTTTTTATTTTAATAAATCGGTGAGAAATCCACCACTTCCCGTACTCTTTGTTAAAAAATCCATTCCATAATAGGAAGCAAAGCCCATAATAAGTGTCCATGCCACAACACTAATGGTCATCCAAACAGCTATCTGTGTTTTGGAACCACCAAAACCCATCGCTAAAATGGCACCAAGATGACTTCCGGTAATAAATGGAGCTACTAATGCAAGACCAGGAAGACCGTATTTCTTCCATACCCCTGCTGCGCGTTTTTCCTTCTTCTCGGAAACATGCTCCCCGTTTTGGATCTTCTTTTCTTTTCGACGATGCAACCATGCTTTTACCTTGTCTGTTAATAGAATCAATAAATAGATTGTTAGTATATTTCCACTGAATGCCAAAATGGTAACCGGTAGAGCATCTAAACCTGCGGCTACACCAATTGGAATGACACCCACCACTTCAAAAAACGGTGTCGCCCCTAGCAAGAAAATAACAAGATAAGCTACATAAATACTCATTTTATTCTCCCCCTCTACCTCACATACTTCTCACTTCAAAATAAAAGCCTCCGAACACAGAAGAAAAATGTGTTCGGAGGGATGTGCTACTAAATCAATACTGTCGGCCATTTCCCACATTCAACATATATTAGCTTTTATCTTTATTATACTGCATATAAACAACCTGAGTAACAAGGAAGTCTTCAACACCATGCTTCCCGTCTGTGCCTCCAAGACCTGACTTACGCATACCTGCATGATAACCTTGTACTGCTTCAAAGTTTTCGCGGTTTACGTACGTTTCACCGAATTTCAGCTCGTTAATCACACGCATGGCTTCATTCATGTCATCCGTATAAACAGAAGAAGATAGTCCATACACCGTGTCATTACCTTTTTGAATTGCTTCATCCAGCGTTTTAAACGTATCAATAGGAATTACTGGACCAAAAATCTCATCCTGCATAATAGCTGATTGATGGTCTACATTTGTTAGAATGGTTGGCTTATAGAAATAACCCTTTTCGCTTTCTGCACGTTCACCACCAGTGACTACCTTTGCACCATCTTCTTTTGCTTGCTCTACCATGGAGGATACAGCTTCCAGACGATCTTTACTAATTAAAGGACCTACATCTGCATCTTTATTTTTTCGAGGATCGCCAATGGTTTTATTTTCGAAGCTTTCTTTCAGCTTGCTCACAAACGTGTCGGCAATATCTTCATGGACATATACACGCTCTGCATTGGTACATGCTTGTCCATTATTTGCTAACCGTGATGTTACAACATTCTCAATTGCTACCTCAAGATCAGCATGCTTCGTCACAATCGCCGGAGCCTTTCCACCTAGCTCGAGATTGACTTTTGTAATGTTTTGCGCAGCAGCCTCCATTATTTTTGTTCCAGCAGGGATACTTCCTGTCATAGAAACCATCGCAACTTTTTCATGCCTTGTCAGTGCATCACCGACTTCTGAGCCAGTTCCTGTTACAACATTATAAACACCTTTAGGAATGTCATCCATGCTATCAACAATTTCAGTGAAGGCCATTGCCGTATTTGGTGTTTTTTGGCTTGGTTTTAACACAATTGTACAGCCTGTGACGAGTGCTGTGGCTACTTTCCTGGCGAGAATGAATACTGGGAAATTCCATGGAACGATTCCCGCAATGACGCCAATTGGCTTTTTATAAATATAAATGTTTTCATTTGGACGATCACTTGGAACAATTTCTCCTTCTATTCTGCGTGCCCATTCGGACATATACTGAAAATAATCAATGGCCAGATCTACTTCGCCCTGTGCCAGCTCATAATCTTTTCCTTGCTCCTCCTGTAACAATTCAATAAAGGTTTCCCGCTTTTCTTGAATTGCTTCTCCTAATTTACGGACGATTTTCCCGCGTTCAATGTTAGGGGTAAGCTCCCACGATTTTTGTGCTTCAAATGCCGCCTCAACTGCTCGATTAACATCTTCATTTGTTCCTCGTTGAGCTTGTGAAATTACTTCCTCTGTAGCAGGATTAATAATATCCAGCCAGTCGTTTCCTGTAGAGTCCGTATATTCTCCATTAATGTATAAATGATGTCTTTTCATCATCTAGCTCCTCCTTCACCCTATTTAAGTGGTTTGTTGTCTATTAATGCTATTCCACTTAAAAAAAGGAGTTAAACAAGAGAGGTGCTATGGCAAATGTTATTTAATACATTCCTAGTAAGCAAAAAGACGGTTCTCCTGCCCCATTTGGGTCAAGAGAACCGTCCCCTCGGTCCATTTTATTCTACTTTAAAACGATTAACTACTTCCTGTAGCTCATTCGCGATTTTATCCATTCGCTCTGTGGAAGAAGCTACTTGATGCATTTGTGTCTGTTGTTCTGCAGCAGAAGCACTTACTTCCTCTGCAGATGCGGCTGTTTCCTGAGATATAGCTGATACGCTTTGAATTGCAGCCATTGCCTGTTCTTTATAGTCCATCATATCCGTAAGCTTTTCGGCCAATTGATTCACAGATTGGCCAAGCTGTTTGGCCATTTCCGCGTTCTTATTGAAAGCTTCCTCTGTATTAGAAACAGAATGATTATTTTGCTCCATTAATTTTCCATTTTCAGCAATTAATGCAACGGTCTGTTCCGACTCATTTAAAATCTCTTGAACAGTCTCTTGGATCACCTTCGTTTCATTACTGGATTCCTCTGCAAGCTTGCGAACTTCCTCAGCAACAACAGCAAATCCTTTGCCATGTTCACCCGCACGTGCTGCCTCAATACTAGCATTCAATGCAAGTAAATTTGTTTGTGCTGTAATACCATGAATGGTCTCGATTACTTTATCAATAGCTGCAATCCGGCTGGTCAAAGACTGAATTTGCTGCTGAACCTTTTTATTCATATCATTGGTAGCCTCGTTGTGCTCACGCAATTGTGTTACTTGCTTAATGCCTTGGCTAGTAGACTCTTTAGCATTGATGGAGAACTGGTCCATTTCCCTCGACAAATAAGATAACACATCAATTTGTGTTGATAAATCAGCCATTTGTTGATTTGTATTCTCTGCATCAGCAGATTGCTGCGATGCACCCTGTGCAATCTCATCTACTGCAAGCGCCACCTCTTCACTGGCAGCCGTTACTTCATTTACTGTACGTGAAACATCTGTGGATGATTCATTTAAATTTGTGGATGACTCCTTGACGACTTGAATGACTTTACTAGTTTCACTTAGCATATCATTAAATGCCAATGCGACTGCACCAATTTCGTCTTTACGAATTTTTCCTGGGTCAACTCTTTTCGTTAGATCTCCTGAGGCTGCTGTTTCCATGGATTCATATAAAAATCTTAATGGGCGTAAATTACGATGGATGAACATGGAAGAAGCTCCAGCCATAAGTAAAATCATTGCTGCACCGGCAATAATTGTAATTAACGCAAAATCTGTAAATGTCTTGACAATGGTTGATCTACTAATAACTGTCTGGATCGCCCAAACTTCATCAATCCCCTCTAGCTTAACTGGAGCAAACGCATTAAATGCCTTTTCCTGCAGTTGTTTAGAATCGACATACGTATTTGTTACATTTCCAGCCATTAATCCCTCTTTAAGGGGCGCCCAGTCTAAAGCCTCCGCCATATTAGAGCCGGTCAATTTCTGATTAATGCTGTTGGCAACAACTAATCCTTGATCCGTAATAATGGAGGAATATCCTCCGTCTGGTTGCATCTCTTTGACCAACTCATCTAAAAATCCCATATCAAAATGTGCAGAGATTACTCCGAGGAATTGATCATCCTTTGAAATTAATGGAATAGCAATAGAAGAAGCAGATCTTGTCTCATCTCCCATTTTATATGATATAGGTTCAGTTAAAACAGACCTTTTTTCCTTCTTAGGAATCAAATACCAATCGCCATCGCCTGCTTTATCTAATCCGGAGGCAGGGTTTGTATAAACCTCTCCCTTCACTTTAGAAGCATAAGGGATAAAGCGATCTTGTTGATCTACCAAATTGAAATCAATGGAATCTTTCTCTGGTAATACCCCCTCTTCCAAAACAGTTGCGATCCCAGAAATGGAAGGATTGTTCATCAGTACATTTTCCATCATCGATAGGACACCATCAGCTGTTATGGTGTTGTCATTATAAGTTCCTTCGACTACAATTTTCATTGTATCCAATGTCTTCTTTGTTTGATTCAAATTATCACTTAAATTCGCAGCATAATATCTCGTATGCTCATTTGCAAAGTTCTCCCCATCTTCTACCGCTTTGGTGTGCAGAATGCTGCTGGAAATGGTTGCATAAGCAATGAACAACACGAGAAATAAGCCGATAATAAGTCCTGATAATCTCCATGAAATACTATTTCTTTTCTTCATAATTAAGTCCTTTCTTTCCTGTTGTCTAGTAAATAAGTACTAGTTACCATAATGTTATCGGCGGGGATGGAAGAAATATGAAGGATATTGAATAGAGTTCTAACAAAATAGTGATATATAGCTATATTCAATTACTACAACTTTAATGGAGCTGTTGCAATTGTTGGAGTATAAACTAAAATCGTACACTATACATAGTTGGAGGAAATTGTGAACTAGAGAAAAAAACTAACGGCAGCAAGGAAAGGGAGAGTCCGCCGCACAATAGATTAATCGGCTGCAGAGCGAAGTAATCCGCCGCAGATATTCAGGGACTAGCTATATCTGCTTACCATACACTACTTTCTAAAATAGCATCTACAAACAAGCTAGTTCGCAGCTTATCCATTTTCCAAAACATTGAATAACCTCAACATTTATATTAGAACCAATTTGTTTAGCGAAATAGGGAATGCAAAAGACCTCTATTAAAGCATAGAGGTCTTTCCAACAAATTGAATATTATTTTCCAGACAAATATCTTCCCTATTCAAACTATCTTTTCCCTTTGCCGTTAGCTCGGATGCGCACGTCATCTGTCAGTTTTGAATTTTCTTCCTTCTTATCTAAAACTTTTCCATAAACATTGTATACATCTATGTTATTGCTAAACGCAAGATCTAACTCTCGTTTTCTTGGACGAATTTCAGGGATTGTCCCTTCAAACAAAAATGTAGTGGCAGAAACTTGCTCTGCTAACTTAAATTCAATTTCCGAGTCACCGATCGTTCCAGAGAGCTTCCGATCACCCGTTAACATGACATAGCTATCAAATGTCATTTCCACCTGAATAGTTTCTCCAGGCCGATAAACATTTGGGGTTTTCTTTACTGTACCAAAAGCTTCAACTCGTGGTGCGGGAGCCTCTTTCTCCTTTTTCCACTTAACAAAGTCGGTATTAAATTTCCTAAAATCCATGACAGTATTTGGGGTACCTTCATAAAAAAGACCAATATTTCCATCTGTTAAATTAGTAAGACTGGAATAGCCGTAATGCCCTTCTTTGACAAGCTGATCATATTTCCAATCAATTGAATATTTTTTATGCCCATTTTCATAGGTTCCTGATTCTTCTATTAGCCCTATTCGTACTGTTCCATTCACTCTGCTCACAGAGTTATTGGCACTGGAGAAGATAAGTGCCTCTTTGCCATCAACATTACCATCATAGCGAATAACAGACATCTGGCTATATGGCGCAACCAGATCCTTTTCTGTTACAACTTCGTCATCCCATGTTTCTCCACCGTCAAAGCTTGTAGCAATTTGCGCATAACCAGAACGGTTTCTCATAAACAATTTCAGCTGACCATCAGGCATTTCAACAACCTGTGACTCAGTAACCTCGTAGGCATTATTATTAAAGTCCTTCTCATGAATGACCTCTCCGTTTCCTACAACTCTTCCTTCATTAGGTGATGCACCGCGGTGCCATGTCTTACCATTATCGTCACTATAAACAACGGCACTCGCCTGTTTAAAGTTATCATTTAAAAAGTACACTGGGAAAACAAGTCTTCCTTTATGTTCACCTTCTGTTAATTGAATACCGTTACCTGGTCCAGTACCTAGGAATGCCATCCACTCTTCTTTTACCTCATCATTTAAGTCAATCGTTCCTTCCCATGTTTCCCCTTCATCATCACTATAATAGAGTTCGAGATAGGAAGTTTTATATGGCTTCAAAGGTGTCGTCTTACTGAATATATTGTCTATTTTTTCTCCATTTAAGTATAGGTTCCTTCTTTCATCAACCTTGTAATTCGTTTGATTTCCTTTATTATCATACACTTGTCCACCATCGCGAACAGTATATTCCTTTCCGGATTCATCTGTTAGAAGCATATACTTTTCCCCATCAATTGATTTAAAACCAGTTCCTTTATAGGAATTCACTCCAAAACCACCCATTAGACCTGCACCATGCGGAAAGCCATCTACTAAGGCGAATACGCGTTCATTTGTCTTGTCCTGAAGAAAAGCTAAATCAATATTAGAAGCTTGGTCAGGATAGTCGTTGACCATAATACCGTTCTTTTCCCAAGTGTCTCCATCATCAAAGCTTCTCCGAATAACCGCATCAATATTATTTGGAGAATCAGCTCCATTTTCTACCCGGCGGTCAATTCCGGCAATCAATGTACCTTTTTCTGTATAAAATAGTGCTGGAATTCGATAATTATTGGAGTCCATAAAGCCTGGGTAAAAAATACTTTCAGGGTCCGTTACATAGGCTTCGTCTGGCATTGGATTTACAAGTGGTGCAGCACTTGTCACTCCTGTAATTGCCGTCAAAGTTTCGTCAGAGAGTGGCTGATTGTAAATCTTTGCAAAGTCAATATCCCCCTTGAAAGGATAATTGTTCCCACCAGCTGCTCTCTCTGTTCTGCCAAGTTGAGCACTGTTCGGCTTGTGTATATTGTTTAAAAATTTCCTAGGTGACGTGGTGTCTTCTTTAATTAATTCTCCATCCAGGAAGTATTTATATCCTGCTTCTTTATCTACCACCATTGCCAGTGTATAGACATGTCCTTCTTTTAGGTTTGCAGCAGCAGATGTATGAACGTTTTCTTGGGGTTCCCCTGGCTTTTGAAATCGATTTTCACTACCAATGGACGATGGGGAGATGTATAAATGGAAATGACCATTAGCGAGATTACTATTACTTAGTGAAAATAATGACATAATAGAAGATCCCGTATAACGAAAGCGTACAACAATCGTCCCTTCTTCCAATTTCTTCAGCTTATCAATTTCACTATTAAGATTTGTGAAATACCCATTTTCTATTTGCTCATTCTCTACACTTACTATTGGTTCAGCATTAGGTGCAGATGCTTCAACTAGCTTCTGATCTGCTCCTATGAAAACAAGAATTAACACCGAAAAAATGATAACGTATACATTTTTCTTCAATTCACTTCCTCCTTCTTAAACTGTATAAACATTTTTTCGTCATACCTCCTTCTAATGTTTACCAATTTTAATTAGTTGAAATATTATCATAATGATAGTTAGGTGTCAAAATGATAAATAATAAGAACAGCGATTATCATTAAAGAAAAAATGATGGTATGTAAACATCTTGCAATAAATATAGTGCATAAGTCCTTTGCTAATCTGTTATTCCACTAAAAGAAAATTAAAAAATGATCCATCAGCCTCTTAATTATTTCTTAAACAGGAAAAAAGCACCCTTTTAAAAAGAGTGCTGAAGTCTGTATAGATATATTCGGAAAAATTACCTTAAGTATTAGCAGATAGTTTATAAAAGAACTAAACGAAACGACCTGCTTCTGATTAAGCAAGTCAGAAACACCATTCCCCAGATTCCTTTGTGGATGCTCTTAAAATTAACTCCACATCATGAATTTCTGATTTAACTTCTGTTTCAGGATCTTCAATTTGTTTAATCAGTAGTTCAGCAGCTTGCTTCCCAATTGCATAAATTGGTTGCTTTATTGTCGTTAATGGAGGCGAGGTAATCTTGCCTAGCTCTATATCATCAAATCCAATTACTGAAAGCTTTTCTGGTACTGGGATGTTTAAATACTCAGCGGCTTTCAGCACGCCTATTGCCATTAGGTCGTTCGCTGCAAAGATACCGTCTATGGATGGATTATTCTTGAGCATTTCCAGACCAGCATGAAAACCTCCACGAATATTGTAATCACCAACCTGTACAAAGTCACTTGTCAACCAGTCTTCTTTTTTTACAACATCCAAGTAACCTTGCAGCCTGTTTCTAGAGCTACTTACATTTTCCGGACCACAAATATGTCCAATTTGTTTACAACCTATCGATTGCAAATGCTCGACAGCTTGTCTTGCCCCATCTCGATTATCTACGGTGACGGAAGCGAGTCCAGAACTAATTTTTCTATCCAATGCCACCATTGGCACATTCACATTTTCAATTTGTATGGCTTTGATCGTATTTGAGACAAAAATAAAGCCATCAATCGACTTTTGTAATAATGCCTGTAAATAGTCCATTTCCTTTTGGTTATCGTTATCTGTATTACATAAAATAAATGTATATCCCCTCTTATTTGCCATATCCTCCACAGCTCTGGCCAGCTCTGAAAAAAAGGGGTTTTGAATATCAGGTACAAATAATGCAATCATTTTTGACCTTCCTTTAAATAAACTACGGGCAACATCATTTGGCCGATAATCCAATTGCTTTATTGCTTCTTCCACCTTTTGCTTTGTATTTTCATTTACATATCCGTTTGCATTGATGACTCGAGAAACAGTTGCTACAGATACATTTGCTAATTTGGCAACATCTCTAATTGTTGACATCTGTAAACTCACCTCACTATGTAACGCGTTATACATCCACTTATACAAAATATGTGTAACCCGTTACATAAATAATAAATTGATTTTGTAAGCTTGTCAATAGTGCAAAAACTGAAGAAATTGAAGTTTGTTTATGTATAGCTGAACTCTTACTAAAATTTAACTCATTTCTTCATCCTTGAATAAATGAAGAAGCGAAATGTAAAATGAGTATAAAGTTAAATGCACACGATTTCTATTTTATCTATTAGTCCAATCACCCTGCTTAGGAAAATTAAGACATATCCTGTGTAATCTATATTTAAAAGGAGATGAGTATGAAATGACTTTATCTTATACAAATTTTCGTGGTGAAGCATATTATTTGCATAGTAGTGCGACAAAGAAAGGAAATTTAACCTATCATTTTTCTAAAAAAGTTAAAGATAATGCAATAGATCAATTACCTAAGGGTTATGAAATATATGAAAATCCAAATGGGAAAGTATATTTACGAAAAGAACAGAAACAGATTGTTAGTGATCAGGAAATAAAAACGATTAAAAAAGGTCTTGAATACTACTCTCCTATAAAGGATATAAAGCTCGATGTAAAAAAGGAATATATTTATATTTATTACGCAAATAAAGAATTAGGGGAAGTTTTACCGTTTATGGATTCCCATACACAGGATAAATATAAGCAATATGAGACGGAACTGCGATTAGTATTAATTGACGAGGATGAACGATGTTTTGTAATGGAACGCTTCTGTTTTTTGGGGGGTGTTGATGATTGGATTGATTTGGAAGATTCGACAGATATAGAGGCTCTTCTAGCAAAGTATGCTCCACATATTGGACAAGAGACACTATTTGAGTTTGGGTAAAAATATCAAACAGGGGCGTATAGAAAGTACTTTTCGTAACGCCCCTGTTCTGTTATCGGTTTAAAGCTGCTCCCTTTTCCTGTGCGGCACGTTTTCTAGGTCGTTGCTTCTTTTCACTATCTATCGGCATCGTTCCATTTTCAATGCCTAATTCATCCAACCATCGCCGATAGGCAATGGTAAGTGCATCTGACTTTAAATGCATTTCTGCTTGCAGGTCTAACGGAAGCAATTCCGGCTTTTGGCTTTCTACTATATCCAGGTCCTGATAAAAAATTGTATCCTGAAATTCCCTGAATGGCTCGTCGGGCTGATTCAGGTCGTAGTTTCTCGTTAAAAGCATAAAAACATTACATTGCTCATTGTCTTCTTGGTTAACTACTGTCAAAATCGTGAATTCCTCGTCCGACCCCTCTGTTGTTTTCGTAAATCTGGCAGCTGTTGGACTTAAAATTTCATATACATAATCTGTATAACCACCTTTTGACCGGCCATCTGCGTTTGGCTGGTATACAGGGATCTTACTTGTAATAAAGCGGCCATCTATAAAATCAACATCATAATCTACTATTTCAGCATGCTCCGCATCTCCTAGCATTCCTTCATGTACGAACATTAAATGAGAAACATCAAGGAAATTTTCTATAATTCTAGGTGCATTTGCTTTTACCTCATAGGAGCCGCAAATAATTGTTCGGTAGCCTTCCTGGTTATATTCCGGATAGTTAATTAATTGGATTGGTTCATCACCAAGGTTTACCCAAATGAGTCCTAAATACTCCTGACAATGGTACACCGTTGCTTTTGCTTTCTTCGGGATTGGCCGCTCACATGGGAGTGCAGGAATCTTAACACACGTGCCCTCTGAATTATATTCCCACGCATGGTATGCACAAACTAAATTCCCATCAACAACTTTACCTAGTGAGAGGGCAGCTCCACGATGAATACACAGGTCCTTAAAAGCATGAACGCCTTTCTCATTTCGAAAAATAACTACCTTTTCTCCAAGCACGTATACCTGCTTCGGATCTTCTTGCAGTTCCTCCGATTTACATACAGGGTGCCATTCGTTCCACAATCTATCTTGCTGCATAACCATTCCTCCTCAGATAAATTAAATTGGTTCAGGGGGACGGTTCGCTTGTCCCCGAGACAGAAGAACCTTCCCTCTGTATCAGCCTTACTTACTAACACTTATTGGAATTACGTTACTATCTTGCTTTTTTTCAGGAAGTACGAAATTAAGTACTAATGCGGCAATTGCTCCTACGGCTATACCAGAAGAAACAAAGTAAGTTACCAGATTTGGTAACCCATTCGCTATCTCTGCTGGCATAAGAACAGCAGATAATGCAAGCATGATAGGAAGTCCAATAACAATCATATTTCTTTCTGTAAATGGCGCATTTTTAATTACTTTAAAACCGTTCATCATAATAACAACACATAAAATCGCAAATACACCATTAATTACTGGGGCCGGAATGCTCGCAATAACATTCATGATTTTTGGCATCATTCCAAGTGCAATCAAAATAGCACCACCTGCAATAATCGGTTTACGGCTCTTTACACCTGTAATTGCTATGATTCCGGCATTAGAAGAATATCCTGTCACAGGTGTTCCGCCAAAGAAGGATCCAACAAAGCAACCAAGACCCTCTCCAAACGCTCCGCCATTTAATCGCTTCCCATCCAGTTTTTCATCCGCTACTTCACCTACCGTAAACCATGTGCCTGTTGTTTCAATTACGATAATCAAATAAATGGCAAGCATAATTAAAATCGCATCTATTTCAAATGTTGGTGTACCAAATGCAAATATACTTGGCAAAGCGAACCATGGAACCTCACTAACATGTGAAAAATCTACAAGACCAAAGAAAGCTGCTACTAAAGTTCCAATTCCTAATGAAAGCATGACAGAAGCTACTTTCATAAATTTAAATTTTGTTTTCACGTTGTCTCCTATATACATACAAGCAATAAGTACGGCTGCTGTAATGAAAGCAACCAGGATATTCACTTGGAAGCTTCCAGGTGCATTATAAATGGAATTAATCGCAGCGGGCATCAGGGAAATCCCTACAACGACGATAACCGTCCCTGCAACAAGTGGTGGAATGAATTTTAATACAAGCTTACTAAATATGTTTAACGGTTTGCCAAGTAGAGAAATGAGTATGGCTCCAGGTATCAGACTACCAATCATTGCTCCTATTCCTGATGTTGTGCCAATCGCTGCCAATGCGCTAATCGGAACAAACGAAGGTCCCTGCATCACAGGCAGCTTCATAGCAAAGCCAGCCTGAATGATTGTTGCAATACCACATGCAATAAACGTCATTTGGATCAATAACGCACTATCAGCTACAGAAAAGGATAATAATCCAGCCAATATAATTGGAGGAATAAAGAGGTCCATTGCGAGTACATGCTGTAGTCCAACAAAGAGCGACTTTCCAACAGAGATTTCTGCTTCCTTATCCTGCTGTTCCACCTCGTTAATTTCTGTTTCTTGTTTTCTAGCTGTGTTATCCATATTTCTAACTCCCTCCAATTTATATACATAGGTGATAATAATGAGCTTACGAATAAATTTATTTAGTTCTACTGCAAATACTAGGGCACAAACCTTATCCCGTACATTCATAGTAGGAGTAAAATGCGAACTAGAGAAAACTTACTTTTCTTTTTAATGTTAAATAACACCGCTACGGAAAAATACTGCGTTTTCGGGGGCGGCTGATGAGCCTCGGGCCAACACGATGTTGGTCATGAAGGCGTTGCGACAGGACGTCGCGACTTTAGCCTTCCAACCCCTATAACGCATTCCGGGGTCTCACCTATGCCTCATCTCCCCCAGAAGTCTCCGTATTTTTCCTTCGCTAAGGTTTATTTTTTTGCGAGCTAATAAATATAAATCTTTAAAAAACCTCTATACCAATTGATTGGAATGAAAGATGACGACTCCTGCCGGAATAGCATGAGCTGAAGACCCTGCACGGAGCGTAGCGGAGGAAGCGGCTGAAGCCATGCCGGCGGAAAGCGTTCATCTGTAATGGAAATCAATGTCGATAGGTGATCTCCTAAGAGTATTAAGACAACTGATTAGCCCCTATAACTCTGCTACAAGTTGAATACTCTCATACCTCAAAACACAAGAGCGAAGTGTATTTTCCGAAACGGCCGTCCACTTTCCCGAATCATTGAATAACCCCACCAATATATTAGGAACATTTTCACTACCAATACAAAAAAGCCCGGAATACATGCTTTTCTATGAATAAGCATGTATCCCGGGCCTCGAATGAACCGAAATAAGAATAACATCTAAAGATACATAGACGTCACCCATACAAGCTTTTCATAGTCAGTTCATTTACGGTAAACTGGTAGAAACTCGCAGGCCATATCCCTGCTATTATATGAAAAACATCATTAAGTTTGTCTTTAGTATAACATCCATTTTCTATTAAACAAGTATTTTTTTTGAAAAACTTCTACTCTATCCCTTGTCATAAACCTTGAATCCCTTAATCTATCTAGGTTTATCTCAAATATTAAAAAGCTGCACAGCCCACTGGACTTCCATATTCCATTCCATTATAATGGCTACTATAATTAACAAAATACGAACAATAAGGTGATTGATATGTATAATTATTCGTTAATTTTTCAAGGAACTGCATTTACAAGCAAATCTGCTAAGGAAATAAATATAGTAAAAGACCATCTCTTTTGTGTTGACAATAACGGAATGATTGCAGATGTCCTATCCCCTGAAGATTCACTTTACCACTCCATCATCCAGGAGTACGAAGGCAAAAGTAACTTTTACCGTCTAGAGGAAGGTCAATATCTTTTACCAGGGTTTATCGATCTACACATTCATGCACCACAATGGGCACAGGCTGGAACAGCTTTGGACCTTCCTTTGAATGATTGGTTGCAGACATACACCTTTCCACTGGAAGCTAAATTTGAGGATACGACCTTTGCCAAAAAAGTGTATGAAGATCTTGTTCATACATTATTAAAAAATGGGACGACCACCGGATTATTTTTTGCTACCGTACACAGAGAAGCAAGCTATCTATTAGCTGAAATATGTGCAGAAAAAGGGCAACGGGGATTAGTTGGTAAAGTAGTCGCAGATGATCCAGAGCAAAATCCGGATTATTACAGGGACCAGGATGCTGCCACCGCATTAACGGAAACAGAACAATTTATTATCGATGTAAAGGAATTAGCAAAAACATCCAAACAAGGTGTTTATCCAGTTGTAACCCCAAGATTCATTCCGAGCTGCACCGATGAAGCGCTAAAAGGGTTGGGTGAACTTGCTGCCAAATATGACACACATATCCAGTCCCATTGTAGTGAAAGCGACTGGGAACATGGCTTTGTTAAAGATCGATTCCATAAAACCGATACAACTGCATTAAACGACTTTGGTTTATTACAGGATAAATCAGTGATGGCGCATTCGGTATTTTTGGAAGACAACGATGTGAAATTATTTGCTGAAACAGGCACAGCTATTGGACATTGTCCCTTATCTAATGCTTATTTCGCGAACGCTGTGATGCCCCTTCGCCACTTCCATTCCCGTGGTGTGGACATCGGCTTAGGAACAGACATTTCAGCTGGAGCAACCCCTAGTCTATATGATAATGCAAAGCAAGCAGTCGTATCGTCACGCATGCTGGAGGATGGGGTAGACACCTCCCTCTCTCCCGAAGCGCGAGGTGTAGACGATTCACGCATCACAATTAAGGAAGCATTTTATTTTGCAACAGCTGGTGGTGGTAAAAGCCTGAGTCTGCCGATCGGTCGTTTGGAGAAAGGCTATGCATGGGATGTGCAAATTATTAATACAAAAGCAAGTGGAAATACCCTTCCAATTTTTGATGAAAAGGAAGACTTGGATGATGTGTTTCAAAAGATCATGTATCTCGTTAAACCCGAAAATATTAAAGAGGTATGGGTGCAAGGGGAAAAAGTAGTAGGTGATTGATTAGAATTGTAGCAAGCCTACTGTTAATAATTATTCAAAATACAAGCAGGGAAGCTTTCGATCGAAATAGATGGAAAGCTTCCCCTTTTTTACTGCAAGAGAATCTCTTCACTAAAATGAAATTGCTTTTTGAGCTCCTTTCCTCACATCAACTTATCTTTGATCTTTAAATACACTTCATCTGTTCCAATCCCTGTAAGCAATGGAACCCCGTCAATCACATTTTCCTTCCAATCATCAGGGACAATGGTTGTTGACACGATAAATGCATAGTCATCACTTCTGCTATGTGCATCACTGATGTTCGCTTGATGGAGCTCTACCTGTGAAATTAAATTTTCCTTGGACAAGTATTCCTTCACTTTCCCTAAAACAACAGTTGAAGTAGCAACTCCAGTTCCACATACAATTAGTCCCTTTTTCATAACTGGTCCCCTTTCTTCCTGATTTTATTGACATATAGTAGCCCGGCAAATGCAACGATTCCAACAGCTGCAACCCCGTACCAGCTCGCCATTTTTCCAACGCCAACAAATAAACCGGTTGTCCAAAGCGCTCCGTCTACTAATGCTGAAATACTGTGATTGTTTCCAGCATCGAATCCGGCATTGTTTGCCATTTCTGTAAATAACGGAGAAACCCATGTAGCAATATACAGACCTGCACTTATGTAAATGGTTGCAGCAATAACTGTTCGAATTATATTCCCCTTAAATACAGGGACCATTAAGCAGATTAGAAATGGGATGGTAGCCAAATCGCCAAATGGCAATACCGTATTTCCTGGTAAGATAACTGCCAAAAAAAGAGTAATCGGCACCATTAATAAGGAGGCGGACAGGACTGCAGGATGACCAACTGATATGGCACTGTCCATCCCAATGAATAAATCTCTATTCGGAAATCTTTTTTTCATCATTTCCCCAGCCGCTTCCGAAACGGGCGTTAGCCCCTCCATCAGTAATGCAACCATTTTCGGCATCAAAACAAGTACAGCACCTGTCTGTATGGCCAATTGGAGTGTTTCCTGAAGGTTATAACCTGCCAGTACACCAATAACAATACCTAATAAGACACCGAGAATCATAGAATCTCCAAGTAACCCAAACCGTTTCTGGATGGTCTCATGACTAGCCTCCAATTTATTAAACCAAGGGATGCGGTCAAAAACATAATTTAGCGGTTTTGCTAAAAAATAGGACGGTGCAGAAGCTGCATGTGGGAAGGTAATTTGCTTGAACCCATAGTAGGATTGAACATCTGAGGCAAGCAGATCACCCAAGAGAAAAATCACAATGACATGTACAGCGATGGTAAGTAATCCCAATGAAAAGCTATTTGTGACCGCATAAACAAGGGAGCCTGTAAATGCGAAATGCCAATAATTCCATATATCCACATTTAACGTCTTGGTTAGTCCGGAAAGCAACAACAAAACATTTATTCCTATGCCTATGGGAATGGCTAGACTGCCTAGTGTTGTTCCATAGGAGATAGCCGCTGCGGCTGGCCAGCCAACATCAATCGTATGTAGATCGAAACCAAGATAATCAACCATCGACTTTGCTGCAGGTCCTAAGCTGCTCGTTAACAATTCAAGAACCAAATTCAATCCGACAAAACCAATTCCTACAGTAAGCCCTGCTTGAATCGCTTTTTTCAATTTCGTTCCAAGTATAAGTGCAAAAATAAAAATGATGACAGGGAGCATAACGGAAGCTCCCAGATCAACAAACCATTGTAAGCCTTCCATAAACCCACCCCAGCAAACTATGTTTCTATGTTATTGATTAATTGAAGCAAATGACTTTTCTTTTTTATTTGGTTGAGCTGCTGCATAAATGTAGTGTCCTGCAAACATAGAAACAACTTTTGTACATGTTGTAAATGCTCTGTCGGATCCCGAAAAGCAAGCATAAAAATAAAAGATACATCTATGTCTTGCTGATCGTTGCCCATTTGCTGGAAAACTACTGGCCTTCTTAAAGCCGCAAATACGACCTGACTTTCGATAACGTGCTTGCTGTCAGCATGGGGAACCGCCACCCCGTATGGTTGTACAGGTAATCCTGTGGGAAAGCTTTGCTCCCTTTTTAAAATTGCCTCCATATAATTTGGTGTCACATACCCTGTATTTATTAACATGCTGCTCATAGCAGATAGTGCCTGTTCCTTCGTGTCCACTGTCAGATCCATCATTAAAATATCGTTCAAATTCATCATCCTAAAACTTTCAACTACCCTAAATAGCGGTGATATAGTGATCTGGCTCTCGCGGCATCATTGGTTCCATGTACAAGCACCCGTCCGTCACGGAATAACACCAGGCGATCCTCACCGATTACAAACTGCAGTAAATAAGGGTTCTGCTTGACCTTTCCCAACTTGGCCAGTTGAACAGCCAATGTTTCTAAGTCTTTTGTCTCCCTGGAGCTTGGTCGAATCTGTACCGTTTCTCTACCACATAAGATTTCCGCTTTGGTTGTATTCTCATAATCCAAAAACGGATAGATGGCATGATCCCCACATGACTTGCACTGTTGCTGTTTTAAAGACTGTACTTGGATAGTTGATTGCTGATTTTTCCATAAATCGAAAGAAATTAATTCCTGCCGCAACATATCCGTATTTTCCGTCAATATCTTTAAAGCTTCTGCCGTTTGGTGAGCTACAACCATCTGTACAACCGGACTTATAACGCCTAACGTATCACAGGTCATGCCACCAATGGGTATGCTTTCCATTAAACAGTGTAAGCATGGAGATATCCCCGGCAGGATCGTGTTACTAATTCCATAGCTTCCCACACACGATCCGTAAATCCATGGGATAGAATGCTTCTGGGAAATATCATTGATAATCATGCGAATATCAAAATTGTCTGTGGCATCAATAATCAAATCAACTCCGTGAATGAGTTGCTCGAATTCGACAGGTGTCACATCCATAATATGTGCATGAATTGTTATTCCGCTATTAATTTCCTCCAGTCTCTTCTTGGCTGCGATTACTTTTGGCATACGTTCGTTAGCATCGGCCTCTGTATATAATTGCTGTCGCTGCAAATTGCTCCATTCCACATAATCTCTGTCCACTAATGTCAATTCTCCGACCCCTGCCCTGGCCAGAATTTCTGCACTTCCAGTCCCCAGTGCACCTGCTCCAATGATTAAGGCATGCTTATTATCTAGCTTTTGCTGACCTTCAGCACCAATGCCGGAGAAGAGTATTTGTCTTGAGTAGCGGTCATGCATCACACACTGATCCCTTCCATGGGACTACTTGCAGTAGCATATCTTTTCTTACCAATTCGGCCAGCTTCATATCCAAGGCGACCTGAAATTACGGCAAGCTTCATCGCTTCCGCCATTTTAATCGGATCCTTGGCTCCCGAAACAGCTGTATTTAGTAATACTCCTTCAGCCCCTATCTCCATTGCCATGGCAGCATCCGCAGGGGAACCGATACCTGCATCCACTATGACAGGAACATTTGCCTGTTCGATGATGACACTCAAGTTCAGTGGGTTAATAATCCCTTGACCGGAACCAATCGGTGAAGCACCAGGCATGATTGCATGTGCGCCAACTTCTTCAAGCTTCCTTGCCAGGACGACATCATCTGACGTATATGGTAATACGGTAAATCCTTCCTTGACTAATTCCTCTGTCGCCTTCAATGTTTCAATCGGGTCCGGCAATAAGGTTTTATCACAGCCAATTACTTCTACTTTAACCATGTCACAGAGCCCCGACGCTTTTGCCAGTTTTGCAGTTCGAACAGCTTCTTCTGCTGTTTTGGCTCCCGCCGTGTTCGGCAATAGGCTGTATTTTTGCAAATCGAGTTTTTCCAGAAAATTCGGCTGTGATGGCTCAAAAACATTCATCCGACGCACGGAAAAAGTTAGTATCTCTGTCTCCGATACGTTAACAGCTTCTTTCTGGGTTACAAAATCAGGATATTTCCCTGTACCTAGTAATAATCTTGAATTAAATTTTTTATCTCCGATGATTAACATCTCAACCGCCTCCTACAAATTGTACTAATTCGATTTTATCGCCATCCGCTACTTCTTTTTCCGGGTGTATTGCTTTGTCCAGTATTTCTCCGTTATGCTCTACAATTACTACTGGATTCGTTATATTAAAGTGGGTCTTTACATCTGTAATTGTTTTGACAGATGTAGGCACCTGAATTTGCTTTCCGTTAACAAGTAGATTCATATTTTCACCCCCTCCAATGATTTCCTGTCCAAACGGAAGGTATCATCTACAGCCTTGCCTTCCATTAGGTCAGCAACCATTTCGCCTGTAATTGGACTTAATAAAATTCCATTTCTAAAATGACCTGTCGCTATCGTCAATCCATTAAGATCCGGATGTTTTCCAATATAAGGATATCCGTCTCCGGTTTGTGGTCGAATTCCTGACCATGCTTTTTCCCATCTAGCATTCTTTAATTCTGGAAGCAGCCTTCCTGCCATTTCAATTAATTGAAATAAACTGGCTACTTGAACTGTTGGATCCTCATCATAAGGCTTCTGTGTTGTACCAATGATGGTTCTTCCACCGGATTTAGGCACAATATATCCATTGGATAAAAATATACTCGATGTGGCAATTGGCTTATCGTGCATAACCGAAAAGCACTCTCCTTTTACCGGATACACATTCAATGCTACACCAGCATTCCTAAGTATATGCTGACTCCACGCCCCCCCAGCTACAATTATATCTTTCGCCCAAAACGTGCCGGCACTAGATTTCACCCCTGTTAAGCTTCCGTTTTCATTGATAAAATCCTTCACTTCTGTATGCTCCAACATATCTGCGCCAAGCTTTTTGGCGGATTCTGCAAAGGCATGGGCCAGAAGCGGTGCGGAAACCTGCCCATCATTCGGTAGATATACCCCACCAAAGGCAGCTTCCGACAATCCAGGCTCCCGCTTTTTCAGCTCTTCTGCAGGTAACCATTCTGCTTCCTCCCCGATCGATTGCTGGTATGCAGCGACTGCTTTTAAATGCGCTACTTCTTCTTCGGTTTGCGCGACTTTTATAATGCCACTTTGCATCAATTCGATATCGACACCCGAGATTTGGTATAATTCCTTTGCCAATTCAGGGAATCTGGACCTACTCTGTCTCGCTAAGTTAAATAACGGGCTATCTCCTTCCAGCTCGGATTGAGCACCAAGCATACCAGCTGCGGCACTGGAAGCTTTCTCTGCCAAACCATCCTTTTCCAAAACGAGTACACGATGGTTACGTTTACTTAGTTGAAAGGCAATGGAACTGCCAATCACGCCTCCTCCAACTATAATAGAATCATAATGACGCTTCACATGACCACCTCGCTTTTTGTTAATGCGTATCTATATTCCTGTGCTGCCTTCTGTGGATCCTTTGCAAGTAATATCCCTGAAAGAATAGCTACACCACTTGCACCATGTGCCATTACCTCTTGTACATTTCCAGGGTTTATTCCCCCAATACCAATTACCGGTGCGGAAACTTGCCTGGCAACATGCTGTAAGCTTCCCACGCCCTTAGGCTCCAGATTAGGTTTGGAGGCGGTTTCAAATAGATGTCCATATACAAGAAAATCCGCTCCCTGTCCCGCCAGGTGTGTTGCTTCACTTGCCGTATGTACAGAGCAACCAACCTTTAATTCGGGAAATGCGCTATTCACCTTAGCCACTTCCATGCTTCGATAGGTCAGTTGGACACCATGAACTCCCGTTTGATGTGCTACATCCACACGATGATTCACAATGAGCTTTTCCTTTGGGACCCCACTGGCAGAAAGCTTTTCAATGGTCTGTACCAATTCTTGGTCAGTCCATTTCGGTTCACGTAAATGCAAAAAGTCTATGTAATGATGGATTTCAGCAACAATGGAAACAAGTTTGTCTGATGTTTGCTGACCTGTAGAAATCACATGCAGTTTCTTTATGTTGACCGCCTCCCTTTTTTGTGATTTTTAAAAAAACGGATAAATCCAAGGTTGCTGTAATTGTTAGGTTGCTTAAATGGCAACTTCCTACAGCATAATTTTTGCGTAGTTTTAGGAAAGTCACTGTAGTGATAACTTCAGAAGAATCTAGCTACACATAAAATCCGGGCCTAATATATATGTTTGAGTCCTCCAATGATTCGCAGAACGTATAAACTCGAACTAACTAAGAATATAGAGGCTGCGTAAATCACCGCTACGGGGAAATATTCCGCTTTCCGCGGGCGGCTGATAAGCCTCCTCACGCTACGCGTTCCGTGGTCTCATCGAGGCCTCTCCTCCCGCAGGAGTCTCCATATTTCCCCTTCGCTACTACTTACTTTTTTATCTAGGAAAAAAACTGCGTTCGTATACAACCAGGATGTGCTGTGTACGAATTGATTGGAGTGGAAGGCGGCAATCTAAGAACGCCACGTCCTGGGACTGCGCTAACTCGTCCCACCGAAAACATTTGTGGCAACGATTGCATAACCAACGTCCTGTTGGCCCGCGACTCCTGCCGGAATAGCATGAGCTGAAGACCCTGGACGGAGCGTAGCGGAGGAAGCGGCTGAAGCCATGCCGGCGGAAAGCGTCCATCTGTAATGGAAATCAATGGGTTTATCCGCTTACTAGAGGGACCTAATACTAAAGGTTTCTCTAGTTCGCCCTTCCCTCCAACTATCAATGTAATGAGACAACATTTGTGCCCCAACATTTGCAATAGAAACTAAGTTCTTTCCCTCCTGTTATTCAGGAAAACAAAAAAACCACTCTTCCTTAATAGGGAAAAGTGGTTTGTACGCTTGTATTTTCATAAAAATATAAACGGATACCAATCCACCACTTCCCTACGCCGGCACTAACCGTCTCAAGTTCAAAGAGTCCCAAAGTCAATCACTTTGATCTCAGCCCTTTTAAAAGGCACCCCTAGTGGAATCGCATATTAAATTGTTCTTGATAAGAAATTTATCACGCTTATTTAAAATTGTCAATAATAATTTATTTTTCTGATAATGTTTAGGCTGGTTTGAGTTGTTATCTATTCTCTCTAGCAATTTCCACAAACAGATTGGAAGTTCCTTGTTCCACCTTTATTCCAAATTGTTCATGGATAGGATAGCTTCAAGGTACTTCTGTTTCTTTTTTGCTATCCCCCCTAAATCATATTCTAACACTTCCTCATATTCCAAGATGTTCCCTTGTTCGATTGATCCATAATATTTATCAAGTAAAACTTCAAATGCCGACTCATTTAGTTGCAAGAGTTCGGAGACCAAAAACTTTTGAAGAGTGCTTCTCTCCAGGATTTTAGTTACCGATATTAGAAATCGTTTATATACTCGCCCTAATCAGATTATGCAACCGTGCACGCAATCTGATAATATGTGGCTCTCTTCCATAATGAACCCGATTGGTTAGTAAAATAACATGCAATTGGGCTTCGGGATCAAACCATATACTTGTACCCGTAAAGCCTGTATGTCCATAAGCACTAGCGGAGAACAGATCTCCACAGGAAGATAATTTCGGACTTTTCAGCATCCACCCAAGTCCCCTATATCCCTCATCGAATGGGGTATGGTTTTGCCTAGCCAGTCTTAGTACACTTTCTGAAAGAATGCGTTTTCCTTTATACATGCCGTTATTTTCTATCATTCTTGCAAAATTGCTTAAATCGCCTACCGTAGAAAATAAACCAGCATGGCCACTAATACCATTCATTGCATAAGCATTTTCATCATGCACGATTCCTCGTTTATAATCACCGAGCTCTTCACTATATTCTGTGACAGCAAAATCCCCCGTACTCTTTGTGGGGTTAAATGTTGTTTTTGTCATTTCCAAGGGAGTAAATACTTCCTTATTAACAAATACGTCAAATGGCTCAGCCGTAATTGTTTCTATCATTTGATAAAGTGTAATAAAGCTTAAATCACTATACACAACCATGGAGCCTGGTTTGTATTCAAGAGGCTCTGTGAGCGCGCGTTGGAGTATTTGATCTCTCGTCAAATTTTCTTTATAAAATTGCCGGTGTGCTGGAAAACCAGCAGTATGTGTTAATAAATGTCTGATAGTTACTTGTTCTTTGCCATTCTTCGAGAAAACTGGCAGGAAAAAACTAACTGGATCATCCAAACGTATGTCACCACGATCTATTAGCTTCAAGACAGCAGGAAGGGTAGCAATGACTTTTGTAAGAGAGGCAAGATCAAACGTTGTATCTATCTGCATATGGGAGGCTGTGGGATGCACTGCTCGATAGCCAATTGCCTCACGAAAAATTGTCTCACCTTGATACCCTACATGTAGCACCGCACCAGGGATATGCTTTGCATCAATCTCTTTTTGCATAAATGCTCGGACTTTTTCTATCATTGGGTACGCCTCCCCGTATGTAAAGATTTTTTATAAGAATCATAGCTTTTCCAAATGGTATAGCCAAGTTTTCTATAGAATACTACGAGCCCTGTCCAATCAATCACAATCCGATGGATACCTCGTTTTCGTAGCTCCGCAATTCCTGCTTCTACAATTGCAAGCCCATATCCCTGGCCTCGTTCTCTATCATCTACTCCCAATGGACCAACTCCCCCAAGTTCCTCTTTGAAGAGGGGCGCCCAATAAACATTTTGAGCAATGAACGGTGAACGAGAATCATTTACTCTACAGAAACCAATAATTTTACCCTGTTTTTTCATGACAATAAATTCACGGCCAGTTCCTCCACGCTCAAAATATTTTATAGCTTCATATTCCCAGCGCCCTGGAAAACAGCGGTTCATAAATGCAAGAAATACTTCTTTCTCATCAATAGCTAGAACGGAGAACGTCACGCTAGAATTCGTTGGTTCCTCAATCCCTTCGCTAGCAGCATATTCTTTCATCATGTCATGCTCCTGTACATACATTTTATATCCTTTCGCTTCAAACCATTGCTTTGCTTTCATATTGGTTTCTGGAATACCAGGGAAATAATGCCACGGGTCTCTCCCAAGCAAAATCCTTCCCATGCCTCGATCACGAAAAACTTTTTCCGCATGGACCAGTAAGCGAGAACCAATTCCCTTATTCTGATCCTGTTTCGCCACTACAAGAACTTGAATCCACCCTGTGCTGGTTGGCATGGAAACAGAAGCTGCTTCCTGCCACATTTTTGCAATGATAAACCCAATTACCTCATTAGCATCATTGATTGCAATCAGGGACCCTTCCCAGCTCACATTCTCATCCTGAAAACTATTTTGTTCAAATAGCTCTGTCCTCATCGGAAAGTCTGTGCCTAATTCTTTATTCCACAAATCAACCAACTGTTGTAAATAGATTGCATTCCATTTAACAAGCTTCATCTTTTTCACCCCCGTTTAGACATCTTATAGTTTTGGATAAATTCGTGTTCGTTAATTTGAATCCCGTCTTTTTTTAATGCCGCGATAACAGCTCCACCTGCAGGATCAATTTCAGGCATGATAAAGTGAACTTTCTTCCCAAGTAGTTTTAACGTTTGTGCCATTGTTTCTTGGATTAAGTCAACGCGGTTAAAAATACCTCCTGCTAGAACAACAGGCACAACTTGTCTTTCCTCTTTAAAATGATTAGAAATTAACCTAGCAATCGATTTTCCGATTTCTTCCCCTTGCTGCTCAATTATTGAAAGGGCAATTGTATCAACTTGATCAGCTGCCTTAAAAACAAGCCTGCTTAATGATGCAATTTCTACTTTTACATCAGCAGCTTGATAGACATGTGGAATTACATCAGGCAATTCTTTTTCATGAAAATGCTCCAGAATAAATTCACCCAATAATGTAGGTATCCTTCTTTCATCAAGTGCTTTAAAAGCTGCTTGTAAGGCATCTCTGCCAATAGAAAAACCACTGCCTTTTTCATCAATAAAATGTCCCCAGCCACCAACACGACCGTGTTCCCCATCTGCATTAACCCCATAGGTGATAGAACCTGTACCGGAAATTTGTACAATTCCCGGCTTGCCGAACGTTCCAGAATATAATGCAGTTACTGCATCATTATCTACACTAATATTTTCATATCCCTCCAGAATTACGGACAAAATCTGTTTCATTCTTTGTTTGGAAGCTTGTCTGCTTACCCCGGACATTCCGGCAAATACTTGAATAATATCGTTTATTTGCAGATTACTTTG
Organism: Virgibacillus sp. SK37; assembly: GCF_000725285.1. Lineage (GTDB taxonomy): Bacteria > Bacillota > Bacilli > Bacillales > Amphibacillaceae > Virgibacillus_Q. The sequence goes on from NZ_CP007161.1 coordinate 2,961,641, forward strand.
TTTCCAAAGCTCATTTAATAGGTTCTGAAATCTTAATTTCATGGTTTCTTCAGGTACACTATTCGGATTAGTTGCTTCAACTAGCGCTTCAGCAATCACCTTTCCTTTTGCTGTTGTAATGATTGCTTTTGTTTTTGTCCCTCCACCATCAATCCCCAAATAATACATAAAAAATCTCCTCCATGTAACAAAAGGATTAACTCCTGTTGAGCTAACCCTTGTATGTTTAAGTACTTCTTTATCTTTTTTTACTAGTGCCATTACCATTCATTGTAAGAAAATCTACTGCATCCCTTGTTGCTCCTAGATGCTTTACTGTCTCTTCATATTGCATGGAAGCAACACACATAAAGAGAATATCAACTACTTGCAGTTGAGCAAGACGGGAAGAAGTTGCTCCACTGCGAAAGGTTGGCTCACTGGAAGCAGAAGTAAACAAGTTAACATCCGCTTGATCAGCAACCGTTGACCTGCCATATTTTGTCAGGCTGATCGTCTTAACCTTGTTTTCCTTAGCTAGCTGTAGAATTTTTGCTATTTCAGGAGTTTCTCCAGAAAAAGATATCCCCACAACAACGTCCTTTTCTTCTGCATTAGCTACAAGCGTTGCAGCCATATGCATATCTTTAAAAGCATATGCAGTCTTGTCAATACGCAAAAATTTCTGCTGGGCATCTTCTGCTGCAATGCTTGAAGCTCCGACTCCAATAAAGTGAATTCGTCTGGACGCTCTCAATATATCAACCGCTTTTTGCAATTCATCTTTATTTAGCATGTCAGCCGTCTCACGAACAGTTTGAATCGTATTATCAATCATTTTCTTTATGATGGAATTTGCTGATTCATTTGGTTGGATATCCTGATAGCCAACATGATCACCAGGTTTTCTCAAATCTCCAGCAATTCTTAGCTTCAAATCCTGATAGCCTTTTAAATCTAACGACTTACATAAACGAATAACGGCCGCCCCACTCGTGGCACTTTTTTTCGCCAATTCATTTACCGTTAGCGAAATAGCCTCTTGGGGATTATTTATAATATATGCTGCAATTTTCTTCTCAGATGGGGCCAACTTCGGCAGCATTTCCTTTAAAATAACAATGCCTCCTGTTGTGCTCATGCAATCAGCTCACTTTAAATTGTTTTAGTCTGGACAAAGATGTATCTGGTTTTTCGAAAGCTTTCTATATAGAAGACACTTCTCGGACACGCTCTCTTATTATACCTTCTCTTTCTGTGCACGTTCAATTGCCTCACGAACAAATCCATTTGCCAAGGTGATATAGCTTTGTGCCTCTTCAAAGGAGACATTAGCTTTTATCATGACAATTGCCGGTTTTACCTCATAATTAGTTATTTCCAAAATTTCAGATGCTCTTTCATCAGACACTCTTGTAATCGTGCTCACAATGCTCTTCGCACGATCTTTCAATTTCTTGTTACTCACCTTCACATCAACCATTAAATTCTCGTACACTTTGCCAATTTTAATCATCGATGTAGTTGTGATCATATTTAAAATCATTTTATGTGCGGTTGCTGCTTTCATTCTTGTGGATCCTGTCAACACCTCAGGACCAGTCTCCACCTCTATAGCAATAGATGCAAATTTACTGATCGCGGAATCCAGATTGCTGGAAAGGCTGACAGTTACTGCTCCCTCACTTTGCGCATGCTTTAATGCGCCTATTACATATGGTGTTCTGCCACTGGCAGCAATGCCAATAACTACATCCAAGTCGGTTATATTTCTCTTTTCAAGATCCTCTATGCCTCTTTCTTCCTCATCCTCTGCACCTTCCACTGCTTGAACAAACGCGCCTGTACCTCCAGCCATCACTGCTTGAACAAGCTCAGGTGAGGTGCTAAACGTAGGTGGGCATTCGACCGCATCCATAATCCCGATCCTTCCACTCGTTCCAGCACCTACGTAAAAAAGCTTTCCCCCACGCTGTAAGGCATGAGAAACAGCGTCTACAACTTTTTCAATCTGAGGAAGCACCTGCTGTACCCGTTGCGCTACGGTCATATCTTCCTTATTAATTACATCCAAAATTTCTTTTGTAGACATTGTATCAATATTTGCTGTATGTTGATTTCTTGTTTCTGTCGTTAAATTGGTCAGTTTCATCTATTCTCTCCATCCTACTTATATAATAGATAACTCTCTCTTTGTTTTCTAAAAGCTTCTAGTTCCTTATTGCATGCTTCAAAAAATGGTTGGACTGTACGTTTTAAAATGATTTGCTTCAAACTCTTCGTTCCTGCTAAAAGGTCAAAGAAATATTTACCCTGTTCATTTGTTATGAACTTAAATTCACTTTGGTACATTTCTGCAATTATTTCTATAAGTGAAATACCTGCTTCAAAGGAATTTAACTTCTTTCGATCAGATACATGCAATTGGACGCCTCCACATATCTCATTTTGGTGTTTTTGATATGTCGGAATAAAGGAAGTCGGTCTTGCCAAAACGCCCGGTATCTGTTTTTTGTTAAAGACCTTTGCAAGTTTTTGTCCATCAATAAATGGTGCACCAACCTGCTCAAACGGCTTTGTAGTACCCCGACCTTCAGAAAGATTTGTTCCTTCAAAGAGACATGTACCCGGATATAAAATATTCATCTCAATATTCGTAGTGTTCGGGGAGGGTGGAACCCAAAAAAGTCCTGTCTCATCATAATATTTATCTCGTTGCCAGCCCTCCATCGGAATTACCGTAAGCTCACAATTATAGTCAAATTCATGTTTAAACATAAGAGCAAGCTCAGCTACAGTCATGCCATGCCGATTTGGTATTGGCAATAGCCCTACAAATGAGCGTACATCTTCTTCTACAAGGTTCCCTTCCATTTGTGTGCCTGCTACAGGATTGGGACGATCCAGAACAACAAATTGTTTTCTGTATTCTTTACATGCTTCCATCACATAAGCCATCGTATAAATATATGTATAATATCTCGCGCCAATATCCTGGAGATCAAATAATAAAACATCTACATCTGCCAGCATTGCTTGATCAGGTTTACGTGTAGCACCATACAAACTGTAAACAGGTAAACCAGTGTAGGGGTCTATTGCGGATTCAAGCTTTTCTCCTTCCTTGGCATCACCACGAATGCCATGCTCAGGAGCATACAATGCTGTTAATTGAATATCCGGATGTTCATGAAATAAATCAATTGCAGGAACAAGCTTCTCATTCACTCCGGTCATATTCGTTATTAAACCAATTCGTTTCCCTATAAAATTTTTATATTCTCTTTCAAGAAACACATCAAGACCAATTTTCATATAATCCACCTTTTTTCGTTCATGCTGCCTTTTCTTCTTATATGAAGCTTACGTTTGCTCTTCAAATTAGGATAGGCTGACAGGCAAAGCTCCATTCGCCTGCTCTTTTCCAAATAACGCACCAACAGCAATCTGAATTGCCGTGGTGGTGGGTTCATATGTACAAATAGACGCTGAGACTTTTGGTAATAGAGCGATGTCATATGGACTTTTCATTGCTATAACAATGATTGGGATGCCTATTTCTTGGATATATTGCACTAGACTTACTAGCTTGCTTTCCGTTGTAAGGCCATTTGTTCCAATGATCACATAATCATAATCCTTAGCTTTATGGGCAATGGATGTAATGCTTTCATCTGAAGCATTACTGGGAAATGGCATTACGTGGCAATTTTTCTGATATACTTTTATCGCACCACTCAATGAGAAGTCGATATGCTTCTTATCTTCCACTATAGTCATTGCTTCATCTCCTGGAGTAATTAACAAGATCTTACTTGTTGATGAACAGCTCAGTGGAAGAAGGCCTTCATTATTTACAATCGTAACACTTTCACGAAATACAGATGCCGCAAGCTTTTCATGTGCTTCTCCCCCAACAAAATCAGCCACTGCAGGCGGAGTATCAAGTAAATGCAAATCCTCCCACTGCAAATATGCAGCTTTTAGCCTTTGAATTCTTTTATTCGCTATTTCGACAGCATGCATGACAGATTCGTCCTGTTCAGCTTCAAGAAGCATTTTCTCTATCGCCTGTATCTGTGTCTCATATGTATGAGAAATCATAATTAAATCAATACCAGCCTGTATCGCACGAACCGCACCCTTATCCGTACCGATACCATGCGAAATTGCATTCATCTCCATACAATCTGTCGTTACCACACCATCAAAACCGAGTTCTTCTCTTAATAGGTCAGTAATTACCTTCTTCGATAACGTAGCCGGAAGACCTGCTTCATCATCAATAGAAGGGAAATAAACATGGGCAGACATCACGGTATCGACACCTGCTTGGATGTTTTTATTAAATGGGAAGAGTTCTACTTCATCCAGGCGTTTTTTATTATGAGAAATGACAGGTAAAGCCAGATGCGGGTCTACTCCCATATCTCCATAACCTGGAAAGTGCTTCAAGGTTGTAATTACGCCGGCAGCTTGCATCCCTTTCATAGCTGCTTCACCAAACATGGCCACTTTATCCGGCGACTCGCCAAAAGACCTTACCCCAATGACAGGATTCCGCGGATTATTATTCACATCAACAACCGGCGATAAGTTCCAATTAATTCCTAACGCCTTTAGTTCTTTTCCAGTGGCAACACCGACATGATAGGCATTTTCCACTTGTTGTGTTGCTCCTAAAGCCATTGCTCCTGGAAAAGCCGTGGTCCCCTCACCTAAGCGGCGTACAATCCCATTTTCCTGATCAATGCAAATGAATAATGGCTGTTGATATCCTGCCTGTTTTGCTTCCTTCTGCAGTGCTGTCGTTAACTGAAGAACTTCACTAGGCGTACCAATATTGCGACTGAACAAGATAATTCCGCCAATATGGTATTCATGAATCATTTCTTTCATATGCTTGGGCATTGTCTTACCATCAAAGCCAACCACTAGCATTTGACCGATTTGACGTTTTAATTCTCTTACGTTGTCCACCATAGACCCTCCATTTTTTACAAAATAAATCGCTATCCTTTTATTGCTCCATTCATCGCACCCTTAATAAAGAAACGTTGCAGGAATAAGAAAAAGACAATAATAGGAATCATTGAAATGATCGCACCGGCAGCAATTAAGCGCCAATCAGATGTGAACGTTCCCTGTAGCATGTTTAATCCAAGTGGCAATGTAAACATATCCTGGTCATTAACAATAATTAATGGCCATAAAAAATCTCCCCAAGCACTAACAAAAGTAAATATCATCAACGTTACCATAGAAGGTTTGACAAGTGGCATTAATATTCTCCACCAAATTTGGAAACTGTTTGCTCCGTCCATTCTCGCTGATTCATCCAATTCCTTCGGTACAGTCAGAAAAGCCTGGCGCATGAGAAATACACCAAAAGCTGTAGTTACATGTGGTAAAACCATTCCCATATATGTATTTTGCAAGCCAAGTTTCAAAGAAATGATATAAACAGGTATCATTAATAATTGAAATGGTATCATCATCGTTGAAAGCACCAAAATAAATATCGTGTTTTTCCCTCTGAATTTCATTCTTGCAAGCGGGTATGCTGCCAGAGAGCAAAATAAAACATTCAAGAATACAGTCAGCACAGCAACTACCACACTATTAAATAAATATCTCCAGAAGGGAAATGTATCCATCACCTTGACAAAGTTAGTTAACGTCGGGCTTTCAGGCAGAAGCTTAGGAGGATATTGGAAGATGTTCTCACTTCCTGACTTCAAAGCAGTGGATAACAGCCATAGAAATGGACCAATCATGAAGATTGTTACGACAATTAATAACATGTATAGAAAAAACTTCTTGATTATCGGGTTATTTGCTTTCGCTTTACTTATTGCCATTCAATTCCCTCCTCTCACGCTGTATTGTCCTTACCCATAAATTTAATATTAATTATGGAAAGAACAAGTGTAATTAAAAATAATACGACACCAGCTGCACTGGCATATCCCATATTAAGTCGATCAAATGCTTCTGTATAAATATAAAACACAAGTGTTTCGGAACTATGTAATGGTCCCCCACCAGTCATAATATAGATCTCCTCAAAGACTTTCATTGCTGCAATTGACGACATAATAGTTACAATGAGCACAAATGGCATCAGCATTGGAATTGTCACCCTTGTTACCTTTTGCCACCAGTTTGCCCCATCGATATCAGCCGCTTCATAAAGATCATTAGGAATGGACTGTAAACCGGCTAAGTAAATAATCATATAATACCCAAGCCCTTTCCAAATGGTCACAACCATAACTGCAAAAATCGCAGTTTGTGTGGAAGTTAACCAATGAATTGGCTCAGAAATGATATTTAAGATATCTAGAACGTAGTTTAATAGACCATTTTCTTTATACACCCAATCCCAGGCAATCCCTGCAACTACTAAGGAAGTTACTACTGGAATATAATAAGCCGAGCGGAAGAAACCAATACCTTTTAATTTTTGGTTAACCAACACAGCTAAAAATATTGGTATAATAACGAGTGCCGGTACGACACCGATCAAGTAAATAAATGTATTTGTTAATGTCTTCCAGAATAAATCATCTTGAAACAAATTTTCATAGTTTGTGGTTCCCACAAATTCAGCGTCTGCAATCATATTATAATCGGTCATGCTTAACCAAAAGGCCTGGAGCATTGGATAAAATATAAAAGCACCTAATATGATTAATCCTGGCAGCAAAAACAAGTACGGTGTAAGCTTATTTGTTTTCAAATCATTCACCCTACCTTTTGGATTTAAAAAAATACTGAGAAAAATACCAGTATTTATTGAAAATCCGAACCGATTCAAACTTATGCTGAATTACGGCTCGGTTTTCTTCTTGTGACAAATTAGCGGAGGAAAAACGCGCAGACTCCTGTGGGAAAATAAGCCTAGATAAGACCCCGCAGTGCGCAGCACGAGGAGGCTTAGCAGCGCCCACGGAAAGCGAAGCGTTTTTCCGTAGCGGAATACCACTAACCTATCAAACTAATGATTTTACTTACTTAAAATTTCATTCCATGCTGCTTCTGCTTGATCTAATGCCTCCTGAGGGCTCATATTTCCAAGCATTGCTTCTGAAATAGCATCATACATGGCTTGACGCAACTCATCATAATTATCCATTGGCTTAATTAACAACTCCGACTCATCAAGCTGTGCTGCAGACTGAATACGAACTAAATCTATTGGCTCTGCATCTTCACCTGCTTCAGTGAAGTATGGATCCTCTAATGCTTCTACTGCAGACGGAAGAATTGGTGTCAACTTCGAGAATTCCAGTTGATTTTCAGCATTTGTCAGGAATAAAGCGAACTTAACTGCTGCTTCCTTACTTTCCGTTTGTTCAGGGACTACAATGTTTTGTACACTAATTGTCTTTTTGCCACTCTCTCCAGTAATACCAGTGGAAGGAAGTGTGTTCTCGTAAATGTCAGGCGCGTTTTCTTTAATTTGTGAGATAAACTGAGATCCCATAAATGTTGCAACTTGTCCTGCCTGATACATATCAATTGTACTTCTTTGATCACCTGTTAATGCTTCACGTGGAATTAAGTCGTCCTGATAAAGCTCTGTAAAGTATTCAAATGCCTCTAAGCCTGCATCCGAATTAAAGGCAGCTTTTGTTCCATCTTCATTAGTTAGGTCTGCTCCCATTTTAACCATATGCTGTAACACCAAAGATAGGTCAAGTGACGGGAAATACCCGTATTTACCTGTTTCTTCTTTAACTGTTTTAGCTACTTTTTTGGCATCCTCATAGGTTACAGGAATGTCTTTTTCAGGATCAAGACCTGCTTCTTCATAAATTGATTTGTTATTAAGAGATACTTCTGTAGATAAGTACCATGGAATAGCAAATGTTGTACCATTAATTTGGTTTGCTTCCCATGCACCTTGAACATATTTCTTTTGATCCTCTTCTGCTACTGCTTCATCCATATTTACCAATGCATCCAAGTCAGCCAATTGGGATGCAAATGTAGGGTTTAAGTTAACCACATCAGGAGCTGAGTTAGAGCTAACAGCTGTTAATATTTTCTGACTTAAATCTGCTGCTGGTACATCCAACCATTTCACCTTAATATTTGGATTCTCTTTTTCAAAATCAGCAATAACACCTTCAATGTAATCTGTGAATGTTGGTTTTAATTGCATTGTCCAAAACTCAATAGTTGCTTCCTCTGAACCACCGGACTCCTTCTTTTCTCCATCTTTCGCTGAAGAATCATCACCATTGCCACATGCTGACATAACAAGCATCGCTATAATTAGCAATAAACTAATTAAACTTTTTTTCTTCATCTCCTAAAAAACCCCTCTCAAATTATCAAGCTCTTTTTTGATGCAAGATTCCGAAATCTTTTTATGTACTTGTTCGCTTTGCAACTCTACTTTGAGCTAAAAAGCGTTGTTGCTATAAAACCTCCTTTTTGTAAGCCTTTCCAACAAAACCGATAGAAGGCTACCTTTCTATTTGCTTTGCTGATTGAATTATATAAAAAAATATTGCGTTAGTCAATATGTTTTTATGAAATTTTATTTCAAATTACTTATATTTCGACAAATTATTCATAGATTGGTAGAATAACTGTTTTTGGTTTACTGTATTAGCCTAAATAAAAAAGCACAGTAAGTCTATTACTGCACTTTTTTATAATAAAACTTTATTATTTCATCACCCCAAATACACACCAATCCCCGGACCAAACGGAATTCCTAAAAACACAAATGCCAGCAACAAAAGAATCCAAACAAGAAGGAAGATCAAGCCATATGGAAGCATTAGTGCAATCAATGTGCCAATCCCGGCTTTTTTGTCATATTCTTTCATGAATGCAAGCACGATGATAAAGTATGGATTCATCGGTGTAATAATGTTCGTTGAGGAATCGGCAATACGATAGGCTGCTTGGATAAATGCCGGGTGATAATCAAGAAAATAAAACATCTTTAAGAAAATCGGTGATTCCAATGCCCATTGTGCTGAACCACTAAAAATAACTAAATTCAATCCTGCAGTAAGCAACACAAAGGCAATTACCGTGCCAATCCCTGTTATTCCTGCGTTCTCCAGAAAGGATGCTCCACTGACTGCCAACCATGTTCCAATATTTGTCCATTCAAAGTATGCAATAAATTGAGCTGCAGCAAAGATTAGGACGATAAAGCCGGACAAATCCTTCATTGCCTCGCCCATAAATGCTGGAATCGATTTAGAACTCGTAATCTTTTTCGTCGTTATTCCATAAGCGATACCCACCGTGATGAAAAAGAGCATGATGATTGGTACAATCCCTTTAAGAAATGGAGAAGGAACCATCCCACCATTTTCATTACGAAGCGGCGAGTCCGGCCAAAGAATTACGACTAGCAACAATCCGATATACGCTAATGCCGCGAAGGTTGCATTACGTAGACCTCTTCTTTCTATCGCTTGAACAGGTTCGAAATCTTTTTGAATATCCCCTTCATATTTTCCAAGGCGAGGTTCGACTATTTTTTCCGTTATCAAAGCGCCCGTAACTGATAATAGAATGACAGATACAAGCATGAAATAATAGTTATCGACAGGTGTTACCGTTACCGCGGTATCCAACGTTCCCATCACTTCTGCGGAAATACCAGACAACACCGCATCTGTATTACTTACAATAATATTTGCCGTAAACCCGGAACCCACACCAGCAAACCCAGCCGCAAGCCCGGCTAAAGGATGTCTGCCAACATTATAGAAAACCATTGCTGCTAAAGGAGGGATGATTACGAAAGCTGCATCTGCAGCAAGATTGCCAAGGATACCTATAAAGATAACGGCATAGGTGATCAGCCCTTTTGGTGCCTTTAGAATCGTGCTTTTGATAAATGTTTCGATTAACCCTACCTTATCAGCAAGGCCAATCCCCAGCATGATCGCCAATACAATGCCTAGTGGTTTGAATCCTACAAAGTTCTCCAACATGGATGTCAGCATGTATTGAATTCCCTCAGCTGAAACAAGACTTTTAATTGCAACCGGCTCCTCCTCCCCAGGCTGCATAAATGTGACATCAAAAGAAGAAATAATCCAGGATAGCAAGATAACAAGAATTGCAAGACTCGCAAACAGCATAAACGGATCTGGCAATCTATTTCCTAACCATTCCACCCTATTTAATATTCTAGTAAGGAACGTATCAGAACCTTTCTTTGCTCGCTCAGCCATTTTCCCACCCCATTGTTCAAAAATTTTATTATCTATGATAACATAATTAATCCTATGAAAATAGTAAGATTTATTAAAAAGACTGTAATCTTTACTTTGCTGATTCCCGTAATTGAATTAAAAAAACCAGACACTTTTCAGTATCTGGCTTCCATTTTTCTTAAGCCCACCACATATCTACAGGCTTTTCTCTAATTAATATATTCTTTAAATTGCCAACCGCAGCCTGAAATCCTTCGTCTACTGACATCAGGGGGTCCTCATGCTCAATACTGACAACGTGATCATAACCATACGTTCTCAACGCGCTAATGATATTGGTCCATTCCTCAACACTATGACCATAACCAACTGAACGGAAGGTCCATGCGCGTGTCTGGACATTGGAATAGGCTTGCATATCCGTAAGTCCATACATGTTTACATTATCCCAATCAATATAGGTGTCTTTTGCGTGAAAATGGTGAATTGCATTTTCCTTACCTAGGATTTTTATAGCTGCTACTGGATCAATCCCCTGCCACCAAAGATGACTTGGATCTAAGTTTGCACCCACTGCATCATTTGTAGCCTCTCTTAATTTGAGCATCGTGTATGGTGTGTGAACTAAAAATCCAGCATGTAATTCGAGTCCTATTTTCACCCCATGATCCTTGGCAAACTGTCCCTGCTCCTTCCAATACGGAATTAATTTTTTCTCCCATTGCCATTCCAAGATGTCCGAATAAGCTGTAGGCCATGGTGTTACCGGCCAGTTTGGATACATCGAATTCTCATTCGAACCTGGCGTACCTGAGAACGTATTTACAATAGGAACATCCATCATTTCCGCAAGTTTAACTGTTTTTATAAAAACATCATGGGAAGCTTGAGCATGTTTTTTATTTGGCGATACTGGATTGTCATGGCAGCTAAATGCACTAATTGTAAGCCCTCTTGAGTGAATCTTTTCAAGATATTCCTTGCGCTTGTCTTCACTATTCAGTAGTTCGTCCATGTTACAATGTGCATTTCCCGGATTTCCGCCTGTACCTATTTCCACAGCATCAAGTCCAGCATTTTTTACACGATCCAGCATTTCTTCAAAGTTTTTGTCTTGAAATAAAACTGCAAATACTCCTAATTTCATCTTTCAGCCGCCTTTCCCCTATGAGAGTTTTACACTTGTTCCACTTTCACTACTTTGATAAATTGCCTCAATTATTTTTGAAACCTTCATTGCTTGTTCCGGCTTAACAACTAATTCACTTTCACCGAGACAGCTATTTACGAAGTTTTCTGCTTGCACTACTCCTGCCTTTTTTTCATTATGCTCGGCTTTTGCCGTTGTTTCCATCATGCTTCCTAGCTTCGGCTGATATAACTCGAATGGATACATATTTAAACCACCTTCTGCTCCGGAGACGCTGAGATGGATTTTATCTTCTTTAATATTAGCAGCCCAGGAACATTCAAATAGAACAGATATGTCATTTTCAAAGGTAATATATGCGGACACATGATCATCTACTTCAAATGTCTGATAATTAAAGGACCCCCAATCATTTATTTGGATGGGTGATTTACTCAAACGATTATATGTTTTTCCGATTACCTCTACCGGCTCAGGATCTCCTAGTAACCACATAGATAGATCAAGTAAATGGCAGCCGAAGTCTATCAAACTCCCCCCGCCTTGCAATTCTTTATTTGTGAAAACTCCCCACCCAGGAACTTTTCTTCTTCTTAAAGCTTGGACTCTCGTGACAAGCGGATCACCTATTTGATTTTCCATTACTGCTCTTTTGGCTATCTGACTAACCTCCGTGTAACGATAATGATAGCCTATCGACAATAACTTCCCAGCTTTTTGAGAAGCTTCGATCATTCTTTCACACTCTTCCGTAGTGATGGCCATTGGCTTTTCACAGAAAACGTGAACACCAGCATTCAAGGCTGCTATAGAAATTTCAGCATGGAATTTGTTAGGCGTGCAGATTGTTACTGCATCTACTACCGCAAATAATTCATGGTAGTTGGAAAATACATGCGGTATATTATACTTTTTCGCAACCTCATCTGCTCTTTCCTCGTTCATATCATTTACTGCCATCAAGGTTACTTTGTCTTGTAGTTGCAAAAATGCTGGAATATGCCTTTCTTGAGCAATGCCACCGACTCCAATAATACCCATACGTAATTTTGTCATTATTTACCCTCTCACATTGCTGATTTTATTTAACTCACTTGATTCTATTGCACTTAGAATTATTTCTAATGATTTCTTCCCTTCTTCTCCAGTAACCAGTGGTTCTTTATCCTCAAGAATACTTTGCACAAAATGATCAATGACATGTGTGGTAGTCTGTCCGCCAGATTCATTTGTTTGAATTTCACCGAGCTTATAATTAACTGCATCACCGTTTTTATATTGCATTACTAAGGAATACGTCGGGTCATCTTCCAGCCGTAAGATGGCATCTTCTCCGTAAATAATTGTCGAGTTATCCTCCCTGGCGTTGTATGCCCAGCTTGCCACTAATGTACCTATGACTCCACTTTCCGATTTCAGAATACAAACCGCATTGTCATCAACATCTGTATCCCCTTTTGCACTTGTTTCAACAAATGCTGCAACATTCGTAATTTCCTCGCCGAGAAGGTAACGTATTAAGTCGGCTTTATGTACACCAAGATCACCCATAGCGCCAATAAATGCTTTATCCTTCTCAAAGAACCAGCTTTCTCTCCCGTCAGCACTCCATCTTTCTGGTCCGCCATGTCCAAACGTGGTTCGGAAGCTATAAACTTTTCCGATTTCTCCACTTGCAATTAATTCTTTTGCCTTTTGGTGGGAAGGAACAAAACGCTGATTATGAGCGATCATCAATTTCCGATTATGTTCTTTAGCAGCCTTAATCATGTTTTCTGCTTCCTCACATGATGTAGCCATTGGTTTTTCGCAGAGAACATGCTTTTTGGCATTCAAAGCAGCAATGGATACTGGAGCATGCAAATAATTTGGTAAACAAATACTCACGGCATCCACATCTTCATTTTGTAAAAGTTCTTCATAGTCTGTATAAGCTTTTGCATGGTATCGTTCAGCCATTTCATCTGCTCTTACTCTCACGATATCGCAAACTGCAGTTATTACCACTTCAGGGTTTGCCTTATATTCGATGAGATGCCTATGTTTTGCGATACTTCCACAACCAATTACCGCCACTTTCAATTTTCCCATTTTTCTCACCTCTATTTATCTAATTTTTCTAACGGTTGTTGATTTCCATAAGAATGTCTTGGTGTATTCGTATTTGCAGCCCATTTAACACCATTTGTTATTACTTTCTGAATCTCCTTGTTATGATAGGTTGGATAGGACTCATGACCAGGTCGAAAATAAAAAATTTTACCACGCCCTCGTTTAAATGTGGCTCCACTGCGAAATACCTCGCCTCCTTCAAACCAGCTAACGAACACTAATTCATCAGGTGCCGGGATATCAAAGTGCTCTCCATACATTTCTTCCTTTTCAAGTTCAATATACTCGCCAAGTCCTTCTGTAATCGGATGGGTTGGGTCAACTACCCACAAACGTTCCTTTTCATCCGCCTCACGCCATTTCAGATCACACGTAGTTCCCATTAATTTTTTAAATACCTTGGAAAAGTGGCCTGAGTGTAAGACAATTAGCCCCATACCCTCGAGGACACACTGCTTCACTCGTTCGGCAATTTCCTCACTCACTTTTTCATGCATCTTATGTCCCCACCAAATTAGTACATCCGTTTCAGATAACACTTCTTCAGTTAGCCCATGCTCCGCTTCGTCAAGTGTTGCTGTTTGTGTCTCATACCCTGCTTCTTGAAGAAAAGAAGCAATCGTTTGATGGATGCCATTAGGATAAATGGATGCGACATTAGAATTTTCCTTTTCATGACGGTATTCATTCCAAACAGTTACTCTCAATTATTTCACTCCTCATCTGTTTTAATAAATACTTTCTTATTTACCTAACCTACAATTCTTATTTCAAGAACATAACCTTAGTTACTACATATATAAGCTGAGAGCATCACATGTTAATCAAAATACACAGCTTTCCCCATTTTTGCTGATTCATAGATTGCCTCCAATATTTGGGTGACAACCAGTGCTTCTTCCGCCTTCACCACCGGCTCTGAATTATTCAGAATACTTTCAATCCACGTGCGCATTTCAAGGTCTTCAGAGCTTTCTGTTTTACCTTCAAAAAACGCAACACTTCCCGGGTCCAATTCAACATTTGTCGTATATAATTTACCAAAGTCCTCTCCATGGATACGAAGACCATCCATCATATCTGCTCCCCCCTCTGTACCGCTTAGGGAGCATTTACCTTCGCCTACATCCAATGTATTCAATGCCCAACTGGATTCAAGGATTACAGTAGCTTCATTTTGCATCTTAATAAATCCGAATGCAGAATCCTCCACCTGAAATGCTTCTGGATCCCAGGGACCAAAAGCGTTAGCAGCTTCTTTCTTTTTGCCAAGCTTATGAAAAACAGATCCCATTACAACTTGCGGACTGTAGTTATCCATCATCCATAGTGTTAAATCAAGCGCATGTGAACCTATATCAATTAGCGGACCGCCGCCTTGTTTTTCATCATCAAGAAACACCCCCCATGTCGGGACCGCTCTTCTCCTAATCGCGTGAGCCTTAGCATAATAAATTTCTCCAAGATCCCCGCGTTGGACTGCTTTATGCAAATACTGGCTGTCAGCACGAAACCGATTGTTATAGCCAATAGACAGTTTTTTCTTCGTTTTCTCAGCAACAGCTAGCATTCTTTTAGCCTCTTCGGACGTCTTTGCCATTGGCTTTTCACACATCACATGCTTACCTGCTTCTAATGCTGCGATCGTAATTTCCGCATGAGATGCATTCGGGGTACAGACGTGGACAACATCAATCGTTGTATCTTTCAACATTTCTCTGTAGTCACCATAAATTTTAGCATCGGCAGTTCCAAATTCCCTTGCAGCTGTCTTCGCTTTTTCGGTATTTCGATTGCAAAAGGCGATAATGTCTACTAAATCTAACTTTTGAAGACCTGGCAGATGTTTTTTTGTGGCGATGGCTCCACAACCAATGATTCCAACCTTCAATTTTTGCGTCATATATACACCAACCTTATTTTCTTTCTATAAAAAGAGCAGTATATTTTATTAAAGATTTATTCACTTCAATTAAATTACTATTGTACTAAAGTTCTTCAATATCACCATTATTCCTTCACAGATCCGGAGGTTAGACCGGAAACAATTCTTTTTTGGAAAAACAGTACCAATATTACAATGGGAATTGTCACGATAACAGTTGCAGCAGAAATGTCGCCCCAAGGAATGGAATATTGACTTTGGTACATGGAAATCCCTACAGGAACTGTTCTCCACATATCATCACTATTAATCGTCAGTGCAAATAAATATTCATTCCAAGCTGCTATAAACACCAGAATCCCTGTCGTAAAAACCCCTGGAGCTGCTAATGGAAATATTATTTTTCGGAATGTTTGAAATGGGCTTGCACCATCCAATTTGGCAGACTCTTCAAGTTCAAAAGGAATTTTTTTAAAGAAAGTAGACAGGATCCATATTGCAAGTGGAAGACTTATAGTTATATATGGAATCACGAGTCCAAGGTAACTATTGCGCAATCCTAGTCCTGTAACCAAATTGAACATGGGAGAGATAATGGCAATCTGCGGGAACATAGACGCAGCAAGCACAAGCCCCAATATCAAACCTTTCCCTTTAATCGGCAGCCTCGTAACCGCATAGGCAGTAAAGGCTGCAAACGCCAGAGATAAAACAGTAGTTAAGGCAGATACTACAAAACTATTGATCATATAACGTACTAATGGTCTGTTCGTTAATGCTGCTTCATAAGAATTGAGTGATGGATCACTCGTAAACCAATTGAAAGAAGAGAATATTTCTCTCGGTGGTTTAATTGAAGTCAAAAATACCCAAATAAAAGGAAACATCACAAGGAAAACAAATATAATCAAAAATAGATAAAAACCAATCCCGCCACGCTTATTCATTTATACCCCTCCTCATTTCGTACGACCTTCAAATAAATCGGAACCGATCAGCTTTACATAAACCAAACTAATAATCGCTACACTAATAAATACAATGACAGAAAGGACGGAGCCTTCACCGAAATTCTGTTGGGCGAATAGCGTCTTATAAGCATATACAGAAATGGACTCTGTAGCATTAGCCGGGCCGCCTCCAGTCAATACATAAATGAGGTCAAATACTCTAAATGCGTCCAAGGTTCTAAAGAGCAATGCAACTAAAATAGATGATTTTAAAAGCGGAAGTGTAATTCGCCAGAACTGATGAATTTTATTAGCGCCATCCACACTTGATGCTTCATATAATGACTGTGGTATTGTCTGCAAACCTGCTAAAAGTAACAAGGCCATATATGGAGTTGTTTTCCATACGTCCGCTAGAATAATAGAAAACATTCCGCCATCCGAAGTTGTCAGAAGCCATGAGGCTCCCGGAATTAGATGTAATACTTCCAAATAATGTGCAACTATTCCCGATTGACCATCATATAAGAATCCCCACATCATAGCAGCTACTGCTGTCGGAATAGCCCATGGAATTAATACAGATGCTCGGATAATTCCTCTGCCTTTAAACGCCCGATTAATGAGGAGGGCAATTGCAAGTCCAAGAACAAGCTCAAATGCCACGGATATAACAGTAAAAAAAGCAGTATTCCCCATCGCCTTCCACATTCGTTGATCTTTTAAATATTTACCGTAATTACTCAAACCAATAAAGTTTGATTTTAAAATATTCCCAGCAGTTGATGCCAATAAATCGGATGATTGCTGAAGCTGTTGGGACAGCTGTTCATTCGTACTTGATTCAGCAATATCCTTCAATGTTGCCGAATGAGATGTTAGTGCTTCCCGATACGATACAGCAAAATCATTTTCAAGCTCGGAATATTTTAATTCCGAATCCTTTACCGGAGTATAATTCATTAACATTTCATCAATTTTTTCTACTTTATTTCTCATTTCTTCATCACTGATCAGCTTAGAATGGTAGCTTTCGATATCCTGTTGTATTTTGTTAATCGTGTCCGTCGTTTCTTTACTGTCTGCATTGTTTGCCAAACTTTCAAGCTGATCGCCTATGTAAAAGTAGTTATCCACATACCTTTCTAAATCTATTGTTGCACGGAGCATAAGCTGTGATCGAGTCGGATCGTTCAGCCTATAGTCAAATAAACTGTTATAAAAGGATTGCGCTACAGGCCAAAGAACAACCACAATGACCAGAAGTAGCGATGGAAGGACCATGGCATAGCCGAGTTGTTTTTCACTCAATTGAAATTTTTGCTTTTTATTATTTTTCATTCTAAGCCTCCTCAGAAATAAGGCAAGATTACCTTATTAAAAGAATAGCAAGATGAGTTTATCGCCCATCTTGCTATTTTCTTCTTCGCCATACTATTCTGCCATTGCCGCTTCAATTTTCGACTGCATATTCTTCGCAGCTTCCTCTGAAGTTTGGTCTCCTGTAAGAACCTTGGAGATTTCAATTTGCATTATATCCGAAACTTCTGGATAAATAGGTGACACTGGTCTAGGAACTGCCGATTCCAACACTTCTCTGAATTCAGGATTTGCAAAAAGAGAACTAACGTCTTGAACTTCCGGGTCATCATACAATGCTTTTAACGTTGGTGCTCTGGAACCTTCCACAGCACTGATTTTTTGCCCTTCAGGTCCAGAAATAAATTTCAAGAACTCCCATGCTTCTTCCGGATGCTCCGTGTATCTGTTGATCATCGTCATCCATCCACCAAGTGCTGCTGCAGTACCCTCATCACCAACAGGAAGCCTAGCCATTTCAACGTTATCTACAATTTCTGACCTCTCTTCATCATTTGAAGAGGACATCATATATGGCCAATTTCTTGCAAATACTGCATTTCCTTCAATCCATGCATTTTCTGTTTCTGTTTCCATAAAATTAAGTATGTTTTCCGGTACAAAATCAGATGTTACAATTTCCTTCATTTTATCCAGAGCTTTTACTGTTTCAGGGCTATCAACTACGACATTATTATTTTCATCGACAACCTCTCCACCATAGGAAGCAATAAATTCTATAGCATTTGTAATTAAGCCCTCATACTGTGCAGCCTGCATAAGGTAACCATGTTTAGTGCCTGCTTCACCTTTTAATTCTCCTGCCATTTCAATTAATTCATCCCAGGTTTTTGGTGGCTCTTCTACAATGTCAGTCCGATAATAAAATACACCGGCATCTGTGAATTGTGGCATTGCCCATTGCTTCCCATTAAAATTAGCAGCTGCTACCGTGCCTGGAAAATAATCTTCCATGTTTATGCCATCTTTTTCAATAAAACGATCCAATTCAAGCACATAGTTTGCTTGAGCAAATTCAGCTGGCCAGATTACGTCAGCGTTAAAGACGTCTATCTCCGTACTCTGGGAACTTAAAGCGGTTACATATTGATCATGAGATTGACCAGTATCTGCTGGCATTTCGCGTTGTTCTACTTTGATATTAGGATGTTTCTCTTCAAAAGCCTTTATAACTGCATCAGTCGCTGGTGTCGTATCAACTCCACGAGCATACACAATGGTAACCGGTTCTGCTTTACTATCTTCTGACGCTCCTTCTTCTTTGCTACTTGTTGAGTCAGAATTCTCAGGGTTGTCTTGTTCTGTTGATCCTGTTCCACTGCAGGCTACGATAAACATTGCCAGCGTGATTAACAATAGATTAACTATTGCCAACTTCCAAATTTTCATTGTTAAGCCCCCTTTTAAGATATCAACCTCAATATTTAATAGAATTTTTTAATAATTGAAATCGATTACATTTGATTTCATTATACGATACATTTCTATGATGTCAATATATTTTTCATAATCTTTTTATTATTGTTTATCCTTGTGTGCGGTAGTGGGAAGTAAAAGTTTGAGTGAGGGGGATTAAGAGGAGAGATCAAAAACTAAATTTATCGATCAAGGATACTCTTCCTCCTTAAAACTATTTAGGCTACAGGCTAACTCCGTAAAAATCCTCCCTCGGAATGAATAATTTGTCCTGTAATCCACTCCGCTTCCTCGCTTGCAAGAAAAGCTATTAGGCGTGCTGCATCCTTTGGCATTCCTATACGCCCCTTCTTAAACTTCGGCAATAGTTCTTTTTTTAATTCCTCTGTCATCCAGCCTGTATCTGTTGGGCCAGGATTAACTGCATTAACGGTAATTCCTAATGAAGCCAGCTCTGCGGATAATGAAGAGGTAAATGCGGATATGGCTCCTTTTGTAGCACCATATGCCAATTCCCCAACCATAGGGCCCAAGTTTTGGCCGGAAGTTATATTAATAATTCTGCCGGAAGTAAACATTGACGCTTCAAAACGTCTTGCAAATTCAACGCTAAGCATCATTGGTGCCCTCATGTTCACGGTATAATGGTCGTCCAACATATCGTCATCAAGTCTTTTATAGCCATCTACTACAGAATGCGCAGCATTATTAATTAGTACGGTAGGCATCCCTAACGCGCCTTCTACTCCATCAAGCACTTGAGTAGACGCATCTGGTTGACGAAAATCAACTTCGATATAATCACATGCCACACCTAAATCCTGAATTTCTTTTTGGAAAATTTCAAGCCACTTATCCTTCGCCTCCCAGCAGGTAAAAAATATATCATAACCCGCCTTCGCCAATTCAAGGCAAACAGCTGCTCCAATTCCATTTGCATGACTAACACCTGTAATGACTGCGACTCGACCAGATCTATTAGTAATAAGAACACCCCATTTCTTAAATTTAAGTTGACTCTCGAATGACTAATTCATGATCCAGAATTAAGCTTTCCACTTCTTTCCCGCTAATTTTATCAATAATCATGTTTGCTGAGATGCAGCCCATTTTGTACATCGGTTGGGCAATTGTTGTTAATGTGGGATGGGTCATATTTGAGAAGCTAATTTTATCAAAACCAATAACCGCGATATCTTCTGGAACATGTAAACCAGCAGAATTAATCTCTTTTAGTGCACCAATAGCCAGAATATCAGATACAGCAAAAACAGCATTCGGGCGTTCACTTTCATTTAAAAGTGAACGCATCGCTTGCTGTCCACTTTCAAACTGAAGATTGTCAAGCTTACGAACCCACCTTGATTCAATCGGCAAATCAAATTCCCGCATCGCTTTCTCGTAACCTCTCCTCCGCTCACGAGCATATAAGAACTTTTCTTCTGTATTAATAAGCGCAACTTTCTTCTTCCCTATTTTTATTAAGTGTTTCACAGCTTGATATGCTGCGAGCTCATTATCAATTGACACATAAGGAATTTCACCCTCTTCGTCAAATTCGCTACACTGTATAATAGGGTGTTGACTGGCAAGGTTATACAGATTTTTACGATTGACTGTCGGATCCATTAATATAATACCGTCAGCTAACCGGTTACGGACCATATTAAAATAAATAGCCTCCCTCTCCGGATTAGAATCTGTTTGACAAAGAAGGATGTTATACCCCTTATCAATCGCCGTATCTTCAATTCCGTTAATGATCTCCGTATAATACGGGTTCGCAATATTAGGAAGCAAAACAAGAAGCAGTCTGCTCTCCGAATTACGTAGATTGCGCCCGAGAACACTTGGTTCATAATTGAGTTCCTTAATCGCTTCATCTACTCTATTTCTTGTCTTTTCCTTGACTGAATTTCTATTATTTAGCACTCTTGAAACAGTTGCAGCAGACACACCTGCTCTTTTTGCAACTTCTTGGATTGTGGCCATAGAATCACCTGACTTTTCATGAAATCGATTACATTTATGTTATATTTAGGAGAAGATATTGTCAAGATTATTGTGGGAAATTTCTTACTGTTTTGAAGTGAGGAATAAAATCAGACTAAAATTGTGGATGAAAGTAGCAAGGTCTCAACAGACATTTAACTGCTTAGTTTTGGTAATGAAATATAACCACCATAATTTAAGATATTGTTAAGTTTAAATTCTATGCTTCAATTAGTCAGCTAAAAAATGTCCCATGCTAAATTACTTTAATATAAGTTTTAATAGATAGATTTTTATCATTCTTCTGCTTCTTTCGTTCTCATTACACATAAGGTTCCTTCTAATGTGTGTGAAGCAGAAAAATAAAATAATTTTTTACCTCTAACTAATTCTAAAATTTTATAAAACCTTTGAATAGCATTATTTATCAAAACTAGTTTAAATCGCAAATTATAATCGACGTTTCAAATAATTAACAACTAACACAAAGTTATTTGTGGCCATTTTACTCTCGAAAAAAATCTCCGCACCTCATCAGGTACGGAGATTTTCCTATAAACTTACTTCCCCCAAACACCATAATCAAGGTGCTTGTATTTATCCAACAGTCTTGTTGGCATGTGCAGGGCGTCTTTACGGAATGGTGGTGCCAGCTGTGTGCCATCAACAAAGATATTAAGCACGGCTGGTTTCTTTTGTTCGAGTACTTCTTTTACTACTGGGCCGATATCCTCTGGCTTTTCAATCGTATAACCGAGTGCACCCATTGACTTGGCAACCTCGGCGAAATCAGGTGCTTCGATATCAGAGCCGATAAAACGGTTATCATAATAGTCTACCTGGTTCTTCTTCTCTGCTGCCCATGATTTATTATTAAATACACATGCAATGACAGGAATATTTTGCTCTACAGCTGTACTGACTTCATGTAGGCTCATGCCCCATGCACCATCACCAATGATTGCTGCGACTGGTGTATTTGGTTCTGCCAGCTGAGCGCCCAATGCTGCTGGGTATGCGAAGCCGGTATTCCCAAATGTTAATGCTGCAATATGGCGGCGTGACTGGTTAAATTTCAGGTAAGCATTCGCAGTGGATGAAACGTTTCCGATATCGGAAGAAATAATTGTTCCTTCAGGCAATGCTTTAGATAGTTCCAGCAATGCACGGCGTGGGTTGATCGGATTGCCATCTTCCATGGCTAGTTCTACCAGCTCTTCATCCCATTCTTGCTTCCGCTTACTTACCTCTTCTAGACGGGCCTGATTGGATACGCCGTTAGGCATCGTTTTAGAAAGCTCTTTATACAAGTTTTCTGCTGTCGCTTTTGCATCTCCAATAATTCCGACTTCAATTGGGTGGGTCCGTGCGATATTTCGTGGGTTAATATCCACTTGAATGATCTTAGCATTTTTCGGGAAGTAATCAATGTCATAGCATGGAAGAGTTCCGAAAACAGATAAGCGTGTACCAATCGCCAGCACGACATCCGCTTCCTGTAATGTATACATCGCAGACTTTGCTCCCATATAACCAATCGGCCCTACTGCTAATGGATGATCAGCCGGGAACGCATCATTATGCATGTAGGAAACAGCTACCGGTGCAGTTAAATGCTCGGCAATTTTAGCTACAGTATCTACCCCATCCGCATCTACTGTACCACGTCCAGAGATAATTACCGGTTTTTCCGCGTTTTTCAATAACTCAACCGCTTTTTCAATGGAAGCCGGATCCCCACTACCTCGTTTGTCTGTACGGTATTGGCTTGGCTCTAAAATATAATCCTCCAGTTCACCATAAAACAGGTCACGAGGGATATCATATAAAACCGGGCCACGTTCGGCATAAGCAATTCGGAATGCCGTACGTAGACAGTCAGCTACACGACTCTTATGTGTAACACGAACAGTCTCCTTCGTAATATCTTCAAAAATAGATACTTGATTCGCTTCTTGGAAGCCGTCCCAGCCGATAGTTGGTGTACCCGCAGATGGGGAAATGACAACCATTGGTGTATGTGCCTGATTTGCTGCTGCAACAGAAGTTACCATATTCGTAATCCCAGGTCCATTCTGTCCAATAACAACACCCGCTACGCCGGAAACACGTGTATAAGCGTCTGCCATATGTGCTGCACTCTGTTCATGACGAACCGGTAAAAAGCGGATGCCTGCTGTTGGGAAGAGATCAAGCATATCCATAAATGCGGAACCAACAATACCGTAAACTTCTTTCACATTCTCTTTCACTAGTGTTTCCACAATTGCCTCACTTGGCGTCATTTTCACCTTTTTGTTTACTGCCTCTTTTACTTCTGCTTGTTGTTTAGCCATTTAAATTCCTCCTATAGATTAATTTATAATAACGCCCTAACTTGTAGTGACGTACGTACCAGTTAATAAGTAAAAGCGTAAGCGCTGATGACGAGCGCCCTCCTACCTACACCTTTTTCGAAAATACAATCTAACAATCTCTAAGAAACCGTTGAAGCAGGATCAGCTGCCTGAACCTCTTCCAGCTTTGCAATTAGATCAAGAAAAATGGTAGCCACATCTTCTTCGGTAGGGACCTTCCTATTTGTTGTTATGCCATTCCCGCTTAATGCATCCTTCACGAGGACTGGGATGTTCTTTTTCAGGTCCACTATATCAATATATTTCAGACCATCTTGCCATATGCCAAATTTTTCATTCCATTCTTCGACTTGCTCCACAGCACATGCTGCAAGTGTCCTTTCATCACCTGTATCCTCACAACCAAGCGCTCGTGCTACATTTGCATAACGCGCTGTTGCTACCTCTAGCCCAAAACGCATGACAAATGGTAAAAGTAAGGATACACTCAAGCCATGTGGGATATGAAATCGTGCGCCAAGCGGTCTGCCTGCTGCATGGGCCAGATTGGTAGAAGCGTTGGAAAAAGCAATTCCTGCATAACAGCTGGATAGCAGCATTTCCTCTCTCGCTTCGACATCCATTCCATTTTCATACACCTTAGGCAAGGCTGTTGTGATAGTTTTCATACTGATAAGTGCATAGTGATCTGTTGTAACAGAAGCATTTGTGGATACATATGCCTCCATAGCGTGTGTCAACGCATCCATTCCGGTGTATGCGGTAAAATGCTTTGGCAGACTAAGTGTTAGCTCTGGATCTAACACAGCCACGTCTGGTAATAAATCCTTATGCCCCGGGTTCATTTTATATTCTGTTTTGCTGTCTTTGATTACCATTACTTTTGTTGCTTCTGACCCTGTCCCTGCCGTCGTTGGCACAGCAATCAGTGGTAACCGGTGTAATCGTTTTGCAGCTGCGATCTCATCCCATTTAATAGCAGGTGTTTTGGCAAATAGGGAAACAGCTTTGGCAATATCAATGGCGCTTCCTCCCCCAATGGCAAGCACACCATCAACCGACTGACCATCGATGGTTGCTAATGCTCCTTCCAGATGGTCTGTCGTTGGTTCCCCCCGATAATCGGAGAAAAACGTTGCTTCTATGTTCTCTTGCTTCAATATACTTTTTAGTCTTTCATCAAGGGCAATCTTAGGACTCGTCAGGAAGCTATCGATGATGACGATAACATGCTGAATTCCTTGTTCCTTGGCAATACCCCCTAATTTATTCAAACTTCCTGCACCTAATTCGATATGTCTTGGTAAGTACGTACTGCTCATCCTTTCCCCTCCTTCATTTTCCCACCATAAAATTGCTCTGCAAATCACCCCTTTCAAGTAATATCCTTTTATTTCATGAAGCCTACGAGCCACATACTAATTTGCGGAATATATGTTACCAGTCCAAGTACAACGAGCATGGATAGCAATAAAATTTTATTGCCCTTAATGACATCTTCAATTTTTAACTTTGCTGCACTTGCTGCAACGAACAAATTCACGCCAACCGGTGGAGTAATAAATCCAATTGCAAGGTTGAAGATCATAATTAATCCAAAGTGAATCGGATCCACACCTAACTCGATCGCCATCGGCAGTAAAATAGGTGTCAAAATAACGATCGCTGCAAGTGCCTCCATGACCAAACCGACTAATAGTAATAAAACATTCAAAAGCAATAGAATGATAAACTTGTTTTCACTAATAGATAAAACAAAGCTGGCTACTGTCTCTGCAATTCTTTCCAGTGTAATCAATCTGCCAAAGATACTCGCCATTACGATGAGCAAGATGATAATCGATGAGGTTACCCCAGCTTTTGATAGACTTCGGTATATGCCTTTAAAATTAAGATCTTTATATACGAATAATCCGATGATCAAGCCATATGCTGCAGCAACCGCCGCTGCTTCGGTTGGCGTCATATAACCACCATAGATTCCGCCAAGAATGATAATTGGAACTAATAAAGCCAGCTTTGCATCCCAGGCCGCTTTCATCATGCTTTTCATGTTGAAGGAGGTCTTCTCCCCTTGCCAGCCATTCTTTTTAGAAATAACATAGGATACGATGATCAATACGAGCCCTGTCAGCACACCAGGCAAGATACCCGCAATAAATAGTTTGGATATGGATTGCTGACCAACAACACCATAAATAACCATTGGATTGGATGGGGGAATAATGACCCCAATCGACCCGGCTGTGGCGATTACTGCTGTAGCAAAGCCTGCATTATAACCTTGCTTGACCATTGCTGGAATGAGAATTGTTCCAATCGCCGCTACTGTTGCAGGACCTGACCCACTAATCGCTGAGAAAAACATACTCGTCACAATGGCGACCAATGCCAACCCACCTGGCAAGAAGCCGAGCAGCTCATCAGACAAATGGAGCAGCTTTTTGATTATTTTTCCTCCCCCCATGATGATCCCTGCAGCGATAAAAAACGGAATGGCCATAATCGGGAAATTATCAATACTTGTAAAGGCGGTTTGTGGAAAAAAGTCAATTGGAATCGCATCTGTTGCAAAAACAGTTGCCAAGGTGCTTATCCCTAAGGAAAAGGCGATAGGCATGCCAATTAGAATAAAGAGAACAAAATAGCCAAAGAGAAATATTGTAATCGAGCCATGCCCAACAATGCCGATTGGAAGAATGACGGCAAGTGCAATTGCAGCAGCAAGCAACCCTTCCTTCATTTCCATGTCCTTTGTATCGAAATAGAACTTTTGAATAAGCCTGATAATCATTAACCCGAAACCAATTGGTACCGCACTATACGGAATGGCCATGGGGATGGATAATGCTGGTGTTGATTGATGTGTACTTAATTGGAATGTAATGAGCTCGGCACCATATTTCAGCATGATATAACTGAAATAAAGCATGAAGATGGTGTTTGCTACCTTAATAGCTCGTTGCACGTGATCTGGGAATCGATTTATTACTACGTTCACTTCAATCGATTCCCCTTTTCTAATAGCAAGACTTGCCCCTAGGAATGATACAAAAATAAATATGTACCTGGAAATTTCCTCTGTCCATGTCGTAATATTAGCGATATCGATAAATGGCAGGGCATAACGGTTAATAACTTGTAGATTAATAAGAATAATGAACGTAAGAAATCCAGCAACAATTAAAACCTCTTCAAATCGACGATCAAGAATTCCAATAAACTTTCTGAAATTGCTTATCGGTTGTATCGGATTACCCTGGTCTTTTACTTTGTCCACCGTAGCTGATCCATGTTCCATCTTTTTCCCTCCATTCCTTAGTTAGTTACCAAAAATATCTTCACGGGTTTTACCAAGTTCCTCCAAGATAATCTCCACATACTCCGGATCAGCCATACCCGGGGTAACAAATTCATCCCAAACAGGCTCTACTGCTTGCTTCCATTCCTGCATTTCTTCTGCTGTAGGCTCATAAATTTCAATTCCGTAATCAATGAATTGCTGCTTTGCTTCCGCTTCACGCTCATTTGCCCGGTTTCTTTGCCACTCCATCGCTTCCTGGCCGGCAGACATTATGATGCTTTGCTGGTCATCCGTCATCCTGTCAAACATAGCTTTATTCATAACGACCATGTCCGAACTATAGTTATAATTGACTTCTGTGGCATAGCTTAATACCTCTTGGTGCTTCGTATCCCATAGGAGAGAATAACTGTTACCTTCCCCCTCCACGGTCCCTTGCTGTAATGCAGTAAATACCTCTGACCAGGCAACTGGCGTCGGGCTTGCTCCAAACACTTCAAAATCCGCCTGCTCAATCTTTGAATTGGTTGTTCTTATCTTCATCCCTTTTAAATCCTCAGGTTTTTTGATCGGTTTCTCATTATTAACAATTTGTCTAAAGCCATAGTCCGGAAAGAAAACGACCTTGAAGCCCGACTTTTCCATTTCCTTGCGAATAACGTCGCCAGGCTTTCCATCAATAGCCTTATACACTTCCTCTTTGTTTTCAAAAATATATGGTAAATCCCATGCGGTGAAATAATTTGTAAAGCTGGTCATATTAGGAGTGGAAGAGCTCGCAAATGCGATACTGCCACGCTGTGCACTTTCAATAACTTCTCGATCATCACCAAGCAATCCATCATGATATGTTTCCACAATGATTTGCCCATTTGATTTTTCCTTTACCAGCTCGGCAAACTTATCGATTCCCTGTGAAACGGGATGATTGCTCGATTTCGATTGTGCTGCCCGTAATACGATTACCTCTGAGTCGATGGCACCAGCACTTTTGGAAAGTTTTATATCCCCTGCTATAACAATGAACAAAAAAGCAACGATACTTATGACCAGCGTGGCATGTTTCTGTATCCCCTTCATTCTTTTCCCTCCCATTTGTTACCGCTTACATTTATTATCTAAAATTAAGGACTACCTCTCAGCCCGTTTCTTTTCGACTTTACGCGAAAGACATATTTATCTGGTCGATAATAGCCTCGATAAAATTCCAGCGGATTACCAAGTTCAT
Source organism: Virgibacillus sp. SK37 (assembly GCF_000725285.1). GTDB lineage: Bacteria > Bacillota > Bacilli > Bacillales > Amphibacillaceae > Virgibacillus_Q. The sequence continues at coordinate 2,989,593 of NZ_CP007161.1, forward strand.
CCGCAATAATTCGTTCAACAGTTAAAACACTTGCTCCTTTTGGTATGCCTAGTAATCCAGCTACCCTTGCATCCGCATCTTCTGTAGAAATAATTTGTTCCGCTTCTGCAAGCGTGATCCCCATTTCATTTTCAAGCAGATCAAAGATTGTTTCTGTTCCTAAATCATAGGAGGATAATTTTAACCCAACAGACAACGGGTAATAGTGCTCTTCAATCGCCAATGGTTCTCCGTCTGCATACCTTAATCGCTCAATCCGATACAGATCCATATTGAAAATGTCGATCGTATGATCCTTTACATTAATTTGTTCAGCAGCTAATAATTTGCTGCTTGGGGTCATACCCATATTTTTAATCGTTTCTGTCAGGCTGTTTAAGTTAGATAACCATTCCTGAATAGGCTTTCCTTCATTGATGAAGGTCCCTTTTCCATGTACCTTTTTCAATATACCGTCATTGACCAGTTTTGCAATGGCTTGACGTACCGTCGTTCTACTGACTGTATATGCTTCAATAAGCTCTCGTTCACTCGGGATTTTATCTTTGTACATTCCAGCTTTAATTTGCTTAACAAGCGCATTACTAATTTGCACATGAAGCGGTATAGGGTTATTTGAATCAATCAATAGAAATCACCTTTTCCCTAAATAAGTGGTAATGATGTACCTACCAGTTATTAAATTATTTGATTTTTTTAAATAAATTAATTGTTAGTAACATTTAAACAAAATAGTTAGACAATTGCAATATGTTAAATAATATTTAGTTATTGGTATTGCTTATAGGTTATATTGTGAAATTTTATAATTGAGGGTATAAGGTTGAAGAGAAACAAAGTGATTACTACGTATAAGCCTTGAACAGGTATAAGGTCTTGCAAGGACGAACAGCTTTATTACAACAAGAATAACCAAAAGCATTTATGCAAAACCTAGCCTTGAGGTGACGTAACATGACGGATAAATCAAAAAAGAAGTTTGACATCCCCACTCCAGCAAATACGGATGGAGAAATCAGTGCGAGTACCGGTCTTCAAACGAACAAGCCCTTTGACAGAGCGGAAAACTATGCAGGAGATTCCGTAGACGAGCATAAAGAATTAGAAGGCGCCAATGAATATTTGGCAAGTAAACAAATATCGTAAATAAATAATAATTCGTGACTGCTTAACGAAAAAGTGATATGAGGATCTAATTGCTTATAGGTGTCTAAAACAAAAAAACACCAGGTAATTATTTCACATACCTGGTGTTTCTCTATGGTTTTTCGCTTTTTCTTCATCCAATTCTCACTCAAAACTATCGAGCAATTTACGTACTTCGTCTGTGGTCTCCGTGCTCATTAGCTGGTTTCGAAGCTCACTTGCTCCGCGGAAACCACGAACATAAATTTTAAAGAAGCGGCGTAACGGTTTGAACGGACGCGGCTCCAATTTTGCATATTTATCATGGAGATCAAGATGCAATCGCAAAAGCTCAAGTAGCTCTTCACTGCTATGTTCTTTCTTTTCCAATTCAAATGCATATGGGTTATGAAAAATTCCTCGTCCGATCATAACTCCATCGACTCCATATTGATTTACAAGCTCCAAGCCCTTTTGTCGATCAGGAATATCTCCATTGATCGTCAACAAGGTATGTGGTGCGATTTCATCACGAAGCTTTTTTATTTCAGGGATGAGCTCCCAATGTGCGTCGACATCGCTCATTTCTTTTTTTGTACGCAGATGAATGGAAAGATTGACGATATCCTGTTCAAATAAGTGTTTCAACCATTCACGCCATTCGTCCACATTTGTGTACCCAAGCCTTGTCTTCACACTTACAGGTAATCCCCCTGCTTTTGCTGCTTGGATGATATCTGCTGCTACGTCCGGGCGACGGATCAGTCCGCTTCCCTTCCCTTTTGCTGCGACATTGTGAACGGGACAACCCATATTGATATCAATTCCTTTAAATCCTTGTTTGGCCATCCCGATACTCATTTCTCGAAAGTTTTCAGGCTTGTCTCCCCAAATATGTGCGACCATCGGCTGCTCATCTTCGGTAAATGTGAGACGACCACGTACACTAGAGATGCCTTCCGGATGACAAAAGCTTTCTGTGTTTGTAAACTCGGTGAAAAACACATCCGGTCTTGCTGCTTCACTCACTACATGCCGAAAAACAACATGTGTTACATCTTCCATTGGTGCTAATATAAAAAACGGCCGAGGTAAATCGTGCCAAAAGTTATCTTTCATTTTCAAAATTCCTTTCCTAACAGACAATAAGGGTGCCCTTATGCCAAAAATAAAAAGCAAAGTTATCTTTGCCTCCTTATAGTTATACCAAATTTATTAGGTTTCTGTCACCCCCCTGCTATCATGCAACGTGGTTAAAACTTTATACATAGATTTTTGTTAATCCAAGTTATCACTTGTCCCCATTAACTTGTAATTTTTTAAATGCTTACAGTTAATAAATAACATTTCTTCTATATTAGATGGATAAAACGATTTTAATTCTGGATGGATCAAAAGTGATATAGGTACCATTTACTTCAGTGACATCGACACCTAATTCTTTTATATTCGTTACTACTTTCCTACGTTCTTCCTCACTCCCTAAAACAAGCGTGAAGTGTTCCAGACCAACACTATTGGTTGGAGGAGGGGGTGCACCTTCTCCATTCCAAGTATTGACACCGATATGATGATGGTACTTCCCCGATGAAAGAAATAATGCTTGTCTACCAAATCGGTTTACTACCTCAAAACCAAGACCATTGACATAAAAGGCTTCGGTCTTTTTGAGTTCAGAAACATGCAAATGAATATGCCCCATTACTGTTTCTTTAGGCATTGCTTTCCATTTTTCTGATGTCACATGTGTTAGCAGTTGTTCAAAGTTTAACGGATCAACTGCCATCGCTACTTCGCCCTGCTCCCATCTCCATTCAGAAGGGCTACGGTCAATATAAATTTCAATCTCGTTTCCATCTGGATCATGTAGATAGATAGCTTCACTTACAAGATGATCTGAAGCCCCAAAGCGAATATTGTTTTCGGTCAAATGAACTACTATATTGGCCAAATCTGCTTTTGTTGGTAAAAGAATAGCGAAATGATACAAACCAGTTGTTCTTCCTTGTTTTGGTATAATATCTTCTGGCTGTACAAGTGATAAAATACTGGTTTTGCCATCTGTTGTAAGCTTTACTTCTCTTTTCGTTTTTTCTAATATGCCGAACCCAAGTACGTCCCGGTAGAAATTTATAGCGCGTTCTAGTTTTTCCACTTTAATTTTCACATGTCCTACAAATTGAATTGGTTTATTATGAAAGCTCATCCTATATCCCCCTCGTTAAAGTCAAATTCCAGCAAAATATACTACTTACTATTTTAATTTAACTTACTTTATGTAACTAAGTTTATTTTTATTATCTAGTTTTGTCAAGTTACTTGTTTTATTTTAGATATCGGTATATGGTACAATACTAGTAAGAGAGGTGTAAATATTTAATGAAACAACAAGCTATTTGCCCAAAATTTGAAAAAGCTATCTCTTTACTTAGTCGGAGATGGACAGCTCTTGTTATTTACCAACTATTATTGGGAACGCAACGATTTAATGAAATTCAATCAGCAATAGGGATAAGTGGAAAAGTCTTATCCGAACGATTAAAAGAATTAGAGCAGCAAGGAATTGTTATACGTGAGGTTATTCCTGCCACGCCTGTAGTTATTGAATATTCGTTAACAGAAAAAGGGCAGTCCATGGAACCTATTTTGCATTCCATTGAAAGCTGGTCTCAGCAGTGGATGAGAACTGAGCTTGATTGAAATCCAATGAGTAAGAGGATAAATTCTTGTAAATTAGTTAAACTTTGAAGTAAAAGTATATGTAAAAGCAGTGAAAATCAAAACCACCAGTGTGAACTGGTGGTTTGCTCTGCGGCTGAAAGCCTATATTACCGGCCTCGGCCTTAAAGGCCCACTGAATGATTTCCCTTTTGCACCACACTCACTCACTGATTCTAAAAGAATCTCTTATTTTTTCTTCTTATTTTTCTCTCCCGTGAACGGGTCAAATTCTTCAAATAATGTTAACTGATCACTCATGTAGTCCTCTTTAAGCTGATTTCTAATATATTCTTGAATTTGATTTTTATTTCTGCCCACTGTATCTACAAAGTAGCCTCGACACCAAAATCTGCGATTACCATATCTATACTTTAAATTAGCGTGGCGATCGAATATCATTAAACTACTTTTGCCCTTTAGGTAGCCCATGAACTGAGATACACTTAGTTTTGGTGGAATGCTTACTAACATATGAATGTGATCTTTGCATGCATTTGCCTCGTGTATCTCAACCCCTTTTCTTTCACAAAGCTCTCTTACTATTTCTCCGATGCTTTTTTATATTTTCCGTAAATAATTTGTCTTCTATATTTTGGTGCAAAAACTATGTGGAACTTACATCTCCACTGTGTATGTGCTAAACTATTCTTGTCCTGGATTGGATATGCCTCCTTCTTTGATGAGATTTGGTGGTCGGGAAACCAACCTTATCTTACCATGTAGAGAGGCTTTTTTTGTCCCCACGCTAGAAGCTCTATGGAACCCCCGGCATAGCCAGGGGTTTTCAAAGACCACAAAAAAACTGGAAGGCCGCACCTTCCAGTTTTCCAGCAATCCTACTTAGCATCTCGGACACAGCGAAATCCTAAATTTCCTGTGGAGCTATCCACAGTATTGGAGCTCCTTGCTGCAACGCGGTACCGATTACAATAGGAATAGTGGCACAAGTACGACCCGCCCCGCATTGCTTTTGGTGCTTGTGGGTCTACTTTTGGTGATAGATTCAAAGACTTATCAAACCAGTTAGAACACCATTCCCACACATTTCCGGCCATATTATATAATCCGTATCCGTTCGGCGGGAAGGATTCCACCGGCGCGGTACCCAGGTACCCATCTTCCTCTGTATTGGTACGCGGGAAATTCCCCTGCCATATATTGCAATAATGCTCCCCGTTTGGGTGTAACTCATCGCCCCAAACATATTTTTTCTGTTCCAAACCGCCTCTGGCTGCAAATTCCCATTCCTTTTCTGTTGGCAGCCGCTTCCCAGCCCAATCACAAAAAGCTTTTGCGTCATTCCAGGAAACATGGATAACCGGATGCTCCATTCGTTCCTCGACACTTGAGCCTTCGCCCTCCGGCTGAAACCAGTATGCTTTCTCAACAGCAAACCACCATGGTGTCCCTTGTGGCTGCTGGAATTTTTTCTGCTGCTCCTGGGATAAAAATTTATAAAAAACAAAGGACCAGCCATAGTTTTCAGCATCTGTCACATAACCTGTTTCATCAATAAACTGCTTGAATTCTCTGTTGCTAACAGAGGTTTTATCTATGTAAAAGGGCTTTACATTCACCTTTCTTATCGGTCCCTCGTTATCAGCAGAAAAACCGTCCCTGTCTTCCGTTCCCATTAAAAATTCTCCGCCAGATAGATAAACCATTTTCTCTTTAAACTTAATTCCGTCTGTATTTTTCAAAGTCGCTTGCTGATTCACTGTGCCTTCCTTCGCAATACTGCCTCTGCTGGCCGAACAACAAGAAGGTTTTGTTGTATGATTACTGTGCATCAAAATGTCAGCTCCTTATTTTTCAAAAAATCTTAATTTGAGCCTATTATAGGGTGATCACTAAATTTTGTCTATATGCCGAGCAGATCGTTGATTTTCAATTGGACATTTCCTCCATTAGAAACGCTTCAAAATTTCTTTGCACTTCTCGCTTAAATCGCTGCCCTTTCTCTACGATCCAAAAATCTCTCACCAAATGAAAATCTTTAACTGAAATTTCCCGTAACACCTCATATTTCAATTCCTTTTGCACTGTCAGTCTTGGCAGGATGCTTGTCCCAAGGTTTGCCTCAACTGCACTTTTAATTGCCTGCATACTGCCAAGCTCCATCGCATTGTCTATTTTCCCCAGAACATCGCATTCCCTTAACGCTTCTTCTACAATGGATCTGGTGCCTGATTCCTTTTCACGCCAAATCATCTTTTCTTCGGGAATATCTTGTAAACTTATTTCCTTTTTTTCTCCCCAACGATGATTGTACGAGGTAACTAGAATTAATTCATCCTCGGCAAATTTCTGCTTTTTATAAGTATTATTTTGAAACACGCCCTCTACTAATGCCAGATCTATTTCATTAACCTCCAGCTTTTCAAGCATCTGAGGAGTGTTACCAATCGATAAGCTGAATTGCACATCTGGATGTTGCTTTTTAAAATGGCCAATTAACGTAGGTAGTAAATATTCTCCGATTGTAAGACTTGCCCCCACAAGCAACGTCTTCTCTAATTTCCCTAAATGCTCCTGAATAGTTTCATAAGATGACTTGTGTAAAGCAATCATTTCTTTTGCATAGGGGTAGAGCATTTTTCCCGCCACAGTCAAACGCAGCTTTCCCTCGTCCCTGTCAAATAGTATTGTGCCATAGCTGTTTTCCAGCTGGCGAATCTGTCTCGTAACCGCGGGCTGTGACACATAACCTATCCGTGCTGCTTGCGAAATACTCCCCTCTTCTACCACTCGGCAAAACATCCGTAAACTCTCGATATTCAGCGCAAATCCCCCCTGCCTTTTATGGAAAAATTTATTCTTATTAAACATTTTACCATAACAATGGTGTACCCTATTCGTTTCTATTATAGCCTATCAAGAAATTGAATTATCTTTTTTTAATGCACCATGAGAAAATAATAAAAGCATACGTTTGAAGAAAGGCGGTCAACACAATGGACATCATGACAGGACTTTTGCTTTTGATTATCGGCATAATCGCAGGAGGCTATGGAACAATTGTCGGAGCGGGAGGCGGTTTTATTTTTGTGCCGGCATTATTAATTCTTCTGGATATGGACCCAGTGATTGCGGCTGGTTCAGGCTTAGTAATCGTTCTAATCAATTCTTTTACAGGCGTACTTGGCTATGCCAAGCAAAAGAAAATCAACTATAAAATCGCTTTAACCATCGGAATCAGTGCACTTCCAGGCGCACTATTGGGAGTATGGTTACTGCAAGCTTACTCTTCTCAATACTTTTATGTCATTTTCGCAACAATTTTAGTCGGTCTCGGCATCTTTTTATTCAGTAAAAATTCTCCATGGGAAGGAAAGCTTTTGTCAAAAAAGAAACAACCAGAAAGAAACGCACCCAAAGATGCCTGGTTCATTCCGTTAGGACTTGTTATGGGAATTCTATCAAGCTATCTCGGTATTGGTGGTGGGTGGCTGTTGGTTCCCATTTTAATCTATGTCTTTCATGTGCCAACACACCGTGCAGCAGCTACTTCCATTCTCTCATTATGTTTATATTCGCTCATAGGCGTCCTTTCTCAGCTTTACTACAGCAACATCGACTGGATGACAGTAGTATTTGGAGGGGCAGGCGTGATCCTTGGCGCAAACATTGGTGTATTTCTATCACAGCGGATTCCCGGAAAAGTCATTTTGCAGATGCTTTCCGTCTTGCTGGTGATTATTGGAGTGCGGATGTATTTTCAGTGAGTGGGGGAGTGGAAAGCGTGAGAATGTTCCTTGGCCGAATGGTTGTGTGTCTCATTTGAGTTGATTGCTCTCTCATATTCTGGGCGTAGCTCTCATTTGGAGTGCCTGCTCTCTCATATCCCGGACGTGTCTCTCATTTGAGCTGCCTGCTCTCTCATATTCCGGACGTGTCTCTCATTTGGAATGCCTTCTCTCTCATATTCTGGGCATGTCTCTCATTTGAGCTGCCTGCTCTCTCATACTCCAGGCGTGTCTCTCATTTGAGCTGCCTGCTCTTTCATATCCCGGGCGTGTCTCTCATTTGGAATGCCTTCTCTCTCATATTCTGGGCATGTCTCTCATTTGGAGTGCCTGCTCTCTCATACTCCAGGCGTGTCTCTCATTTGAGCTGCCTGCTCTCTCATATCCCGGGCGTGTCTCTCATTTGGAATGCCTTCTCTCTCATATTCTGGGCATGTCTCTCATTTGGAGTGCCTGCTCTCTCATACTCCAGGCGTGTCTCTCATTTGAGCTGCCTGCTCTCTCATATCCCGGGCGTGTCTCTCATTTGGAATGCCTTCTCTCTCATATTCTGGGCATGTCTCTCATTTGGAGTGCCCGATCTCTCATATTCTGGGCGTGTTTCTCATTTTGGAAGTGTTCTTCTTTTTTCAATAAAGAAAAAAGCCGAAGCCATCGACTTCGACTTTCTCCCAATAGAACAACAGCCTTACAAAGCCATTTCCGTTCTTGCTGGTTCTGTTTTTACAATAATTTCTCCATTACGAATAGAATAGAGTACAGGTGCTTGCGTACGGATTGCTTCGTATTCTGAATCGGAATCAATGACAATTAAATTCGCTTGATTACCTTCTTTCACACCATACTTCTCCATTATATCAAGGGTTCTAGCTCCATTTGTCGTTACCAGATCTAGTGCCTTCACAATATTGTCATGGTCTGTCATATGACAAGCATGCAAACCAACATCCACCACAGGCATCAAATTACCATCGCCTAATGGGTACCATGGATCTTTAATGGAATCGAGTCCGAAACAAACATTAATTCCTTCATTCAACATTTCCTTCACACGTGTGAGTCCACGTCGTACTGGATGACTGTCAAAGCGACCTTGCAGATGCAAATTGGCTTTTGGCAAGGCAATAAAATGCACGCCTGCTTTTTTCAGTGTCTGGAACAATTTATAGGTATAGGCATTACTGTAGGAAGCCATTGCGGTTGTATGACTTGCGGTAACTAGATGCCCCATATTCCTTTTAAGCGCCTCTGCTGCCAGTACCTCCAAATATCTGGATTGATCATCGTCAATCTCATCACAATGGATATCCACTAGCTTGCCAAACTCTTCTGCGAGATCCAACGCGCATATAACGGACCGTACCCCATCTTCCCGAGTCGGCTCATAATGCGGAATGCCACCAACGACATCTGCACCCATTTCAAGCGCCTTGCGTAATAGGGATTCTCCTTCCGGTTTGCTGTAGAGCCCCTCTTGAGGCAAGGCTACAATTTGAATGTCCATATATTTTTTGACTTCTTCTTTTACTTCCAGAAGTGCCTCTAAGCCTTTCAATGTTGGATCACTAACATCCACATGTGTTCTTACATGTTGAATGCCATGCTTCATCTGCATCCGAACTGCTTCCATGGCACGCTTCTTTATATCCTCTTTTGTTTCTTTTACGATCTGTTTTCTCTCCGACCAGATTTCAATCCCCTCAAATACAGAGCCTGATTGATTCCATCTCGGCGTACCTGCTGTAAGCACATAATCAAGGTGGATATGTGGCTCGACATAAGGCGGCAGCACAATCTTGCCATCTAAATCAATTACTTCTTCATCCTCAGCTTTGCTCTCTGTAGTTTGACTGATCTGTTGGATATTTCCATTCGTAATTAAAATATCCCATTTTCCGTCCTGCTTGTATAATTTGGCATTTTTCAAAAGCATTTTCGATCACCTTTCTGTAACATATATCATGTATATGATAGCAAAACATGGGATATATAACATACAAAAGGATCTTTAAAATTCATTCAAATTAAAAGGGAAGAGTAAAATTATTTTTTGCGAATAACCTAACCTACTGTTATATAGCCAAGCATAAAGCAAGCCCTCATCTAACTATTAGATAAGGGCTTGCTTATGTTTACTTAATGTGAACGTATCGACATCTACCCCTATATCCGAGTGGATAAAAACTGATCTTTAAACTTTTCAGAAGTTAGAATTCTGCAGATTGTCTTATAAAGAACGTTGATACCTTTCTCAATATCCTCCCAGGGAGTATACTCTTCTTCACAATGACTTTTCCCTCCAATACTAGGCACGAAAATCATAGCTGTATCAGCGACCGTGTTCAAATACATAGCGTCATGTCCTGCTCCGCTGGTTATTCTCTGATAGGGTACCTTACTTTCCGCTGAAACTTCTTCTATAATATTAGTGATCCATGGAGCAAAGGAAACTGGAGAATGTGTTTTGATTTCCTGGATAGTACAATTCAAGGAATCCCTCTGAACACAATCCTTTATTAGTTCCTGTATTTCATTCATATAAAAATGGAATTGTTCCTTATTTCTATCTCTGACATCAAGTGTAAAAACAACTTTTCCAGGTACCGCATTGATGATCCCGGGCTCTGCACGGATGGTACCTATAGTAGCGACCGTTCCATCCTCTTTCTCTTCAGCCCACTTTTGTATTGTTTGAATCGTTGTAGCAGTAGTTGAAAGAGCATCCTTACGTAGTTCCATCGGCGTCGAACCAGAATGATTGGTTTCCCCAGTTACTGTAACTTCCAGCCAAGAAAATCCTGAAATACCTTCTACAATTCCAATAGCCTTATTATTCGTTTCCAGTACAGGCCCTTGCTCTATGTGAAATTCAATGAAGGTACCAACATTCTTTAATCTATTTTCCTCTTTACCAAGATAGCCAATTCTTTCTAACTCTTCATAAAAAATAAAGTTATCATTATCTTTACGACTATAGGTATAATCTTTTGGGAATTGGTTCGTTACAGCACCACTTCCTAGCATTTGTGGTGTAAAGCGAGCTCCTTCTTCATTTGTGAAGGATACAATCTCAATAGGATTCTCATGTTCGACATTATTTTCTATAAGAGATTCTACTACTTCCAGTCCAGCCAACACGCCCAGTACTCCATCAAAACGTCCGCCCTTGGGAACAGAATCCAAATGAGATCCCATCATTACTACGGGAGCTTCTGGGTTGCTCCCTTTTTTTCGACCATAGATATTTCCAAAATCATCGATCCGTACATCCAATTTTAACTCCTTCATCCATTTGACAAAAAGGTCTCTGCCCTTTTTATCCTCCTGTGACAAGGCTAGTCTTGTTACTCCGTTATTTTCTGTCCCTCCTATTTCAGCCATCCGTAGTATGCGATTCTTTAAGCGCTCTAAGCGAATCATTGACAATCAACCCCCGTTTAATTTAGTTGAACTTTCTCCCGAGTAAAAACAATTTCTCCTCCAATAAATGTTTTTTCTACTTGAATATCTTTTATTAATGTTTTATTAATCTTAGTAGGATCTTGGTCAAGAACAGCAAAGTCAGCTCTTTTTCCAACTTCAATGCTTCCAGCTACGTCTTCTTCAAAATTTAGTTTGGCTCCATAAATTGTCATACTACGTAATGCTTCTTCCACTGTTATAACTTGATGCTCACCAATAATGTCGCCCTCTCTAGTTAACCGATTTACTGCCACCCATATAGAGAATAAAGGGGAAATCGGTGTGATCGGGCAATCGGAATGGAGTGTGTATAGGATTTCCCTGATCCTAGCGTCTTCAAGTCTATTCATATGCTCGGCTCTATTCGGTCCCAAAAATAATCGTTTGTGTCTATCACCCCAAAAATAGATATGATTTATAAAAAAGGAAGCTGCAATCCCCAATTCTTTTATTTGATCCAAATCCTCATCTGTAGCAGTTTGCACATGTTCGATCCTGTGGCGGTGATCTATATGTGGAAAATGATTTAGTGCAGTTTTATATGCTTCAATTATAGAGGCAATAGCTCTATCCCCATTACCATGAGTTGCAATACGATAACCCTTATAGTGCAGTTCGGTTATTTCTTTATTTAATTTTTCCTGTTCATGTAATAATTCACCAGTATGTTCTGGTTCACAGTAGTAAGGTTCTCTAAGTGCGCCTGTGAGCCCTTGGATAGAACCATCTTGAAAAAACTTTGCGCTATCTAAATGTGCTTTACCTAAGGAACGTTGCTTAATTTCTTCATTTAATTGATTAGCATTATAATTTTTAAAAATACCATTTTTGTCTAATAAATGATGAAGTACCATGAATCGCATTCGAATAGGATTCAAGTTTCTTTCTACCGCCATCAAATGAGCATCCAATTCTTTCACCCCAAAATCAAGACCAACTCCAGCATCCGTGCTTGTAGTAATTCCTTGTGCAAGGTAATCCGTGGAAGCTTCCCCTATGTAGTTGGCAAGTTCTTCTGTGGTAGGTACCGGAATGGCTGCCTGCATCGGTTCCAATGCAGGTAATTCATGCAAAACACCATCTAGGTTCCCTTCCTCATCACGTCCAAAAAATCCTGCTACCGGATCTTCTGTTTGCTCATCGATACCTGCTAATTTTAGGGCCAGTGAATTCGCTACACCAAAATGAACCGATGTATGCCGTATAAAAACAGGTTTATCCGGCACCACCTTATCTAACTCCTTACGTGTTGGATGACGTTGTTCTTTTAAAAGAGTATTATCATACCCCCAGCCTAAAACCCACTCGTCATCACTCGTACTTTCAGCAAGATTTTTAATTCTTTTTAGAATTTCCTCTATAGAGTGATTTGGTGGCGTGCTACAATTTGCTTGTTTTCTAAACAACGAATACATTAAAAGATGATTATGTGTATCAATAAACCCAGGGATTAAAGTCTTCCCTCTTAAATCAACAATTTCTGGGTTTCTACTAAGATCTATTTCATTATATGGCGGTTCACTATGTGCCCAAATGTTATCTATAACCCCATCTGTCACGGCAAGGGACTTTCCGCGAGTATTATGCTCGTCAAGTGTAATAATATTAGCATTTATAATAATTAGATTAGGCGTAATCATGATGCTCCCTCCTTAAAATCGGTGTCATTCGTTATATTTGCAGATGCTAAGTCTTCCCAGAAGACAGCTTTTATCTGTTCAGTATCATCATGCTTTGTGATTAAACTTACTATTATTAAACTTATTAGAGAAACAAGGAAGCCAAAAACAGTATGGTCTATTTGAAGGTCTAGAAAAGGCCAAATACTTGTAGCTATTAAAGCAAGGAACATACTAGTTAAAACACCAATTTTGGTAACTCTTCTCCAGAACATAATAGCGAGAAAAGGAAAAATAAGCACAGTTGCAGAGAGTCTTAATGCCCACTGGTAAGCAGTTACTATATCTGTTAATAAGTAAGCTACAATTAAACCTAGAACAGAGATGATTATGACAGAAAGCCTGGAAGACAGCATAAGTTGCTTTTGATTAGCATCTTTTCTCATTAGACGCTGGTATAAATCTCTCGTTAAGTTTGAACTACCCTGTAATATGAATGATGTTGAGCCTGTCATTAGTGCAGCTAGAAGGCCGATTAGAACAATTCCACCAATTGCAGGAGTTAATAGTTCAGCAGTTACATAGGAAAATAGTAAATCAGGATCCATATCTAAAGGGACATATTGCCGAGCAATCAATCCAATAGTAAATGGCAGAACTGATATTGCGCCAGCAATGACAAACCCAGTAGCACCTGCTCTTTTTGCCACTTTTTCACTTTTTGATGCAAAAATTCGTTGCCAGGTTGATTGCCACACAAGATAAAATGGGGCTACTGACAATGCATATAAGAGGACTTCCCCAATACCAAATGGGCCTACAACTGATAGGTACTCTGGGGCAGTATTATTTGCGATTTCCCCAAAACCTCCAGCATAAACAATACTAGTAATAAATAATATGACAATACCAACAATTACTATGATGGACTGTATTGCATCTGTAATAATGGTTGCAGGCAATCCACCTAATATTGTAAAGCCAAGAATTAAAACAAAGGAAAGTGCTATCCCCCATTTTGCTTCTAAACCGAGTCCAATTTTAAATATAGTAGACATACCAACAATTTGTAATGCCAGGGTTGGAACAGAATAAATAAAAGCCGATAGTACAGAAGGTATTATTCCAGATTTCCCTCCAAATCGTTCTCCAAACAAATCAGCTAATGTGTATAACTTCTGTCTTCTTAAGGGTGCAGCAAACAGTAGAATTAATAAAAGACAGAAACCGATTCCCGGTAAAGCAAACTTGAAGAAACCTGATATTCCCACTGTGAACCCCATGCCTACCCAACCGATAAACACAGCAGCCCCACACCAAGTACTGATTATGGTTCCAACAATTGACCAATAACCCATATTCCATCCGCCAATCAAGTAATCATCATAGGTTTTCACCTTAAAAAAATAATAAAAACCCATACTAAACATAAAGATAAAATAAATGACCATATAAGCTAAATACCAACCCATAATGTGTTTCCTCCTAATTTTTTGTTTAGGAAAGCGCTTTCTAAAATAAATACCTCATCTTCTACTAACTTCATAATTTTGATTAGTTTCTATTTAACCAAAGTATTATTAATATAGCAATAATAATGTGAATATTTAAGTTATTTGGGAATTTTATTAGGTAGATAATAATTTTCAATAAAGTAGTGATTAGTTTTTGAATATTTTCGTTTGATACTTATCGATATCTATAAAAATGATCTTCCACTATCGTTTTGTCTATATGGACTGTGGGGGCCGATATATCCTGGTACAACTAAAAAAAGCCACAGAATCCATAATAAATTCTGCAGCTTTTTCAGCTTAACCCATTAAATCAATCAATTGCGCCCAAAACATCGAGCAACACTGTCTTAAACTTCTCTCGATCAACTGCTTCACACACGCGTACATTTGGCTTATTTCCGCTTCGATTATTAATATCAACAAGACTGTAGCCACGTGTCAGTTTCCCCTGTGTTTCCACTTCGACATAGTAATCCGTTGCCTTCGTCATAATGCTTTCATCTGCGGCGATGGCTGCAAGCAATGTATCTGGATGGGTAGTCCCTGGCAGACGATGAACTTCCTTGTTAAATTTCATTACTACCTGATTAATATCCATAAAAAATTGCGAGCCTTTTGTGGCAAGTTTTCTAATATCCTCATGATCTGCATCATCCATAATCGAATAATTCACGCACATATCCCATCCTACCATCGTAAGCGGGATGCCGGATTGTAGGACAATATTGGCTGCCTCAGGATCAACGTAAAAGTTATACTCCGCTGCTGCCGTAATGTTTCCTAAGTAATTGTTTGTACCACCCATAATGTAAATATGAGGGATATCCTTGATAATAGATGGTTCCTTTTTAATTGCCATTGCAATATTCGTTAAAGGAGCGATCGCCAATAATTCAATCTCTCCGGGATTTTTCTTCACTGTATCGATAATAAAATCGATGGCATGGCCAGCTTCAGGAAGCTGTTTTGCTTTTTCAAAAAAAGCATCTCCCATTCCATCCTTACCGTGCACATCCTCTACTGTGCGATGCTGATGCATGCCTGTAGCGTTGAGTGGTCTTTCTAGTCCCTTATAGACAGGAACATAGCTCTCTGGATTGGCGACTTGAATCGTATAAAGCGCATTTTCTACCTCTTGATCAAAATCAACATTGCCAGCCGTAATCGTTACACCCTCCACCTGAAAATGATGGAGTGTAGTTAATAGGGCGATTGTGTCATCCCCTGCTGTATCTGTATCGATAATTACACGTCTCAATTTATCCACCTCTTTGTTCATTTTACAAAACTACTTCTTACAATTGCCTGCAACAAAATTCTGGATCAACTCAAGCTGTTCGTCTGTCGGTTCGCTCTTTCTAGCTAGCTTAAAAGCTTCCACTGCTTTTTCGAGTAAAGCTTCCCTTCCAACAATCTCCCCGATAGCTACAAGATCGTCAAGGAAATTCCATAGCTCAGCATGAGTTTTCGGAGGCTGATGCCCAAGCACATAATGCTCCACATCATATTTCTTAATTTTTGCTAATAAGGTCTGTACTTCTTTTAAATCATAGCTCCATTCGCCACTATAAAAATCTTGATAAAGACAATCAGCTAAAAACATGATTTTTTCTTCCGGAATATAGACAATGGACGAATCTCGCGCATGCTCTCCACCGACATGTTCTACCACACAGGTAATGCCACCAAGGTCGATCTGTATTTGGTCCTGAAAAGATATTTCGGGCACACGCAGTTCCAGATCACCCCGGACAGGCATCTCCCGCTTTATCATGTCACGGCAAAATTCTATCTCTTCCCCAGTCTCCACACGAGCATCAAGAGAAGCATCATCCCACTTCAACGTTTTTAGATATGCCACCTTCTTCTTAGTATCATGATGACTGATTGTAGTCCGATCCATTGTTTTCACACCAAAAATATGATCCCAATGCCAATGCGTTAGAATTACATATTCAAGCGGAGCAATGTCCATTTTTTCAGCCAAATTCAGAAAATCCTTCGCATGTGCAGGAGAATTACCGGCGTCAATTGCCACACTAAAATTCTCCCCACAAATTAACCCCAATGCCGGTCGATCTGTCTCCGAATAATGGGGCATATAATAAACATTCGTTGCCAGTTTTTTTAACATGTTGTTACCCTCTTTCCTATATGTCTAAATTTGCAGTTCAGGTATCAAAGCTAAGCCTATTTTTCGCTTTCTTTATTCTACATGATCGAATGGAGATAGGAAATGAAATTGTGTAGGAAGATCACAAAGGAGATAAAGTAACAACAATAATCACAGCATACAGTTATTTTCACCCCTCCCTCCCGCATATCATAAAATAAATGGAAAGCAGATCTCTAAATTTCACAAAGTGGGATGTGCCAACATGGAAAATGACTTTAGTCAACACGCTCGTTTTCAAAATCTGCAGGAAGATCATATGACGTTTGATCAGGTGTTTGAACATATTGTCAGCTTTATGCGTGCACGACCTGCCGGGAATTACCGTCTGATTGTCGGAACAGATTCCCAAATTCATCCACAGAAAACCATTTTCATTACAGGAATTGTCATCCGCAATAAAGGAAAAGGTGTGTGGGCATGTATACGAAAAGTAACTGTTCCACGGAAGATGCTGCATTTGCATGAGCGAATTTCCTATGAGACCTCATTATCAGAGGAGGTTGTCTCCCTCTTTACCGAAGAAAGAAAAAGGCAGCTTATCGATATTGTTCTCCCACATATTTACCAAGGAGCCTCTTTCACCATGGAAGGACATATCGATATCGGTGCTGGTAAAAAGAACAAAACAAGAAAATTCGTTCAGGAAATGGTAACTAGATTGGAAGCAACCGGTGTGGAGCCAAAAATTAAGCCTGATGCTTTCGTAGCATCAAGCTATGCCAATCGCTACACAAAATAATATAGCCAGTACGGCGGCAATCAGGAATGGATATAGTTTAGGAGAAGTTTCTCTCTAAATTGTATCCGTTTTTTGTTTGTAAAATGTGAATGGTGGTAAACAGTACATGACTTAGAAAAACGGAGTGATGGACAAGCACGGAAATTCCTACGTGAGAATCCGGAAAGTGAAGTTTCTTCCAGAACGGTATAAATAAGCTATTTTACATGAACGAAAAAATACGCTAAGCCTCACCTTATTTTATCAGGATGACACACCTCGCCCCCTAAACCAAAATTCTTGCTTCACCTTCCCTCCTTTGTTAAACTACGATAGTTCACTTATGAAACTATTCACCTAATGAACTATAAATGGAGGTGTACTTAATTGGATTTACTTGAGCTGATTAATCGGTATCAGGATGCAATGAATACCATTAATCGCAATGTTAATTTAATACTTAAAGAAAAAATCCATACAGAAATAACGACAGAGCAATTTCCAACACTGCAATATATTCAAAAAAACGAGCAATGTACCAGCTCAGAAATTGCTGCATTTCTTGGTGTTGGAAAAAGCGCCATTACCGCGCAAATTAATCGATTAGATGAGAAAGGCTTAATTATAAGAAATCGCGATAAGCAGGATAGGCGCATTGTGTATCTCCAATTAACGGAAAAAGGGAATGAACTTGTCGATTACACAAAGAACAATCTAACAGAAGAAATTGGCACCTATCTTGGCAATTTTAATGAAGAAGAAATTCTTACCTTCATCCATGCATTGGAAAAACTAGCACATGTTATGGCAACAGAGAAGAAAGGAGATTAGAAATGAAACAGATTATTCGATTTCGCTGGTTGATTGCTGCATTTTGGGTAATTGCGGCAGCCGGTTTATTCATATTTTCACCAAATCTTCAGGAATTGGTCGCAGATAAAGGACAAATCTCTGTTCCTGAGGGTTCCCCTTCCGATGAGGCACAGGACTTAATCGACCAAATGTCCAAGGATAGCGGGCAAGAAAACGCCAGTTCTGTACTCGTTTTTCATGATGAAGATAAATTGGATAAAGCAGATAAAGAAGAGATACAACAAGTCATTAAAGAGCTTAAGGAGAAGAAAGACGACCTTGGAATTAGTAATTTGCTTAACTTCAATGAAAGTAAAGAAATAAAGGAACAAACTGTTTCCGAGGATAACCAAACCATTCTGGTACCTTTCGACATTTCCTTGGAAAATAAAGACATTGATCAAGCACGTGAAAAAATTTATGAAATCGCAGACGATACTTCCATTGATCATTACGTGACAGGACAACAATACATTGAACAAGACATCGTAAAAAACTCCCAAGAAGGATTAAAACGAACCGAGATTATTACTGTTGGCTTGATTTTAATTATCTTGTTTATTGTATTTAAATCTTTTGTTGCACCATTTATTCCATTACTAACTGTTGGAATCAGTTATCTGGCTGCACAGGGGATTGTGGCGATCTTAGCAGATACGGTCAACTTCCCACTCTCGACGTTTACACAGATTTTCATGGTTGCAGTCATGTTTGGGATTGGGACCGACTACTGTATTCTATTGATCAGCCGCTTCAAAGAGGAGATGGCAGAACATGAGTCAACGAAGGATGCAGTAATAGCAACATATAAATCAGGTGGTAAAACGATCTTTTTTGCCGGATTAGCCGTATTAATCGGATTCTCTACGATCGGATTATCAACATTTTCACTCTATCAGTCCGCTGTAGCCGTGGCTGTTGGTGTGGCGATCGTATTACTCGCTCTCTCTACCCTCGTGCCATTTTTCCTTGTCGTTTTAGGCAAGAAATTATTTTGGCCATTTCATAAAAATGCAGCACATAAAGAAAGTAAACTTTGGGGGACTGCAGGAGCTTTCGCCTGGAAAAGACCGATTATCTCGTTAATCATTGTCGCCATTATTACTGTACCGGCAATGCTAACATATAGTGGTGATAAATCGTATAACTCCTTAGAGGAAATCGGTGATAGCTATGATTCTGTGAAAGGATTTAATTTAATCGCTGATAGCTTTGGCCCAGGCCAAACCATGCCTACGACGGTTGTATTTAAAACAGATCAAGCCGTCGATTCCCAGCAGGATTACCAGGATATCGCAAAGATAACGCAACGGATTGCGGAGATGGACGGAGTAAAACAGGTCCGTAGTGCAACACGTCCAACTGGTGAGGTTATTGATGATTTTCTATTAATCAATCAAACTGAAAAACTGGCAGATGGCATTGGGGAGAGTAAAGAAGGACTTCAGGATATCCAAGATGGTCTGGATGAGGCTTCCAAGGAACTCGACAAATCTCAACCACAGCTTCAGGAAGCTGAAAATGGTGTGGATGACCTTATGCAGGGCACACAGGATACCAAAGATGGCATAAGCCAAATGCAAACCGCCCTCTCCGATATTCAAAATGGAATAGAATCAGGAGCACAAGGTGCAGGAGAGATCCAAAAAAATCTGCAAACCATTCAAGGTAACCTAAACCAAACAGTATCTGGCAATAAAGAACTAGTGCAAGGATATCAGCAGCTTGCCAAGCAGCTGCAAAATATTCCTGGTGCAGCTCCACTTGCCAGTTCGATGAATCAACTAAATTCAAATTTACAGCAAACCGTAACTGCACAGGAACAGCTTGCCGGGGGAATTAACCGCTTATCCGGTGCTGTTGGAGAGCTGCAGTCCGGACTGAACCAAGCTGGAAATGGCCAGCAACAGGTTGTTGGTAAAATTCCTGAAGTACAGGAAGGTCTTTCACAAATCTATGGTGGACAAAAAGAATTAAAGCAAGCTTTTGCAGATATGCAAAGTCAATTAAACGAATTATCGAGCGGGCTTCAGGATAGTGTTGAAGGCCTGAAGCAAGTTAACGAAGGATTAACAGGAGTCGAGGACTTCCTAAAGGACTTTAGTGAAAACGGTAATGAGGATTATGTATTTATCCCTCAGGATACGTTAAATGATGAAAGCTTCCAGGAAGGTACAGAGGCATACCTTTCCGAGGATAAAAAAATCACTAAATTTGAAGTCATTCTCAGTGATAATCCATATTCAACGAAAGCAATGAACCAGGTGGAAGATATTAATAACACCGTGGATAGTGCAAGAAAGGAAACAATGTTTGCAGACAGTGATCAGAAAATTGGCGGGGTCAGCAGTACGAATAATGACCTGCAACATATCTCCAACGAGGATTACACACGGACAGCCATCCTGATGATCGCCGGGATTTTCATTATCCTTGTCATGATGCTGCGTTCACTCGTGATGCCTTTATATTTAATTGGCTCACTGATTATAACTTATATTACTTCCATGGCATTTTCGGAGTTCATTTTTGTTCATATCTTTAACTACTCCGGACTTACCTGGGCCATACCGTTCTTCGCGTTTGTCATGCTTGTTGCTTTAGGAATTGATTACAGCATCTTCCTTATGGCACGGTTTAACGAATACAAGAATGGCGATATAAAAGAGGCCTTATTTGCAGCAATGCGCAACATGGGAACTGTGATCATTTCAGCAGCAGTCATACTAGGTGGTACATTTGGAGCCATGCTCCCATCTGGTGTACTTTCCCTATTGCAGATTGCTACTGCCGTAATTGCAGGATTATTCCTATACGCCTTCGTCATGCTTCCATTGTTCATTCCGTTAATGGTGCGCATGTTTGGCAAAGCCAACTGGTGGCCATTTAAACGGTAAGAAAAAAGCTGTCTTTTCACTTTAATGAAAAGGCAGCTTTTTTGATTTGGGATAGAATGGTTCTTTTGCTTCTTTATGGCTGATTGTTTTGCTCTTCGGCGGATTAATTTCTCCTCTGGATGATTAATTTCTTCTCCGGATGATTCTTTCATGCTCCGGCTGATTACTTTCTTCTCCGGATGATTACTTTGCTCTCCGGTGGATTAATTTCTCCTCCGGATGATTACTGCACGCTCCGGCGGATTACTTCCTCCTCCGGGTGATTCTTCCGCTCTCCGGCGTATTAATTTCTCCTCCGGCAGATTCTTCCGTGCTCTGGCGGATTACTTTGCGCTCCGGCAGATTCTTCCGCTCTCCGGCAGATTACTTCCTCCTCCGGATGATTCTCGCGCTCTACGGCGGATTAATTCGCCATAATCATTCCTCTCCCTTCACATTCCCTATCGCTACCAAGAAAATTTGAATCAGAAAGGCCATAAGCAACACGCCAGCACTGTTAAACAAGACATCAAGCAAGCGACCATCTCTGGAAAAGTATGGCTGAATGATTTCCGTGACAAGCGCAAGGCTTAGCGCAATCCAGGCAGCCACCTTCAATCGTCTTACTCCAATAAAAACAAACAACAGCCACATTGCGAACATGAAAAGATGCCCGACCTTCCGCATCACCACCTCTGTCCTCAGCTGATAAACTTCGAAAAATGCAAATTGTGGTTGTGACGTTATATTTATATTTAAATTACCGTGTTCCAACAATGTCAGCAAATTCGAGTTAAATAGAAAAGCAAACATCAATAAAGACCAAAAAATCATAGCAACAATTCTCAAACCCATCATTTCCTTTACCAATTCGATATGTTGCACATTCCCATGTAAAAGAAGAACAAAACCTCACTACATATTCAGTAAACTTTCACCTTTTGATGCTATTCCATTTATCAAACAAAAAACAAGACAAAAACCAACCGGAAGATTTTAGTAAATATTTTACCAAAAGAACCATCTAATACTTAATCATCGTTCATTCTCCGTTATGTCGCTATATCAATAAAGTTGAATTATTAATAAAATTTAGAAATAATATTGCAAACGGTTTAACCTTAGGGTAAAATGCAACTATTAGTAATTTTTTTAGTAAAAGGGAGGTCACTATGAATAATAATTTGAAGAAAATTGTATGGATCATGATTGGAATTGGATTTATTGCTGTAATGACAGCATGCTCTGGAGAGGATGATAGCCCGGCCTCCGGTAGTGGAGATGGCAGCAAAACGGACGATGCAAATGAACAAGTTTTGAATCTCTCCAAGAAAGACCGCATTACTACAATGGATTCATCCATGGCAACAGATGAGCTTTCCTTCCAATTTTTAGGCGCTACAATGGAAGGCTTATATCGTTTAGGTGAAAATGCGAAGCCAGTAGAAGGAATTGCGAAAGACCATGAAGAAAGCGAAGACGGGATGGTATGGACATTTCATTTAAGAGAAGATGCGAAATGGTCGAATGGTGATCCAGTAACAGCAGAAGATTTCGTGTATGCATGGCAGCGTACAGTTGATCCGAATACAGGCTCCGAGTATGGCCCTTATATGATGAAAGGCGTTATTAAAAATGCTGAAGAAGTGAGTAAGGGTGAAAAAGCTGTAGACGAGTTAGGTGTTACTGCAAAAGATGATCATACATTGGTTGTTGAACTGGCAAAACCGGTTCCTTACTTCGAATCATTAATGACTTTTGGTACATTCTTGCCGCTGAATAAGAGTTTTGTAGAAGAACAAGGCGATGACTATGCCCAAAGCACCGATAACCTCATTTTCAATGGACCTTTTAAACTAAAAAACTGGGAGAGCACAAGTGATTCCTGGGAAATGGTAAAGAACGAAGATTATTGGGATGCAGAGACCGTGGAAATAGAAAAAATGAATTATACGGTAGTGAAAGACCCGCAAACTGCTGTCGATTTGTATGATACAGGTGAGTTGGACAGAGTACAACTGAATTCCGATTTAGTAGATAACTATTCTACCAATGAAGATTATACGACAAGATCCAAACCGGTTGTCTATTACTTAAAACTAAACCAAACGCGTAATGAAGCATTAGCTAACACGAATATACGAGCAGCAATCAGTCGCGCATTTGATAAACAGGCACTTGCTGACGAGCTTTTAAATGACGGCTCCATTCCGGCAAATTGGCTGATCCCAAATGACTTTGCCCCACTTCCAGAAGGGACGGAGCATGATGGAGAAGAGATCAGGGACGTCAATGGCGAGCTAGTTAAGTATGACATAGAAAAGGCACAGGAATATTGGAAGAAAGGTTTGGAGGAGTTAGGGAAAGATTCTATCGAGCTGGAGTTTCTAGGTGGGGATGGAGAAAACTCGAAAACCATGCAGGAATATCTCGTAAACCAACTGGAAACAAACCTTGAAGGATTAAAAGTAGATCTAAAACAAGTACCAGGAAAGCAGAAATTAGAGTTAGATTCCAAGATGGATTATGACATCCAGCTTTCCGCATGGGGACCAGATTATATGGATCCATATTCCTTCCTTAGCCTGATGGAAACGGATGGCGAATACAACAAGATGGGTTATTCCAATAAGGAATACGACAAGTTATTAAAAGAAGCGCAAAATGAACTTGCAACACCAGGAAAAGGTGCGGAGCGTTATAATAACTTTATTGAAGCCGAGAAAATACTATTTGAGGATGCAGCCATCGCACCATTATATCAAGAATACGTCTCCCTTCTTGCATCTCCAAAGTTACAGGGCGTTATCACAAATCCAATCGGTCCGACGTACGAATATAAGTGGGCAAGCGTTGGTGGAGAATAATAGAGTTATAGTAAGGGAAATATAGATCGATTGTTAATAAAATTAAATTTGAATGATTCCATATTTAAATTCCCCCCTAAATATAGAAGCAATTAAAATGATTAAACAGCTTTAGCCCTGTAGAAAGAGGGCTAAGGCTGTTTTTTCGGTTTTGGATGGAGTCTGCTTATTTTCCCCTCTTATGACTGTCGCAATGACTAGAAAATTTTTACTAACTATGGCTTTGTTAACATCACCTAAAACGCTATAAATATTCTCTTAACAACTTCTTCCCTTCTTGGAGTTTCTCGTACGGCATAACCGTGTTATATTCCAAAATGAAGCGGCATTTTTCCGGTACATGTTGAAGCTCCTTGAAGATTGGCTTCCAGTTAATATTCCCGTCACCAATGGCTAAATGGTTGTCCGTATGGCCATCATTATCGTTCAGGTGGATTGCAAGCAACTGGTCTTTCGTGGTACGGATCACTTCCGGGATATCCCAGTTATTCAAATTGGCATGACCTGTGTCCAACACCAGTCCAAGCATTTCCTTATCAGGGAAATGATCCAACAGATGGCAAAACTCTTCCTGATTAAAAAGTTCTGTGCCGTTATGTCCGATATTTTCAATGGCAATGGGCTGCCTGTATTGTTTTGCATGTTGCTGCAATTCTCTAATAGCTTCCAAAGCCCGCCTTTGTGCTTGATGCTTATCAAAGATTTGAAACATACAAATGCCTGGGTCAACAATCACATGATGTGCCTGGATTTCGGCCGCAATTTCAATTGTTTTCTTAAATTCGTTTAAGGCCGTTTTTCTGACTGCAGCATTTTCACTGGTTAAGTTCAAGTCGAACATCGGACCGTGTACACTATAAGTGAAAGGATAAGAATTGAGGTATGTTTTTACTTCTGAAAAGCTAGCTTCCTTATCGTTCCATTGGGGTCCATCCAGGAATAATTCAACCCCATCTGCGCCATAGTCAGCAAACGCTTGTAAATTTGTTTTTACCGGCTTTTCCAATTGAACTAATCCAGAATAAAAAATCTCTCTTGGCATGATATACCCCCATTGAAATTAATAGATTGATTGTTAGAATACAATAGGTAAGGGGGAAATTCGAGTACGGTGTGATATACATCAGTAGAAACCACCAATTAATTCAACAAGTAATAGACGCCTCCAGATGAAGTAACAGAAAAATAAGACAATTTATGATATACTTATGAAAAGGAGGTGATCCCGATTGGCTGCTTTTACTGACCATGATAATCATATGGAGGTTGACCGAATGATAAACGAAGGGTTGGGTGGCGGTTTCATTTCCAATGATTATGATGTAAGAAGATTTGAAGTTTACCCACAACCTACTCCTATACCAAACAGTTCCCCACAATTACATGACTCGGCCCAAATAGTTTTAGTTTCAGATGTTGAATTAATGGAGTCCTTATAACAAGGGGTTCCTTCTACTATCACCTAGTTAAAAGTTCCGAAGCGGCTCTTTCTGTACTATTCACAGGGAGAGCCATTCTTCATTTCTAACACTTACTTTGCCAAAAATTGCTTTTTTATGTATACAAAAGATCCTGTGGAAGCATACTCAAATGTAGTATTTGATCTCATGTTTCATTCCCTCCCTGGAAAGGAATTTAATATATAAAGCTACTCGAAAGGATGAGAGATATGCTAAAACTTGATGGAGAAAAACAAGGTGAATTGTTAGAAGTAACAACAGAAGGAACAGCAACACAGGAGGATTTACAATTATTTAAAGAAGCATTGAAAGCGAAAAAACTTCAAGAGGAACCACTCAACATTTTATTCATTTTCAAAAACATTGAAGGCAATACTCCTAAAGCGTTATTGGAGGCATTTAAGGTTGTTGCCCACTTAAAGAGCATTAATAAGAGTGCTATTGTCGCGGATGATACCTTTATGCGTATAGATCAAAATAAGGTCATTCCAGGAGTTGAAATCGAACGCTTTTCATTGGAAGAAGCGGATGAAGCTAGAAGATGGCTTCGGGAGTAAAGAAATACAAATAAATGAAGAAAAGCATAAACAACTTACTCCTCATTGATAGGCAGAAGCAACACCCAGCGCTATTGCTAAAATTCACAGGGGAACTCCATTCTGAAACAAACCATGGCTACTACTGAAAACTAACTTTATAAAGTCTTAAGAAAGGAGTCGGTAAAGATAAACCGATTCCTTTTTCACCTCTAAAATGGCAATGGCGAGACAGCTAACCTTTTTAATGTAAGGAAAAGTACGTAGGATTAATTGATGAGATTAAAAGAGGAGTATAAAAAATTTTCTTTGGGAATTGGCACATTTACTTAGTTCTCAAGAATAGAAATACGTGTTTTTATGTCTAAATTCTCATTAGCAGTAATCGCAATTATTTAATGTACTTTTCGCAATTCCTTTTTAATCGATAGTTCCACTCTCTGAAGATCTGATTCTAATTTTGCTTGTCGATTTTCTACATTGCCCATTCTAGTTTTGAGTTCCTTCACGTCCTCAGAAACTTCTAAAATCGCTTGGAATATATTATCCAACGTTACTTTACTCAATGTATCCCCCTCCTTTTTCAGATATTTATACTAGCATGACCGTTCCTCTTCAACAAGCGAACAAGATATGACATATATTTTTTAAGCATATTTACTAAATACCATGCTAATACTGCTACTTCAAGCTACGTGCTTTAATTCTTCTGGTTATAACCCTCTCCCTCATTATCAAACGTCGAAATACACTTCTCCCTTCGACATCATTTCCTAATTTATTTCCCAGGAATTATTTAGGCAGTATTTGTCGTTTAGCTCCTTCTGCCTGATGGCTTATTTATACAAAGTGTGCGCAAGATGCTATTTATTCTCCGAAAATGAAACAGCTTAGAGAGGAATTAACAATTGTAGCCATGCCTATGATTAACCCGGATGCTACCGAGCTAAATCGACGCGGTAATGATATGACATGGGCTGAGGTAGTGGACCAATTCCCACAATTGGAGGGCGTAGAGCCGTCTTGGAATTATTATACCTATACAAATAAATATTGGGACTATGCTTCGACCCCAGGTTTCGATGTGAATCGTGATTTCAATCCTGACCTGAATTATCAGCCACAGCCGGAGGATTTCCCTAATTCATCTTCTGAGCCAGGCTGGTTTATTACACCAGAAGCACAAACAGTTCGGGATGTGTATAAAAATTTACAAGAACAACATGGTAAGGTCGATGTTTTTGTAGATTTACATCATCAAGGTGAATATGTAATTGAAGGCACAGATGATCCGGTGACCTTATCCTTGTCAGGAGTGTTTATTCCACATCCAGATACACCAGAAGGGGAAAAGTACCGTGAATATGCAGATGATTATAATGTTGATTTTTCTAAACAGCTTAATGTCGCTGCATATAATGCATTACAGCAAATGGGGAATTCTCCTTTTGGAAATGTCTCACTTTACCCTCAGGCATTAGATTTACCAGGAACCGCACTTGGATCCTTTGCCCTTAATGGTAGTGGTGCAGTACTGTTTGAAATCACTGGCCAAACCCAAAGCTACGGACAAAAGAAACTCGGGCAACTAACAAAAGCTGTAGAAACAGGTGTATATGGTATATTGGAGAGTGTTGCAACAGAGGAAGTTCATGCATTGGATGTAGAGGATTATGATGAGATTCCTTTAACGGAAAGATAATTAACATAAAAAGGCGCAACGAGCATATTGTGTTATCCTCGTTGCACCTTTTTTCCATATGAATTCTATTTGCTCACAGTAAGCAATTTATACGTACTTCAAGCTACTGAAAGTCTCTTGGAATTTGTTTTTTCCATGTTCGAGTGAAAAATTCCTCTTTATTATAATAAGCAGTAAGTTTGTTAGTTAAATAGAATGTTGTTTCATCACTTGTCATTTCGCTTTCCGTATACATTTTGATATCCCAGTCTTCCCGTCCTAATGTCATCTCCCATTCACATCTAATATGTGCGGATAATGGGTCACCGGATTTGATGGAGTACGTATTTTTATTAATGCTACCGTGCTTTAACCCATTATGAATGAGACGGCGTTCGCCTTCATCAGAAAAATCCTCTAATTTCCATTTGTCCGTAATTGTACTATGAGTAACTTCGCGTGTTCTACTTTCCTCACGCAAAATTTCACGCTCAATAACTGGTGCTGTTTCAGACGGTTTAAAATGAATCGTAGAATCCAACTTCGGGTCTGGTGTACGAACAGGCAAGCTTAATAAAGTATCCTCACCTGTGATTACTTCTAGTGTGACAGGTTTTGGTGATGGCCAAGCCTGTGGCCAGTATGTTGGTGACAACGCAACTTCTAATCTATGGCCTGCGGGAAGATTTTGCCCGATACTATCTAATTTAATTGAAGCATGATAAACCTTTCCTTTTTCCAATAGAGTTGGCTTTTCGTGTGATTCAAGATGATTTAAATTCAACATGCCCCAGCTTATAAGTGTAGACTCACCAGTTGGTGCTTTATCACTTAGTCGGACAGCCACAAGCGCATTTGCTTGATCAGAGGTGAATGCCATATGAAAGATAGGATGTCCGAGAAGGTCGACATCCGCATCGAAAGGCTCCGATGTGAAAACAACTGATTTACCGTTTTCCAACCGTTGATCAGATGGAAGATCACCCGCCTCACCAAAAGGGCAATACACCCCAGCATAGTAACCATGCTCCTGGACACTTGGTATGAGCACCTTTTTAGTAGCGCACGGTTCTTGTGTCATTGTTCCGCTTTTATTCAGCCAAAACTTCTCTTCATTTACTTGAGTTGACGGCCAGCTTGTATCTACAACCCACTTTCCTGGGCGTTCATCATAGTTGACCTGTGGCAGTGCGCTATCTTGAATATAAGACCTTAATTTAGGCTCATCCTTCATCCCAGTATCAACCCCCTTAAGCCATTGATCCCACCAGCGAAGACATTCTTGAAGAAAGCCGATCGTTGGTTCTGGTGTAGCTACTTCCGGAAATTCATGTGCCCATGGACCAATTAATCCTTTTGCATATGGGAGATTTTCTATCATGCGGAAAACGGCATCTGTATAACCGTCCTGCCAGCCACTTACTGCAAAAACCGGAATTTGAATGGCGGAATAATCCTCACAGACCGAACCGTGTTTCCAGTAATCGTTCCTTCGTTGGTGACTCATCCATTCATTAACATATGGAGTAGTATTTAGACGTTGCAGCCAGTTTTCCTTCCAGCCTTCCCCAACAACTTCCGGATCTTGAGGGCGTGCACTGTAGGCAAACATCGTAGACGCCCACCACAACATATCTGAAGCAAGTATATTGCCACCTCGATAATGCACATCATCCGCATATCTGTCATCTGTGGAACACAAGGTAATAATTGTTTTTAATGCTGGATGTTTTCTCGCAGCTATTTGGAGCCCATTAAATCCTCCCCATGATTTGCCGATCATCCCAATGCTACCTGTCGACCAAGGCTGTTTGCACACCCAATCAAAAATCTCCAGTGCATCATCATGCTCTTGTTTTAAATATTCATCCAGCAAAATCCCGTCTGAATTCCCTGTTCCCCTTATGTCCACTCGTATAGATGCATAGCCATGTCCGGCAAAATAAGGATGACGAATGGAATCGCGTATTGCCGTAAAATCATCTTTACGATACGGCAAATATTCCAAAATCACTGGCACAGGCTTCTCCTCGGCATCTTTCGGCAGCCAGATTGTAGCAGCTAATTTTGCACCATCAGATAAAGGAATCCATACATGCTCTTTCTTTATTATTTCTCTTGGATACGCTGTTTTAATATTTCTTTTATCAGAATCGTTTACGTTAAAAACCATGATGCTCCAACTCCTCTTCCCTTTGTATTTACTAAACGTGTACAAGTGGAAGTATCACGTGACTTTTACCATAATGAACAGTAATACTTACACTGGTCTTCGGCCTGATTGTATATTCATAATCACTCGACATAAGTACAAGACCAATTTGATGTCCTTTTTCAAATTTGTAGTCATGTGGTTCCATATCCCATTCGAAGGTATATATACGACCAGGATCTAAAGCCTTTGATTGCCAAATCGAGTCCACATTGCATGCATCCATCCATCCTCTGGTAACGACTGTCGCACCGTCAGGGCCATAATCAACTAATAATGCCGTCAAATTAGCTGCTGGATGATCTACACTTGCCTGAATTGATAATTGTGGAAATCCACTGATACGTATTGGACTATCAAGCTTTGAAGTCACGTATGCCAAACGATGCGGGGCTATTACTTCGGGCTTCTTCACTAATTCCTCTGCTTTCATGAAGGCATTGTCCGTAAATGTAGCCTTTTCTTCTTCACTTGCTCCCTCAAATTCTTGGAGGGCCCCTCTGCCACTTGGATCCGTGCCAAGATAAAACAATGTGTTATGGGCGTCTATATGGGGCCATTCCGTTTGTTGAATCCATGTATCATCAGGTTGTTGAATGGTCACTTGTGCTTCATCCATTACACCATTGTCCTTATCATACAACCAAAAATCAAACCAGCGATGGAGTGTCTTTAGCCACTTATCACCACCAGTTACTTTCGGATCAATATGTCCACCGTTATGCAGCCAAAGCTTTCGTGGTATATCATGTTGTTTCAGCTTTTCCCACCACTGGGCAAACTGCTTTCTCTTCACATTCATATCATTTAATCCATGTACAAGAAATACACTTGCCTTCAAATTATGTACGCCGTTTAAATAATTCCGCTCATCCCAGAACGCATTGTAATCACCTGTTTTACGATCCTGTTCTTTTTCCATCTGATCCATACATTCCATGCATACGTCAGGATTGTCCCGTGTCAAAACACCTTTAGCCAAACGGTCCGCATCATCACCCTGATATCCACCAGGAGCAATTACCGCTCCATTTGCCCTGTAATAATCATACCAATTACTAATGGCCCCAATTGGCACAATTGTTTTTAAACCAGGAACATCCAATGTCGCTAACCCATTCGGGATGGTGCCTTCATAGGACAAGCCAATCATTCCGGTTTTTCCGTTCGTCCAGTATGCTGAAATATTATTTCCAGATTCATCAAAACCATCGGCACGTCCATTCAACCAATCAATAACAGCCTTAGCCGCCAGTAGCTCCTGTGGGTCCCCCGTTGTTGGACAGCCGTCAGATCCCTTTGAACCGATACTACTGGCGTTTACCATTGCGTAACCTCGCGGAACAAAGTATTTATCATAATGATACTCCTCTGTAAAGGAAGGAGCTGGACAATGAAGCTCTTCATCTACATTGTAATAGTCCGGATAGACAAGTCCCGCATTGTATGGACTCATGTTATAGATAACCGGAACCTGTATCCCTTTCTCTGTTTCCTCTGGCCGGATAATATCTACTTTCACACGGTCCTTCTTCCCGTCGTGATCGCTGTCAACAGATGTTTCCACCCAAACCTTCTCACGAATGGCCTTTTTAAAGGCATGAGACTCGTCCGATGTTCGTTTTTTGCTCATTTGCATTTGTGCTTGTTTTCCTCTACGTCCAACTATACATAAAGCTAGAAGGATACTAATTAATAAACTAAACTTACCTCTTCGACTCACTATTTACCCCACTTTCTACTGATTCTGTGCTGGCATTTATGCATGAAAGTGCTAGAATTCATCCCAAGTGCAACCCCACTGGTCATATTTCTCTATTTTCCTCGTACGCATAATTGATGGCAGATTGTTTATCAGCCGGGACGGTATTTAAGATAGTTTGATAAACGTAGGCCATTGTCTTTTTAGCGGCTTCCTTTTTTGTATAATTTCTCCTTAAATTAAGTAGATTTGTTATCATCCCTGTCCAAATCAACATCGTTGTATCCGCAATGTATGATACATCTTCTTCATGGATAAATCCTTCATCAATAGCTGGCTTTATAAATAATGAGCTACGAGTCGAAATATTATGTTCTACTATAATGGATCTTACTTCCTCAGATAGATTAACCAATTCATTGGCATATGCCGCATAATATTCATGTACTAATTCGTCAGGAACCTTACCAAGATTATCGATATAAAGTAAAGAATAAATCTCCGGTAGCTTAAATGAATGTTTGCAAAAGCATTCCCATGCATACAGCCATTGTTCGGTGGTATTTTTTCCTAATGCCATATATTTTGGTAATTCCTGTATATAAGGACGGGTATAACGCATGACCGCAAAAAACTTCAAATGGGAAATATCTTGAAAATAATTATAAACGGTAGAACTCGTATACCCCGCTTTATCAGCAATTTCCCGAATGGTTATTTTTTGTAATCCTTTTTCATTAATAATTTCTTCGGTTGCATCCAAAAAGTAGTTCCACATTCTTGCCTTCTGAATTTCTTTTCGTTTTTCGTTCATTCCTTCACACTCCACATGGAAATATAATGACTGGAACAATCCATTTTCCCTTCAAAAGTCGGACAACACAGCAACTAGTTGATTTTACTATTGATCATTGATCTCATTTTACATTTATCGTTTTATGAAAAAGGTTCAGCACATTTCTACGTTAAATTTAGAGAATGATCAACATTCTCCTTAACGTTGATCACTCTGGGGATTAAAGGCGTCACGCAAGCCGTCACCAATAAAGTTAATTGATAAAACGGTTAATAATATAAGAAGTCCAGGCGGAATCCATGCTTCAGGATGGTTGCGTAAGATTCTAATGTTTTGAGCTTCTGATATCATATTTCCCCATGTCGGTGTCGGCTGGGGTATCCCCATTCCTATAAAGCTCATACCAGACTCAATAATAATCATTGTAGCCATCATTAATGTTGCATTAACAACAATAGGCCCAAGCGCATTAGGAAGAAAATGTTTAAAAATTGTACGCATGTCCCCTGCTCCGATCGCCCTTGCACTCAAAATAAATTCTTGTTCCCGTAAACTGAGAAATGTCGCTCTAATAATTCGGGCCAAATTCGGCCATGTAGTAAAGGCAATCACAATAACGAAGATGCCAATTGTCACTTCATCAACAATTGAAATAATTGTCAATGCAAGGACAAAGAAAGGAAGAGCATAAACCAAATCAGCTGCTCTCATAATCAATGCATCTACTTTACCTCCATAATAACCTGCCAGACTTCCTGTTATAATTCCAAACACAAGTGTAAATAGCATGGCACTAAATCCAACGATTAACGATGTCCTTGCACCATACAACAATCGGGCGAAATTATCCCGACCGGATCCGTCTGTACCAAGAATATGCTCGGAGGATGGTTTATTCTCAACAAGCATCAGATCACTCTTTGTTGGATCCTGACTTGTCAATAGTGGTGCAAATACAGCCATTAATACAATGATGACTAAGACAATTGTGCCGATCACAGCAAGTTTGTTTTGCAAAAATCGCTCCAGAGCCATTTTTGCAGGGGTTTTAGGTTTTTCAATATGATCCCCATGCTGCTCATCCATATTAAGTGCTACGCCATTATTACTTCCTTTCATATTTTCACCCCTCAATCATACCGAATTCTTGGATCAACAAAACTATATAAAATATCAGCAAGCAAATTTCCAAATAAAATTGTTGTTCCAAGTAATAGATTAATTGCCATAATAACTGGATAATCTCTGTTCACAATAGAATCGATAAATAATGAACCGAGACCTGGATAGTTAAACACCTGTTCAGTGATCACCGCACCACCTAACAGGATTCCCAGTTCGAATCCCAGTAGTGTAATGATGGGGATTAGTGCATTTCTAAGTGTGTGCTTATACAAGATATTCGACTCACTCATCCCTTTAGCTTTTGCGGTACGGATATAATCACTCTCCATAATATCCATGACTTCGGAGCGTACATAACGCATATATGTAGCAATACCTGCAAGACCAAGCGTAAAGCCTGGAAGAACTAGATGATGCAAGCGATCCCAGATACGCGCAATTCCCTCTGTATTCCCTGACACAGAGCCCTGAGCCGGAAACCAGCCAAGGTTAATAGAAAATACATAAATGGCAACAAGACCGAAGAAGAAGTTAGGAATAGCCAAGCCTAAAAAACCAAATGTAGTTGCCGTATAGTCAAGCATAGAATAAGGGTTCCTTGCCGAGTAAAGCCCAATTGGAATGGCAAAAATAAAGGTAATAAAAAGCGCAAACAAACTCAGGTAAACCGTATTTGTAGCCCTCTCTCCGACAATACTCTCCACAGAGCGGCCTTTATATTGGAGTGACTCACCAAAGTCCCCTGTAACAAATCCCCCGAGCCAATGAAAATATTGAACGGGTAATGGATCATTTAAGCCGAGTGCTTCCCGCTGTTGTTCATAAACCTCCGGGTCAACACTAGAGTCAATATTTCTCGTAAACGGATCACCTGGGGCTGCTTTAGCAAGACTAAAAATGATTATGGTTAGAATAAATAGCATGGGGATAAACACAAGTATCCGCCGTATAATATATTGAGCCATTTGATCACCCCTTATGATGTAATTTAAAAATAGTTATCTACTAACGTTTTTGATCACAGTAAATTTGAATGTAACACCGCCATTAAAAACGATACACTTCTTCACTACGATATCTCCACAATTAACGGGAAGAACGCAAGGCGACTGAATATGTCCATTGCGTCCAAACACCGTCTTAGTGCTCCTATATCTTATGGAGATGAACTTTCGGTTAATAACAACCATAACGTGCTAGTGCAGATACTGGTAAAAGTTCTTTCCTTAGGCCGTGTAACTGTAAGCCCATATCATCGGGTTTCAATATCTATTGTTATTTGCTTACCCACCATTCGTGCGTATTGTTATACATAGTAAATGGCAATGGATCAATGCCATGCAATCGGTTATTATATCCCCATAGCGCCTGTTCTTCATATAAAATCAATTCAGGTAGATCTCTAGAAAATATCTCCTGCCATTCAGCATAAATTTCTTTTCGTTTAGACTGTTCAAATGCATCTGCACCTTCTGTCGCATCTTTAAGTAACTTGTCTGCCTCTTTGTTGTTCCATCTAGCATAATTATAAGGTGTTTTAATAGAATAAATCTCAGATGGGTCAGGGTCTCGTCTATTCAGTCCCCAGCCAATCAGGTAGAGATCCCAGTCATTATTATCATTCTCAATATCTTCTAGAAATGCAGAGAATTCCTTTGGCTGACGCAAATCCACACTAATACCTACTTCCTCCAGTTGCTGCTCAATAATAGGCCCTTGGCGATCCTTGCCTGCTGGGTAATTTAAATTTAGAATCCACTTATTACCGTCTGGGTCTTCTCTCATACCATCTCCATCTGTATCCACATAACCTTCCTCATCAAGAATACTCTTCGCTTGTTCCTGATCGAAATCATAATGATTTACAGCCTCATCGTCATATGCCCAGAACTTACGTGGTATTGGTGATTCGACCACTTCTCCTTGGCCAAATAACAGACCTTTAACAATGCCTTCACGATTAATTGCATAGGCAATCGCCTGGCGAACTTTCGGATTAGCAATTTTCTCATTGACTTTCCAGTTATCAGGATTGATCGCTTTATTTTGGACATCTTTAGCTGTCCGGTGGTTGAGCTTAAATCCAAGAACGTCAATACTGAAATCCGGCTGCTTAATTGTTTTAATATTTTCATTCCCTGCCACTTGTTCGAAATCAGCTGCTGGAATATTATCAGGCTGTGCAATGAAATCAATATCGCCCTTTTCCAAAAGACCAATCATGACAGATGGCTCTACAATTTTCCATTCAACCTTTTCCAAATAAGGCTTTCCCTGCCAATAATCATCATGACGGACCATTTCATAGCTTTCACGTTCTACCATACTGGAGAACTTAAATGGTCCAGTACCAACCACTTTTTCAGGGTCACGGGATTCAGGTGCTTTTATAATATCGGCAATCGGCATGTCCGCAAATATATGTTTTGGTATTATCGGAAAACTTGTGTAGTATAGTAAGCTGGCATTCGGTTGGTCAAATTTAAATGTAACGGTATACTCATCTTCTGCAACCACTGCTTCAAATTTATCTGTTTCCCCTTTGCTGTAGCTTTCATAACCTTTTAATGGTTCAACAAAAATGGTTCTTAGCCCTCCGGAAGCTACATAGGAAGGGTCCATCAAGGTTTGATATGTAAAGACAACATCATCTGCGGTAAAGTCCTCTCCATCATGCCATTTAACATCTTTACGAATGTTGAAAGTGACTTCGGTTTGATCCTCACTTATTGTCCATTCTTCTGCTAGCTGTGGTGTGAATTCAAGCTTGTCATTTTGAGTAACAAGGCTTTCATGTGTGAATTCAAGCATTTTTTCTTCATAGGAATCGGTATAAAAAATTGGATTAAATACTCCGCCAGGCGCAGTTCCCATAGCCCCTACGACCTTACCGCCTTCCTGCGGTTCACCTGGATCTTCTGCGTTGGCGTTTTCACTCCCATTCCCTGAATTATTACTGCATGCTGTAAGGGTTACAATTAACATGAGTAGCAATGTAATAGAAACAAATAACTTATTTATTTTCATGTTTAGTCATCTCCTTTATTTTGTCACCTTTTCATTAAAATCCTTATTGTATAAATGGCAGGCTACAAAGTGACCAGATTCTACTTCCTGCAGCTCAGGTCTTTTTTGTGAACATATTTCACTTGCAAATGGACACCTTGTTCGAAATGCACACCCCGACGGTGGATTGGCCGGGTTCGGTACGTCTCCCGTTATAGTTACTTGCCGATCATTTTCGGTTTCCGACACTGTCGGAATAGCCTGTAGCAAAGATTGAGTATACGGATGAAGAGGTCTTGCATAAATATCCTCATTTGAAGACATCTCTACGATGCGCCCCAAATACATCACTGCCACTCTGTCACTCATATGATGGACCACATTTAAATCGTGCGAAATAAATACATATGTCAGATCTAACTCTTCCTGTAAGTCTTTCATTAAGTTAAGTACCTGTGCTTGAATAGATACATCAAGTGCTGACACGGCCTCATCACATACAACGATCTCCGGGTTCATGATGAGCGCTCTTGCAATACCAATTCGCTGTCTTTGACCACCGGAAAACTCATGAGGATATTTCTGCAAATCGGAAATACGCAATCCTACTTTTTGAATCATGCTTTCCACTTTTTCTTTCCGTTCCGCTTTGGACAAGTCAGTTTGAACAATGAGTGGTTCTTCTATTAATTGCCTGATACTCATTTTGGTATTTAATGAACCAAATGGATCTTGAAATATCATTTGAATGGATTTACGGAAAGAACGCATTTTTCGAGGGGATAAGTTAGTTATTGTTTCACCTTTAAAGCTGATTTCACCGCTCGTCGCGTCTAACAGTCGTACAAGGACCCTTCCTAGTGTTGACTTGCCACAACCGGACTCTCCAACAAGGCCAAGTGTCTCTCCTCTATTAACTGCAAAGGAGACGTCATCTACAGCTTTCACATGCCCTACGGGACGTCTTAAGAGACCACCTTTAATAGGGAAGTATTTTTTGATATTGGTAACCTTTATAACCTCAGACGCGCTAGAGGCTTGTTTGTGATGGAACATGTTTAGATCTTGTTTAGATGGTAAGTTTATTTTTTGACTGGTTTCCTGTGCCATTGTTATCTGTTTCAACTCCTTCTTTATGAAGAATACATCGTGAAAGATGATGGTTACCTGTATCAAAAAGTGGTGGATTTTGTGATATGCATTCTTCCATTACATAAGGACAACGTGGAGCGAATCGGCATCCTGTTGGAAATGCAGAAGCAGGTGGGGTCGTCCCTTTAATCGCTTTTAAACGTAATGTTGGATGATCCATATCAGGAAGGCTGTTTAGCAGCCCTTCAGTGTACGGATGCTTTGTGTCGAACAACACCTTCTTTGTAACGGATTGTTCTACAATTTGCCCCCCATACATTACCATGACACGATCTGCATATTCGGCTACCACACCTAAATCGTGCGTGATAAGAAGGATAGCCATGTTGAATTTTTTTTGGAGTTTAAATAGAAGATTCATTATTTGCAATTGAATAGTAACATCC
The DNA here is from genome assembly GCF_000725285.1 of Virgibacillus sp. SK37. Classification (GTDB taxonomy): domain Bacteria; phylum Bacillota; class Bacilli; order Bacillales; family Amphibacillaceae; genus Virgibacillus_Q. The sequence continues at coordinate 3,027,328 of NZ_CP007161.1, forward strand.
AAAGCAGTTGTCGGCTCATCAGCAATAAGCAGCTTCGGTTCACATGAAATCGCCATCGCAATCATGACTCTTTGACGCATACCACCAGAAAGCTGATGAGGGTAATTGTTGATGATTTGCTCCGGGCGTGAAATACCCACGACCTCCAATAGCTCAATTGCTTTGTTTCGTGCTTCTTTTTTACTAACCTTTTTATGCTTAACAATCATTTCAATAATTTGATTGCCTACCGTAAATACAGGGTTAAGAGCGGTCATTGGTTCTTGGAATATCATGCCGATCTCATTCCCTCTAATTCGCTCGAATTTCTTCTTGGAAAAACCAGTAAGCGACTGATTTTCAAGGGAAATATTCCCGCCAGCTATTTTGCCGGGTTTTTTAATTAATTGCATAATGGATAAGGCCGTCATACTCTTGCCACTACCAGACTCACCTACCAATGCTACCGTTTCGCCGCGCTTAATTGAAAAAGATACATCATCAACTGCTTTCGCAACTTTTTTATTTTTCATATAAAAATAGGTTTTGAGATTTTCTACTCGTAGCACATCTTTTTGATCCGTCATTGAAGCACTCCTTTCATGAGATTTAATTCACAAACTCAGGTAAATCAGTTTAAAAATGAGCTTTAATAGGAAGGTTGATGTTCATTATATTAATCATATTTTAAACAGATTCATTTTATGAACATGTTCATAAGTATAGTTGTAAGGGGATACAAAGTCAAAAGCACTATTGCTTAGTAATACGGAGGATACGCAAGTTATTAACATCTATTTGAATTTTAACTCTTCTTATCATTTAATTTACGTTTGTACGCCTGAATATACAGATAAATGAATAAATAACCCAAGACTTTCAACCTGTTACTTCATTTCGGGTGTAGGTATTTATACCTTGATAAAACTTAAATATAAATTTTTGTATTATATAAAGGTTTGCTACTGAACCATTTCCGTTGTAAACAGGAGTGCCTTTATTAATATTCTATTTTGAATCACAATATATATATAAATAAGCCGCCCTTATCTCAGGCGGCTTATCTTTATTGTAAATTCACCCAAACACTTTTTACTTCTGTATAATTATCCAGCGCATAGTTGCCCATTTCACGGCCAATACCTGATTGCTTATATCCGCCAAATGCTGCTGCCGGATTCTCCTGATTACAATCATTGATCCATACTGTACCAGCTTTTAGGCGCCGAGCCACTTGATGCCCTGTACGGATATTTTCCGTCCACACTGCCGCTGCAAGTCCATAATCACTATCATTTGCACGCTGAATAGCTTCCTCGGTAGTATCGAAAGGGAACACGGCAACTACTGGACCGAATATCTCTTCTCTTGCAATACGCATATGGTCTTCAACATCTGCAAATACAGTAGGCTGGACAAAGTAGCCTTTATCAAATTCCCTCTCTCCACCAACTACAAGTCTGGCACCTTCTTCTTTTCCGATCTTAATATAATCTAGTACTCTTTCAAATTGCCTTTTGGAGACAAGTGGCCCCATTTCTGTTTCCGGGTGCATTCCATTACCTAGCTTTGTTGCCTGGGCCCGTTTGGCCAACTCTTCTACTACGCGATCATAATGTTTTCTATGCACATAAACACGTGAGGTTGCACTACAATTTTGTCCGTGATTATACATTATTCCTTCATATGCCCCTTCGATCGCCTTTTCAATATCTGCATCTTCCAAGATAAGGTTTGGCGATTTGCCACCCAACTCCAATGTGATATCTTTAACCGTATCCGCAGCTTTACGCATAATGGACTTCCCCGTAGCTGTTGAACCAGTGAAGGCAAGTTTATCTATATCCGGATGGTTAACAATTGCCTCACCGGCTATTTTCCCAAAGCCAGGCACAATATTGACAACCCCTTTTGGAAAGCCAGCTTCCTTGAGCAAACTAGCGACATATAATAATGATAGTGGTGTTTGCTCGGCAGGCTTAATAACAGATGTGCAACCGGTAGCTAAAGCTGCGCCTAATTTCCAAGAAGCCATCGATAAAGGAAAATTCCAAGGAATAATTTGACCGACAACCCCTACTGGTTCATGCTCGGTATAATTTAAATAGTCTTGTGAGATAGGAACTGTCTGACCAAGCACCTTTGTTGCCCAACCAGCATAGTAGCGAAAATGTTCCACAGTGCCATCAATATCATCGGTAAGTGCAACTGAATATGGTTTCCCATTATCAAGTGACTCTAATTGGGCAAGTTCTTCACGGTTCTGCTCTATTAAATCAGCAAATTTGTAAATGAGATGTGATCGCTCAGCTGCAGTAATTGTTCTCCATTCCCCTTCCTCGAACGCTTGGCGTGCTGCTTTGACTGCTAGATCAATGTCCTCTTTTTGTGCTTCACTTACTCTGGCTAACACTTCTTCTGTGGCCGGATTAACTACTTCAAATTTCTTTCCACTAACTGAGGGAACATACTCCCCATTGATAAATAGCTCCTTCTCCCCCTCTAAAAACGCTTTTACCTTTGGTTTTAAATCTATTTGTGAAGTAAGCATGATAACATCCTCCTCGAATATTTATTTTGATAGATATAGATTTGATAGAGTTTCCAGGATTTCTCTCAATTTAGCATCCTCTTCCTCCGTTAATGATAATCTTGGTCTCCTGGATGGCCCTCCCGCAAGTCCTTGTAAATCCATGGAACGTTTAACAATCTGTACATATTTACCTGAACCCTCCAGGAAATTACATAATGGAAGAATCTGATCATATAGTTCCCACGCTTTATCTAAATCACCCTCTTGGACACTAGTGAACAAGTCGGTAGCAATCTTCGGAACAATATTTCCTGCAACTGAGATCCAGCCTGTTGCTCCAACTAATAGTGATTCCAGAACGAGGTCATCTGCGCCACAGAATGTTTTCAGAAACCCTTTCCCTTGACGTGTAATATCACGAACTTTACGAATTTCCCCACTAGACTCTTTTATATGTGTAATGTTATCCACATCACGAGCTACTTGAAGAATCGTTTCCGTTCCAATATCGACACCTGAGGTAAATGGATTGTTGTATATCATCACTGGGATGCTAACAGAATTGGCTACTGCCTTAAAATGCGCATAGACTTCTTCATCTTTCGGATGAGCATAATAGGAATTGATTACTAATGCAGCGTCTGCTCCGGCCTCTTCTGCATGTTGTGTGTACATAATTGCATCTTTTGTCGTCTCAGCTGCAGTACCAATAATTAATGGAATACGTCCGGCTACTTGTTCCACAGCCAGTTCAGCAGTTTTAAACTTTTCCTCTTTTGTTAAACTCACGAATTCTCCAGTACTTCCGTTAACAACAATTCCGGCTACGCCTTGATTAATAAAATGTTCGATATTATCTCTTAGTCCATCATAATTTACTTCTTCATTGTCAAACATTGGTGTAATTAAAACCGGATATGCTCCTACTAATTCTTTCATTTGAATTCCTCCTAAATTGTTTTATGAACTTGCTATTTTCTGATCATCCTGTTTCTTTACATTCTCTCTGTCTTGGTTGGTATACCAAATAAATTTATTGGTGTACCCATAAAGAACAGAGATAATAATTACCAAAAAGTTAAACCACAGAAATGGCAGATAGGCTATTGTAGAAACACCAAGAGTTGCTGCCATAAACACACCACCATCAGACCATGGAACCATAGGCGTTGTTACTGTTCCTCCTGCTTCTGTATTTCTTGAGAGAACGCGCCTATCAATATTTAAACGGTCATAGTTTTCCTCCGTTATTTTACTCGCTGTGATAATGGAAACATAAGCTGCGCCACCGAAGAAGTTTCCAAAGAATCCGGAAAGCAACGTAGTAACCGTTGTCTTACCAGCATTGTCAGCCCATGACAACATCTTTAGACATATCACTCGTAAGATACCTGTTTTTTCCATTAATCCACCAACACCAAGTGCAAACAGAATTAACACTATTACATCTAACATAAAGACGATGCCGCCCCTATTAAGCAGGTTGTCAATGAATTCAACACCAGAACTTATTTCACTTCCGGCATACAAAATATTGATAGAATCCAAGATACCAACACCTTGAAATAGAAAGGCCCAAATAGAACCAAGTAATGCTCCAAATAAGATGACAGGAATGGATGGCATTTTCATCGCCAATAAAATAATGACGATTGCTGCTGGGATAACCATGTACCAACCAATATTAAAATACTCCTCAAGTGAAGCCATTGTAGCTTTAGCCTGAGAAAGATCCCCATTGTTTTCCATAAAGAAAAAGCCAGTTACCACAAACAGGATTCCTGCAATTACAAATGCAGGTGCACTTACATATAGCATGGACTTGATGTGGTCAATGACATTCACCTTGGAAAGTGATGCAGTCATTACAGTTGTGTCTGATAAAGGTGATAGTTTATCCCCAACATAGCAACCCGAAATAACAGCGCCTGCTACGAGGGGTAATGGTAAACCAAAGCTTGCACCAATTCCCATCATCGCTATTCCTGCTGTACCTGCAGAACCAAAAGACGTTCCCGTAGCTATGGACGTAATTGTGCAAATCACAAATGCTGCCAAAAGGAAAATACTTGGGTGGATAATCGAAAGTCCGTAATAAATAATACTCGGCACAATCCCACCTGCAATCCATGTTCCAATCAAAGCTCCAACAGAAATAAGAATTAGGACAGCTTCAGAGCCATCATAAATTCCCTTTAGTAGTCCATCTTGCATTTCCTTATATTTGTAGCCGATCCTCCAGCCAACAAGCATGATCATAAACCATGTTGTCAGTAATGCCAGCTGAATCGGTATACCAAATTCCACAACAAAGAAAAACATAATTAGAATAAAGGATACTAATACAAACAGGACTTCAGATAACGTAGGCAATCTTTTATCAGCACTCATTTTTCACTCTCCTTTTTTATTCAGCAAAGAAAACGCTTGCATTTTGAAATTTGAAATACATGAGCTACTACTTTAATAAGAATCCTTCTTCCAATGGATCCTCTTGGTCATAAATAAATTGGTGTTCCCCTGTCACGAATGGTCGGGTCTGGATAGAATACCTCCTTTCACTCCCTTCCACCCCCTTTGCCCTGAATTCACTTCCGAATATACTTCGATTTACCAATTCATTTGGCTCTCTTCCGTTCTCAAAAGCTGTACATAGTGCAAATGTAGTATCCATACCGGGTGATCGAAGAATGGCGCCATCTCTTTCAAAAGTTACGGATTTAAACTCGTTATCAGCAATACGGTCTGCCAGAATTACGCCTTCAAAGTGAACCGCTTCCTTCAATCTATTAACCGTCTGTTTTCCCCATTTCAAAATGTCAGATAAGTATGCCATATCAATCTCTGGGATGATCTTCGGAAGTTGAAAAAGCACATACTTCCTTGAATGATCAATTTCAACCAAGCTATAATTCTCGCTTTCTTCTATTAGCTTACATACATCACTTGCAATATGCAGTAATTCGAGACCTTGACTTGAATTATTAAAACGAGCGTGTATAGGATAAGTACCTTTTATGGTTTCTATATGATAAATTCCATCTTCTTTTACTTGGATATTTCCAGTCTCCAGTAAAGCTGTTAGTGTTGCCAGCAGACCACTATAACTGAAATGTCTTTCATTCTCATGATGGATAAATGAGACGGCATAGTCTGCCTTGTTGGATGGTGTAACAATACATCCATTTACCCCTCGATGGCCTCGTGGTTCATTTAATAATAATGCCTTTTCCTTATGAAATTGCTGTGTTAGAGCATTTTGCTCCGACTTGATCTGGGCTAATTGCATTGGCGAGTAAGTAATAATTCTAAATACCTCCCCACACACATGGGTATCAATGGTTGTTAACATTTGATTGATTTTCATGCCTTCCCCCCCTTCCTAATGCCCTTCCATTGGTGGAATTAACAGAAACCCTTCTTTAAGAGGGTCATCTTCATTATAAAAAAAGCGATGCATCCCCATGATCCATGCAGAACCAGTCACCTCTGGCAGGACAGCCTGAAATCCTTTCACGTCTGTTACCTCCAGTATCCTTGCTTTAAATAACGTACCAACAATACTTTCATACACAAACAACTCATCCACACCAATCTCATCCCTACTGTATAATGTAGCAAGCTTTGCCGAAGTCCCTGTACCACACGGAGAACGATCAATCCCGCCTGGTGGTACTACTACCGTGTTTTTCAGGTCAGCATCTTTATGAACAGGATCGGTGTAAAATTCGATATGTGTCAGTCCCTTGATAAATGGGTATTCTGGATGAATAATCTCTTCCTTTTCATTAATTGCATTACGTATGGTAATCGCTTTATCAACAATTACCGAAGCGTTTTTCGTTGTTAGATCAATCCCAAGCTTACGGGCATCGATAATTCCGTAAAAATTCCCTCCATAAGCAATATCACATTCTACGTTGCCAATACCTGCTACTTCCATTTCGATTGACTTTAATAAAAAGGAAGGAACATTTGCAAAGGTTACTTCTTTTGCCTTACCGGATTCTACTTTTACTTTTGTTCGGACAAGTCCTGCAGGTGTATCCAAATTGATCAAGGTATAAGGTTCGTTCACTTCGACCATCCCTGCCTCAATAAGAGCTGTACAAAAGCCAATCGTATCATGGCCACACATTGGCAAATAGCCGCCTGTTTCGATATAAATAACGCCGAAATCAGCTTCCGGATGACAAGGATTTACCATCAAGGCACCAGACATTACATCATGACCTCTTGGCTCATTCATTAGAAAATTCCTTATCCAGTCGTAATGTTCCTTCATATAAAGCATCTTATCTGACATTGTTTCTCCCTTTAATTCTGGAAGCCCGCTTAAGACCGTTCTCGTCGGATTTCCCCCAGTATGGGTGTCTATGGTTGTAAATAAACGTTGAAATTCCACCTAGCTTGTCACCTTCTCTCTAAAACGGTCATGCCTTAAAGGTTCTGTAGGGATACATGTTTCCTTTCCGGAGAGCATTTCTTCCATCACCTTACCAGTTACTGCTGCTAAGCTAATGCCATCACCTTCATGACCTGCTGCAACATAAAAACCCGGCACTTCCTCTACCTCTGAAATAATTGGAAGATGATCCTCTGTCCATGGGCGTAAGCCAGCATATGTTCTGATCACTGTCATATCTGCCATTTTTGGATAAAATCGCAGCGCTCTCTTGGCAATGTATTTGGTAACATGATGATCTACCTTTAAGTCAAACCCATTAAATTCCCGACTGCTGCCAATTAAAAAATTCTGACTCTCTGTTGGCTCAAATACAAGAGCAACGCCATATTTTTCAGTAATTGGATCAACTATCCTTTCACCACCAAATTTAGATATAAGATAGCCAAATTCCATAACTTTGCGTAAACCTACAGGTTGCTGTCTGGATGCTACGATTAATTGTCCTTTTCGTGGTGCAATCGGAATATCGATATCCAGCATTTCTCCTATAAACGGAGCCCAGACCCCACATGCGTTTACAACCTTATTTGCTGTGAAATTACCATTTGTTGTTTCAATTACAAACTGATCAGTTGCATCTTTATAGATACGTTTCACCTCAGTATGAGTATGTACCTGGGTCCCGTTTTTTTGAGCACTATGAAACATGGAATACGTAAGCATATACGGGTTAACAGTAGAATCTGTCCGACATTCTAATCCGCCATAAAGGTCATCAGCAAAATAGTTCGACTCATTTCTTAAATCACTTCGGTCAAGCATCTTGAAATCCAAACCAGCAGACTGTTGCTGGTTCACCCATCTCTGGGCAGCCTCCATCTCCTGATCATTTTCACAGACCAGGATACTCCCGGGATTACGGTATTCAAACGAAACTTCCAGCTCCTTATTTAACTCATGTACAAGCTGTTGGCTCTTTAAAGACATTTTACTATCAAAACCAGGGTCTTTATCGATGGCAAGTATGTTTCCATCACACCTGGAAGACGTGCCACTTGCCAATTCCTTTTTTTCTAAGACAGTTACATCCAGGCCAGCCTTTGAGCAATAGTACGAAATAGCCGCACCCATAATGCCGCCACCAATTATAATAATATCCTTGTGCACTGTGTCCCCCACCATTATCCTCCTCTCTATTTATCGCTTACATAATATAATGCAACTTCCATGCCAAAAATCAGTTCGCAGAATATACAAACTTATGTTGATTTTGGATTTCCAATGTGTAAAAATATTATAAAAGTGTAAAATATTCTATACAATAGGAGTGAACGTGGGATGTTCTCAACTTTTAAGGATATAACAGCCTTTATAATTACGGATTTCACATTAATAATGGACAAAGAACTAGATAAACAAGGTATCGAAAGCCTGGCTAATAAACAGGAACCGCTTTTTTTGCAATCAAACGAGGGAGTATTCCATATTACCTGTTCACAACAGAACAGACAGTTGGTATACCACTTATGTGAAACAATAAGTATCGAGGAAAATTTAAACAATGTAATAGAGAAATTACAGAATAGTGATTGGCTCATCGTATTAAATGATTCTGATCAAATTGTTGGTTACCTGAACACACAACGAATATGTAAGGAATTATTTCAAAAATACCAGCAGCTCCAAGCATATATTTCTACAGTTCTTAATACGATTAACGAATCGTGTACCGTCATTGATCACGATAAAAAAGTAGTAGGGTGGACAAAAGGAGCAGAAGGAATTTTTTCTGTAAAAAGGGAGGATATTATCGGAAAATCCATTATTGATTTCTTTAGCACTGAACATTTGGAGATCCTTAATGCTTTGGAAAAAGGTACTTCCGTGTACCACCAACAGCATCTCGCACGTGAAAATAAAGTAGTATTGATTAATTCAAACCCCGTCTATTTTAAGGAAGAAATCATTGGTGCAGTTGTTGCAGAAACAGATATAACCAGCCAGATCAGATTGAATGAGGAATTGTACACAACAACAGAAAAACTGTTTCATTTAGAGAAAGAAGTAACCAAGCTCACATCAACGGAAGATCCATTTCAGCATATACGAGGTAACAGTACTGCACTCAAAAAAACAATTACGAAATTAAAAAAGGCCTCCACAACAGAAGCCGGAATTTTGATCCATGGAGAAAGCGGGGTAGGTAAAGAACTATTTGCTAAAGCCGCCCATAATATACGTGAAGATAGTAAAGCCCCTTTTGTCGCCATTAATTGTGGAGCCATTCCCTCTACTTTATTCGAAAGTGAAATTTTCGGATATGAAAGAGGTGCATTTTCCGGTGCAGATCAAAAAGGAAAAAAGGGAAAGGCCGAACTCGCCCAAGGAGGAACCTTATTTTTGGACGAGATTGGTGAGATGCCACTGGATATGCAAGTGAAAATCCTGCGACTGTTACAGGAACGAAAGTTTTACCCTGTTGGTGGTACAAAAGAAATTGAAGTGGACTTCCGAGTAATCGCTGCTACCAATCGGGATTTAGCTGAATTAGTGAAGGAAAATAAATTTCGGGATGATCTATACTATCGCCTAAATGTGGTCAGTATCGAGATCCCTCCACTACGAAAGCGTCCGGAAGATATCATTGAGTTAACCCATTATTTTCTGCATGAAATATCCATTAAATATAGCCGACCGATTCACGGAATATCCCAGACAGTCATGCAAGCGCTCCTTCAGCATGATTGGCCAGGAAACGTCAGAGAACTTAAAAATGTGGTTGAAAGACTGGTTGTTTTCTCAGAGAATGGGGAAATAACCACGGAGGAACTCCCCTTTGAATTCGATTCAGAGAAGATAAATACAGCACGTGGCGCAGCAACACTTCCTAATAAAGAAAATGGTTCTCTAAATGAGATGCTACAGGAGGTAGAAAGAAATATTCTTTTAAAAGAACTAAAAAAAGCCGATGGTAATAAACAGCTTTGCGCCAAAAACCTGCAAATCACCCGTGCAACATTATATAATCGCTTAAACAAACTAGGTATTAAATAAGCATCTGTCAAACTGGCATCATTCTTGCATTAATTAATATGTACAGAATTTACTTTACAGAGGTGACTTTAATGACAGAACAAGAAATTATTGTTTGTAGATGTGAAGAGGTTACATACAGGGAGTTAAATGAAACCGCTGTCAAATATAATTGCACAGCACGGGAATTAAAACTTCGCACAAGAGCAGGAATGGGATATTGTGGGGGTAGAACATGTAGGCCATTAGTTGATAAACTGACCCAATCCCTGGGCAAAGAAAACCGTAAACAAATTACTTTAAAATATCAGCCGCCCATACGCCCAATCAGCTTTGGTGATTTAGGAGGTGACCATCATGAGTGAGCGCATTCTAGATCATCCGGTATTAGGAAGTTTGGAAAATACAGAAGAAGTATCTTTCACATTTAATGGACAATCGTTTAAAGGTCGAAAGCATGAATCCATCGCTGCTGCATTACTGGCAAATGGAGTTCGAACGTTACGGTATCATGAAGAAAATGGTACACCTCGGGGCATCTATTGTAATATCGGACATTGCTTTGAGTGCAGGGTAAAAGTAAATGGTAAGCAAGGAGTTCGCGCATGTCTCACCCCCTTAGAAGATGGCACAGTAGTGGAAAGTGGTAATAAATTGCCGACACCGGTTCGTGATTGGAGTGCTGAACATGCATGATGTGATCATAATTGGAGCAGGACCAGCCGGATTGTCTGCCGGAATTACTTGTGCAAACAAGGGATTGAAGGTACTCATCATCGATGAATACATGAAACCTGGTGGACGTTTATTAGGTCAGCTTTACGAGGAACCGAATGGCAACTGGTGGAATGGAATAAAGGAATCAGCTAATTTATATCATCAAGCACTGGCTGCAGATGTGAAATTTATGTTGGAAACCCCTGTGCATAATCTGGAAAAAATAGAGAGTGAATGGACGGTCTATACAGAACAAGAAATATTAAAGACAGAGCATTTATTACTCGCAACAGGGGCTGCTGAGTCACCAATACCGGTACCCGGATGGACATTACCAGGCGTCATGTCAGTTGGTGCCGCACAAGTTATGACAAATGTACATCGGGTAAAACCGGGTAAAAAAGGAATTATCATTGGGGTAAATGTGCTTTCCTCTGCCATTGCTATGGAATTACAACTGGCTGACGTAGAAGTAGCTGCACTTACCTTGCCTAAATTAAATCAGCTGACTTCCCTAGCTGCACAACCGAAGGCAGTAATGGATTCTCTACTTCATGTTTCTCATATGGCACCTTCAGCCTTCATTCGATTTGGCAGCAAATTAATGAAAAATGACTTTATGAAAAATTTGGGGGTGACATTTTATCCAAAGAATGGGGTGAAAATGTGGGATATTCCCATCCATCTACGAAAAGCTGTCATTGAAATATATGGAGAAGACCAAGTGGAAGGAGTCACATTAGCAACAATTGATACAAACGGTAAGGTCATTCAGGGAACGGAAGAACAGATAACATGTGATTTCGTTTGTATTGCAGGAGGGCTTTACCCATTGGCAGAGCTTGCTGCTGTGGCCGGTTGTCCATTTTACCAGGTGGATGAGCTGGGAGGATACGTTCCACTCCACAATGAACAGATGGAAACAACATTGGACGGGTTATACGTTGCAGGCAACATAACCGGAATTGAAGGAGCAAAGGTTGCTATGGCACAAGGTGTTACCGCTGGATTATCCATTGCAGTGAACAGCGGTATGAGTGGGTTGGATAATGAACTACAAACGTCCATTCAATCGATTAAGCAAGCAAGGGCCAATGCTCACATTCAATTCCATCCAGAAGTAGAAGAAGGAAAGCGGATTGTTCAGGAACATTGGGAGGAATTTGAAGCATCTGTGGCTAATATTTCAGTTTGATGGATTATGACCAGTATCAATTGTAATTTGATACTGGTTTCTTTATGTGAAATTTGAAGTATTATAGAAACCTTGCTAATGATGATAAAAAATGGAATATATCTCTCAAGTTTTTGCAAAGTCGATAAAAAGAATGTCAAGTGCCCATGCATAAAAATGTCTATAACCCCATATAATATAAGGTAGATGATTAATAAGTTAGGGTGATTGAAATTGTTTGATAAAAGAAAGTATATTACTATGCGTTATATATCTAGACGAAAATCTCCCTGTTTAAGGGTACCATAGGTGAAGGGAAAAAAGAATAGTCCAACCATTCACTGCATTTTTCCCTGAACCGAAGCATATGTATAAAAAAACCACTGATAATTTATAATTTATCAGTGGTTTTTTAATTTATATCTCTCTTTATACAGTTCATTTATAGTTCTCGGTCTACTTTTAGTTCCGCTATTGTTTATAACACCATATTTTTTTAAAACGTTTTTTCCTATAGGAGATTTTTTTATTTGCCCAGTTTTATTTCCGCTTTTCTTAGCTTCCTTTAATACCATAGAAATTACCTCCTTGTATAAATTGTAGCACATCTCATTTATACAAAATCAACCTTCATTTTCTATTTCAAAAAAATTAGAGAGAAGTATTTTCATCCTTCCTCTCCCTATACCAAATAACACGTTTTACAACCTTAACCGAAATTTTGTACTTAGATTCGTAAAGATAAAATCAAAACATCTCCATCAATACTGCATAAACACCTCATTTATCGTTATCTTTTGTTAGGCGTAACTACCGACCATCATGAGTAAGCTTCTAATATAACGATAAGCATCAATTATGGTATCAGTATTAATAGCAACCGTTAAGTGATCAACCCTCTTTACAACTGGAAGAGTCTCAGCTATATCTGCTAACCCTGTATGCATAAAAGATACTTCCACATGTAAAGGAGCTTGTATAAGGTAGGGCTTATTATTCACTCTTTCCTTAATTGCTTGTAGTGTCATGGAACGAATTTTTTCGTGTGTTTGCTTCATGCTTACGTTCCTTGCCGTCGTTCGATTCATTGTCTTTTTAACCACTACAGTATTTATGTTGGGGATTAATGCAGTTGCCTCCTCACTTAATAAATCGCAACCACTAACCATAACGACTGGCACTCCATAATAACCAGCTACAGCAGCATTTAAACCAAACTCTCCATAGTCGTTCCCATTGACTCTTATATTCCTGATAGCTCGACCATGGAATGTATGGTTTAGTATACCGTTTGTTCCCATTCTAGTATGATATCCAATAAAAATTGCTGCATCAAATTTCTCGGTCAGTCCCTCAACCATAGCTAATTTTTTTGGGGATCCAGAGATTAAATCAGCCTTCGGATGGAGGTGTTCAAACAATATATTTCTCATTGTCCCATGTGAGTCATTTACAACGACTTCTCTTACCCCGGCCTCTAACGCCCCCTCAATACACGCATTGACTTCCTGTGTCATATACATCCTAGCCCTATCATGTTCCCTTCCTGTTCTTCCAGTGTGCTCTGCATCCACAACACCTGACACACCTTCAATATCAGCAGAAATAAATAACTTCACTTCACAGACCTCCTATTCAATTGTATTAATTACCTCCTTTGCCTCCGTTATCGCTGCATTCTTTTTATATTCTTTGATGAACGCTTCCCCTTTACGCGATATAGTAGACCCAGCCCTACCTTGTCTTACGATCGTTAAACCTATATCGTGAAGAACTTCTAGGCGCATTCTAAGCTGCTGTTCTGAAATGTTTAAACCTTTTTCTTCCAAGCACTTTTTTAATGCTTTCCTACCATAGGAGGTATGTACTTTTTTACCTTCTATAAAGGTTGATAATATCTCTATACTTTCATCCAGAAAGCCATGCTCTTCTATTTTAGAAATGATTTCCCTCTGAACATCAACCTTGTTGGACTCTTCTTTCTTTGCATTGGAACGTAGGTAAAATGGTAATGAATCTAATTGAATAGGAGAATCCTCAAGGAAGGATAAATAAGTTATTACATTATATAGCTCTTTCACATTTCCAACCCATTTATAAGACTTTAAATACGAAATTACTTCATCTGTAAACTTAATATCAGTTCGATTAATTCTTTGTTTCATGTTCTCAATTAAAGGAATGAAATCTTCCATTCTTTCTGATAAAGATGGTACATTAACAGAGGTCTTCATTAGTAAATGATAGAGTTTTTCATAGAACAGATTTTGCTCTAAAAGACTCTCTGAATTCTTATAATTAGTAACAATCACGCGGGCTTGAAGGTGAATTACTTCGTTGCCGGAAATTCTCGTAAAACTTCTTGAATCAAGCATATCAAACAGTCTCTTCTGTGTAGATAAAGGTAGTTCACTAACTCCATTTATACAAACGGTACCGTTATTCGCAAGTTCAAAAACTCCCTGAGATACTTCTCCTTCTTCTTCATAACCGAACAATTCCTTCTCCAAAATATCAAAAGGTTTTGAAATACAATTTATTAATATAAACGGTAATTCTGAGGAATTAGAATAATTATGAATTGCTTGCGCAAACATACTTTTTCCAGTTCCTTTTTCTCCTTCTATATAAATTTGGGCAATAGTATCATCTACAGCATACTTCTTAGCGATATCTACTGCGCGTCTCACTGAATCACTTATTGCGATAATATCTTCAAAATGATATTGAGCAACATTGCGAATATCTTTACTGTTACCTGTTTTCACACGATCATATCTTGATAAGGAGACACAAGCTTTTAAATAGCGCTTTACTATTTGTGTTTTCGGGTATTCAAGGCCTAATAGTTCTGTAATCTCTTCAAATGTGCTCAAATCTAGTAACCTTGGGCCGACATCAATTACGCTTAATAACCCTCCCGGAAGAAGATGTTGTTCACCAGGTGTAACAATATAGTCAATAGACGAGGAAATAGGTACTTCAGGATCATAAGCCTGGTATTCATGTTCAAAAACAATCTCCCTAAGTGATCGAACAGTTTCTTCTGTATTTTGTTTATTATCATTTACTACCAGAATTTTTTGACCTGGCGGGAGATCTATTAATGTTCGTATATTCGTATAGTTTATATCACGCTTTGCAATAATAATTGGGCAATTTACTGGTATAAGTTGGTTAACTAAACCTTTAATTTGGCTATTTGAAATCAACACTATGTCACCACTGTTGATCGTATTTTGCCTCAGATCCTTTACAGTAATTGAATGGATTGTTATTTTATCGCCAAGTATTTCCTTTACTTGTTTTGTAATTGTATCTAAATATCTCTCTTGTATTGCAATTATTATAACTTTTTTTTGCATTTTCCCACCTCATAATCCGACGTCCTTTAGTAGTTAAACCAGATGGCAAGATACATAATGCCCCTCATTATTTTGCCTTAATTGTGGTATCTCTTGTTTGCAAATTTCTGTCGCTAGGGGACATCTTGTATGAAAAGTACAACCACTTGGTGGATTAGCAGGACTTGGGATATCTCCTTTTAATATAATTCTCTCCCGTTTCACTGTAGGATCTGGAAGAGGGACAGCTGATAATAAAGATCTTGTATATGGATGTTGTGGATTTTTATACAGTTCTCTTTTATCTGCTAATTCCACAATTTTCCCTAGATACATTACCCCTACACGATCGCTAATATGCTCTACAACACTTAGATCATGTGCTATGAAAAGATATGTAAGGTCAAACCTGTCCTGTAAATCCTTTAATAAATTTAAGATTTGCGACTGAATAGAAACATCCAGAGCTGAAACAGGTTCATCCGCAATAATTAACTTAGGATTTACCGCTAACGCTCGTGCAATTCCAATTCGCTGACGCTGGCCACCACTAAATTGATGTGGATAACGTTCTGCATGATAAGCATTCAACCCGACGACTTCCAATAGTTCCTTAATACGTTTCATGCGGGAGGCTTTGTCAAAACCATGAATAATTAGTGGTTCATTAATAATATCCTTAACCGTCATTCTAGGATTTAATGAAGCATACGGATCTTGGAAAATCATTTGGAAATCCTTTCGGGCCTTTCTTATTTCATTTTCACTTAATGACGTAATTTCATTACCCTCAAAGTAAATCTTCCCGTCCGTGGCTTCTAATAGATTCATAAGAAGTCTGCCGGTAGTGGACTTACCACAACCACTTTCTCCAACAAGCCCTAGAGTTTCTCCCTTATTAATTGCAAAAGACACATCATCTACTGCTTTAACGTATGAAGTACTCTTACCAAATAAGCTTTTTTTAATCGGGAAATACTTTTTAATATTTTTCACTTCTACAAGTGGTGTTGTCATTCAGACACCTCCAGCAAGTCTTCTTTACTTTCTATCTCACTATCTTGATACAACCAGCATCTGCACGTATGGTTGCTGTTCGTTTTTAATAAGTCAGGGTCATTTTCCCAACAAATGTCCATTACTGATTTGCATCTTGGCGCAAATTTACACCCTTGCGGCATATTAGCAGGCGTAGGCACATTGCCAGGTATAGATTCTAATTTTGCAGCATTTTCACCTAATTTGGGAATCGATGCAATTAATCCTTTTGTATAGGGATGTTGTGGTTCTTTAAATAAAGTTTCTACATCAGTCTCCTCAACAACCTTACCTGCGTACATGACTACAACCCGATCACACATTTCGGCTACAACTCCAAGATCATGGGTGATTAGCATAATGGCTGTATCTCTTTCATCACGCAGCTTTCGCATGAGATCAAGAATTTGTGCTTGTATCGTAACATCCAATGCAGTAGTGGGTTCATCTGCGATCAATAATTTCGGGTTACAAGCCATTGCCATTGCAATCATAACTCTTTGGCGCATACCTCCAGATAACTGAAAAGGATACTCATTAATAATCTCTTCTGCTCGTGGTAATCCTACCATTTTCAACATACTAACAGCATGGTTCTGAGCCTGTTTCTTATTATAATTCATGTGTAACCTAATAACTTCCTCCAATTGTTTCCCAATCTTATAAACTGGGTTTAAAGATGTCATCGGTTCCTGAAAAATCATAGCCATATCATTTCCACGAAGTTGCCGCATCTCTCTTTCACTTAGTTCCAATAAGTTTTTTCCTTCAAATTTTATTGTTCCACCTACTATTTTTCCTGGAGTGTCATGCAAAAGTCGCATTGTTGATAAGGAAGTTACACTCTTCCCACACCCTGACTCTCCAACAACCCCTACTGTCTCTCCTTTGCCAACTGTAATTGATACACCATCAACGGCTTTCACAGTTCCTTCATCACCATGAAAGTACGTTTTCAAATCTTCTATTTCAAGCACTTTTTCTGACATATTAATTTCTCCTCTCCAGAAACTAATCCCTTATTTTCGGGTCAAGAGCATCACGCAAACCATCACCTAAAAGATTAAACGCCAACACTGTTAGAAAGATGGCTAAACCAGGAAAAAATGTTACATGGGGCGCGGTGCTTAAATAATCCCTTCCACTGCTCAGCAATGCTCCCCATTCCGGTGTTGGTGGCTGTGCACCCAGACCAAGAAAGCTCAAACTAGCTGCGGTTAGTATTGCAGTCCCTATTCTCATCGTGAAATTAACGATTATACTTGAGACCGTGCCTGGGAATATATGCTTCCATATGATTCTTCTATTTTTTGCACCAATTGATTTCGTTGCTTCCACATACACTGTCGATTTAACAGAAAGAGCGCTCCCCCTTACAATCCTCGCAAAATTAGGAATACTAAATATGGAAATTGCAATAACCACATTCACAAGGCCAGGCCCTAAAATCGCAATAATACCAATAGCCAACAGTATTCCAGGAAAAGCAAACAATACATCGCAAAATCGCATGATTACACTATCAACCCATTTTCCATAGAACGCACTAACCAATCCTAATAGCGTGCCTAATGCAGCGCCTAAAAGGACTGATATGGCACCAACCGATAATGAAATCCTTGTACCCTCGAGGATTCGACTAAATATATCCCTTCCGTACGCATCTGTGCCTGCAAAGTGTTCTGCAGAAGGGCCCTGCAAGATGGCAGCATAATCGGGTTCTTCTGAAGCATAAGGAGTTATAACAGGTCCTAAGATTGCAATGATTACTAACAAAAGTACGAATGCCCCGGCCACCATTGCCAACCGTTGCTTTTTAAACTTCCTCCAAAATTCTTTAACTGGTGAGCTCTTTTTGATTTCTTGATCAGTTATTATCCCTTCAGACGAAGCTACGTCTGCTGTTTGTAGATTAGCCATAAGCTGAATTCCTCCTTTGCTTAGTCATACCGTATTTGCGGATTAAGAAAACCATAAATTAAATCCACAATTAGATTGATTAAGATAAATTCTAGTGCAAATAACAGCATTTCAGATTGAATAACTGGATAATCTCGAAACGCTACAGAATCTATTAGTAATCTACCAAGACCCGGCCAACTAAAAACAGTCTCAATAACAACAGAACCACCAAGCAGAAAGCCAAATTGTAATCCCGTCATTGTCACTACTGGTATCATGGCATTTTTTAATCCATGCCCCCAGACAACTTTATGTTCATTCAAACCTTTCGCTCTACCTGTCCTAATATAATCATCCTTTAGTATATCCATCATAGAGGAGCGAGAGAATCTCGCCACAACCGCTGCGACCCCAGACCCTAAGGTAATAGATGGTAGTATGTAAGATTTCCATGACTCAAGTCCACCTGTTGGTAACCAACCTAATTGAACAGCAAATAATTGTATGAGTAATAAACCTAGCCAAAATGATGGCATCGAAATACCAGAAACAGCAACAAACATCCCTAAATAATCCTGCCACTTATTTCTCTTGGTAGCAGATATAACACCGATAACCAGACCTACAATAACAGCCCATATCATGCTCCAGAAGGTCAACCAGAATGTTGGCATAAACCGCATGGCTATTTCATCAAAAACAGGTCTCCCGGTCTTTATAGATGTGCCAAGATCTCCTTGGAAAACGCCAGTTATAAAAGAAAAATACTGCTTATAGATTGGCTGATCCAATCCCAATTCCTTACGTACCAGTTCAACATCTTGAAGTGTTGCGTCCTGACCAGCAACTAATCTAGCTGCATCTCCTGGAATAAGATGTACAAATAAAAATATAAATATAGATACTAAAAATAAAATTGGAATGATTCCAATTAATCGTTTAATAACATACTTTGCCATTCAGTTCACCTCTTTTAAAAATAATTGAGCGCCATAAAGACTGAATTATAGCGCTCAATTAATTTCTATTCTACAATCTTCATATTTTCTAAACTTAATGATCCATCAGGCAATAAATAGATCCCTTCTAAATAGTTCTTCTTTCCAAAAATTGTATCATCAACAACCAGGAAGGCCCATGGCGCATCTTCCCAAATTTTCTCTTGCGCATCCGCATATGCTTTTTCTCTTGCAGCTGGATCACCGGTTGCTAATCCATCAGCAATTAATTTATTAACTTCTTTATTATTATAATAAGCTGTGTTATAAGACTTTGGCGGATATGCGTTCTCTCCACCTACAAGTGGACGAATTCCCCAGTCAGCATCCCCTGTAGATGGTGACCAACCACCGTAATACATCTCGATTTCAGCGTCTTTCGGATCTTCCACAGACCAAATGCTATCTGAAAGCGTACCAGTCTCCATCGGCACTACTTCAAGCTCTACATTTATTTGTGCAAGTTGTTGCTGTATAAACTCCATTGCTTTCATCGTAGTTGAACTATTTGCACCCCAAATGGTTGCCTTGAATCCATTTTCATATCCTGCTTCTGTAAGTAATTCTTTCGCTTTTTCCAGATCAAATTCATAAGGAGTCTGTTTTGAATAGAATTGGGTATTTGGCGCGATAATCGAATCCATTGGACTTGCGAATCCATTCATAACAACTTGCGTAAAGGCTTCCTTATTAATTGCATAATTGACTGCTTGGCGAACACGCTTATCATCAAATGGCTTCTTTAAATTATTCATTGCTAAATAACGAACAACGATAGATGCTTCATTTTCTACAACAATTCCATCTTTCCCGTCTATCTCTTCTGCTTGTTCTGTAGGTACAGGGTAAATAAAATCAGCTTCACCTGTTTGCAGCATCGCAACCCTTGTACCATTCTCAGGAGTCGGTTTGAATGTTATTGAATCTGCCTCGTTACCCGTAGCTCTCCAATAATCTTCATTTTTTGTCATTGTTAAATGGTCCCCTGGTTGCCATTCTTTAAATACATATGGACCTGTACCAACCGGATGCTGAGATACATCATCACCATACTCTTCCAATGCTTTAGGACTAATTAACATTCCAGCTGGATGGGCAAACGTATTAATCATTGCACCAAACGGCTCAGAAAGCGTTACTTTCACCGTATATTCATCAACCACTTCTGTTTCCTTAATTAATTCAAACAGACTAGAACGTATCAAGGTACTGTCTGGATCTGTAAGACGGTCCAAGTTTACCTTTACAGCTTCTGCGTTAAAAGGTGCACCATCATGGAACTTCACACCTTCTTGTAATTCGAATACAAATTCGGTAGCGTCATCATTAACGGAATAATCCTTTGCAAGGACAGGAACAACATTCATATCCTTATCGAAACCTACAAGACCTTCCATCATTGTTTTTTCAGCAGACCCAGAAAGTGTATCATTCGTATCATGGGGGTCTAAACTTACAAAGTTAGCTGCAACAGCAATGGTTATATCTTTTCCTTCTTTTTTAACTGTTTCCTGTGCTACAGCATCTTTACTTTCACTACCATCATTAGATGTTTTATTAGAACAGCCAATTAATACAAAACCTACAATTAAAAATAACGCAACTAATCTATATAAATTTCTTTTCATATATCTTCCTCCTCTTAAATTATGAAGATTAATAAGCTAGTGCGCTTTGCAATTGAAATACCGGAACTAATTCACCAATAATTTCATCTCTTGCATTCCGCAATTTCGGATGGTGATATTCCTTCAGTTGTTCTATTTGATCATTAGTTAGTAGTCCTAACTGCGTAATCGCTTCCATTACTGCTGGATACACAGCTCTTCCATTTCCATCGGCAACTTTGGCAGCAATTCCTAACCCTGTCTTAGTGTCACCAATGCAATAAACGCCCTCAGCCCCCGCTTTTCCAAAGAACCTGCCTTGTCCTGCTTTCATGAAATCTGAACAGAAACGATTGGTTCCACCAACCATCTCAGGTGCTTCCATCATTGCATTAGTTATACGACTAACCGCCGAACTTCTTTTTTCTCCCAGGATTTCAGGGGTAGCCATTCGGGCGAACCCATAAGCGAGGCGCTCAAGCGGTAGGCCATGGACCGGAACTCCACATCCATCAATACCTATTTCTATCTCCTCTTGCGGATAATCGCACACTTCACTAACTGCTTGAACAATACGTTGTTGTACAGGATGATCTTTAGCATAATAATCTTCCAGAGATTCCCCCATAAATTTTGCCGTTGCCAGCATACCAGTGTGTTTACCTGAGCAGTTATTATATAGTGGCGTTACTTCTTTATTGTTAAGAATCAAATTTTTGTATGTATCCTGCCACCGAGGTATATGGGTACCACACTGCAATGTTGTATCTTCAATTCCTATGCGTTTTAGTATACTCAGGACCCGTTCCGTATGCATAGCCTCCCCATTATGGGAAGCTGTACAAAGTGATAGATCCGCATCACTAAACTGGTAATAGTCTGCCGCACCTGTTTCTACAATCGGTATTGCTTGAATTGGTTTCATTGAAGAGCGTGCATACACTTTACCATTAGGTTCCCCCACATAGTGAAGCAGATCACCATTGGAATCAACGACTGCTAAGTGTACTTGATGACTACTTTCAATGGATGTTCCCCTCTTTACATTAACAACATTATTTCTTTCCATTAATTCACCCCTTTTTAAATTTTTTGATAATATAGATAATAATAAAACATAATACACCCAATTACAACCCAATTTTAAAAATAATTGCACTATTTTAAAAATTACAGAGGAGCTAATCCGCTTATTGTATTTCTCACTTAACCTATTACACCCTATTATTGATTTTACAAATACATTTATATTTTAGTTTCGTTTACGCATTAAGTTACGTTATTCTGCAATTTCACTTCAGATTAGAAAATGGATATATACGAAGCTACTTTTGCCGAACAAAAAAAGCACATATGAAAAGCACTCATTAAAAAAGGCTTTATGAGAGAATTATTCTCCATAAAGCCTAAATAATAGAATGATAATATACTCTCTAATTTAAATATCTCCCCATTTTTACCAAACCAAAACGATTCACCAGCATCCACAACCAAATAAATTGCTCAACCATATTGAATAACGACATTGAAAAAGAAAGACCCTTCCATTTATGAAGTATTTCATTTCACAATTTACCCACTGTCTAGTAACTAAAAAAGACCGAACATGTTCGTATGCTCCGTCTTTTCTCCTATAAATTATATTAATTTATATACTCTTGCTTCAAATGGCTGAAATGTCATTTGCTGACTTATTTCACACTTCTCTTCAGATGACTTTTCATCTGGATAATTACGCAACTGTACTATTGCTTGTTTACCAACTAGATCGTACGGTAAATCGATTTCTGTTTCTTTATCAAATAAGTTTGTCATAACTATAAAGGTATCTTCATCCAAATAGCGTTTATAAGCAAATATTTCCTTATGCTCTGGATTCATTAATTCATAACTTCCATATACCAACACATCATTATTTTTACGTAACTGTATTAATGACTTGTAGTAGTTAAGTATAGATGAGTAATCTTGAAGTTCTGCTTCTACATTTATTTCTTTATAATTTTCATTCACCTTTATCCATGGGTTTCCAGTGGTAAATCCTGCATTTTTTGTTGTATCCCACTGCATCGGAGTGCGTGAATTATCACGGCCATTTCTCCATATAATTTTCATGACTTCCTCATGGCTCTTTCCTGCTTCACGCTCATTTTTATATAAGTTTTTGATCGCAACATCACGGTAATCTTCAATGGAATCAAATTTAACATTTGTCATACCGATTTCTTGCCCTTGATATATAAAAGGGGTACCTTGCATGAGGAAATACATTGTTGCAAAGCTTTTTGCAGCTTCCTTACGTTTTTTGGTATCTTGAGCCCATGTAGAAACAGAGCGTGGTTGATCATGATTCTCTAAAAATAATGCATTCCAGCCAATACCATCCAAGCCTGTTTGCCATTTGCTTAATGTATGTTTTAGTGCTTCGATATCAAGTCCTCCGGTACTACTTGTCCCCCATAAATCTAAATGCTCAAATTGGAAAATCATGTTAAACTTGCCTTCTTTTTCACCAACCCATTCGTTAGCCTGTTCAATACTCACACCATTTGCTTCACCAACTGTCATAATATTATAGTTAGCAAAGGTTTTCTCTTTTAACTCTTCTAAATAAGTTTGAATGCCTGGTCGGTTCATGTGTCCTTCATAGGAAGGTACATAGGTTTTATTTTCTGGATTTGGTAAATCAGGAAATCCAGCCTTTTTCTTTATGTGAGAAATCGCATCAATCCTAAAACCGTCTATCCCCTTATCCAACCACCAATTCACCATTTTATACAAAGCGTAACGAACCTCTGGATTTTCCCAATTCAAATCAGGTTGTTTTTTTGAAAATACATGCATGTAATACTCGTTTGTTTCTTCATCATATTCCCATACTGATCCACCAAAGATAGATTCCCAGTTATTTGGAACTGCTCCATCTTTACCTTCATGCCAAATATAATAATCACGATAGGCATTGTCTTTACTAGAACGCGATTCTATAAACCAAGGATGCTCGTCTGAGGTGTGATTGATAACCAAATCCATAATTAATTTCATATCTCGAGCATGTACTTCTTTTAGTAATATATCAAAGTCTTCCATGGAGCCGAACTCTGACGAAATAGCTTGATAATCGCTAATGTCATATCCATTATCATCATTAGGAGATTGATAGATCGGTGAAATCCATATTACATCTATCCCTAAATTTTTTATGTAATCAAGCTTGGAAATAATTCCTTGCAGATCCCCAATACCATCACCATCAGAGTCCATAAAACTTCGAGGGTAAATTTGATAAGCAACTGCCTCTTTCCACCATTTTTTTTTCATCATGCTGCCTCCTATAATTCATTAAATTGGACTATTTTTCATATCTAAAACATTTAAGTAAATACGATAAAATGCTGAATAGGAAATAAATGCTATAAGCGCGCCAGTAAAGAAAGGCAGTAAAACAAGCCAGCCACCTATACTAATATATAAAATACCGCTACTTGCAAATAAATGAATAAAAAATAACTTAGGACTTACCAGCGTAAGAACAAAAGCTTTTTTCATTAAAACTGTCAACTTTTCATCATAATGAGCAAGTACAATAAAAAAGTTAATAGTAAAAATATAAATTACAACACCCAGTCCTAATATGCAGAACAGCAACAGAACGTTTATTTGTCTAACATATATAAAGTCAATAACTAAGATTGCCCATATACCAGTCAGTAAGAGTCCACCTAACAAACTGAAGCAATAATTTTTTCTGAAATATGTGAAGTAAGTTTTGATTAATGAACATTGTTCCTTTTTTAAAATCCAATCTCTTACCATAGCGAATAAAGCCGAAGTTGCAGGAAAAAACAGAAAAGGTGCCAACAGCAGTATTCCAATCGCTAAAATATATCTACTCTCTTTAGTCTCTGCGTATACAAAATTTAATAAGAGGTAAGCAATAGGCAGGTTTGATATAAACCAAGCGATATTAGTGATGGATAGACGCATAAACCATTCACTTAATTGATATATAATTGGCTTTTCATTACCCATTTAAATCCCTCCATTTAATAATGCGAAATCCTCCTCAAATGATTATTAATTTTTCGGAGGTTCTTGTAATGGCTGACATGATTCTCTTCTTTTAATAACAGTTGGAATGATGATACTCTTCTTATAGGCGGAAGTTTCCTTAATTTCTTGTACGACACATTTTGCTGCTTCATGTCCTAGTAAAAAAACTTGTGTATCTACAGATGTAAGTGCAGGACTCGATAATTGAGCAATTAATGCATTATTAAAACTTATAATACTTAATTCTTCAGGAACATCGATACCTTCCTTACGACATATTTGTAATACTTTCATCGCAACTAAGTCATCCGTTACTACAAGCGCAGTTGGTGGCCGATTTAGATTCATAAAACGAGATAAAATGTCATCCAATTCACTGTTAATGTCTGAGTTTGCAACGTATTCTTCCTTTAGAGGCAATTTATTTTTTGTTAGGGCATGCTGGTATCCTTTTAGTCTGTCGTTAGACACTTCATATTCTAAATCTCCCCCAATATAACCAACCGTTTGATGTCCCAGACCAATTAAGTAATCTGTTGCTTCTTCAGCTGACTTAACATTGTCATTATCAACAAACATAATTTTATCAGCATAATCATTAGGTCTACCTACAAGCACAAAAGGAACCTTACTTTCAATTAAATATGGAATCACTTTATCCCCGCGTTTTGAATAGGTAACAATCATTCCATCAACCCTTTTGCCTCGAACCATCTTAACAACATTTTCATAAATTTCTTCTTCAGACTCCCCGGTTGTCAGTGTTATATTATAATCTTCTTTATTAAAATATGCGCTAATTCCCCGTAAAACTTCTGGAAAGAATGGGTCATGCAACGAGTCACTTGCAGACTTTTTCATTACTATCCCTATGGTTCGAGTTTTTTGCTGTGCAAGTACATGTGCATTATAATTCAGATGATAGCCTAGCTCCTTCATTACCTGATGTACTTTGCGCTTTGTGTTTTCACTAATGCGTGGGCTATTGGAAATTACCCTTGATACGGTTGAAGGTGAAACATTTGCTTTTTTAGCAACATCTTTTATCGTAACTGCCATTATTGATATCTCCTATCTGCAATAAAGACTATTTTCTCGTTTATTAGGCGAATATTACTTAACAGCCCCTTCAGCAACACCATTAATAATTTGCTTTTGAGCAAAGAAGTAACCGATAATCACTGGCAATATAGCAATTGTTAAGCCAGCTAATGCGAGATGCCATTGCTTTGTATATTGCCCAAAGAAATAAAACATTTTTAAAGGTATCGTTGCCTGGTTTTCTGATAAAACAAGAGATGGGAGCAGATAATCGTTCCAAATCCAAATTACATTTAGAATAGCTACTGTAACGGTAATTGGTTTTAAAAGAGGAAAAATAATATGAATGAAGGTCTGAAATTTATTAGCACCATCGATAATTGCTGCTTCATCCAATGACTTGGAAATACCTGTCATAGCTCCGTGGTATAGGAAAATGGACAAGCTTGAACCGAAACCTAAATACATAAATATTAGTCCAAAACGATTTAACATTTCTACTTTACCAAACAACGCTACAAGCGGAATCATCACAGACTGAAAGGGAATTAGCATTGCTGATACAAATATTAATAATAAAGCACCACTTAATCTGCTTCTATTTCTTGCCAGTGCATAACCAGCCATAGAAGTAAAAAACAATATGATAATAACACTTAAGCCAGTTATAAATATTGAATTAAACAAAGATTGAATAAAATTCAAGTCAACAAAAGCCTCTTTAAAGTTTTCTATTGATAATGTGCCAGGCAAATTTAATACATCAGTAAATATTTCTCTTTTAGATTTAAATGCGTTAACAAGCATTAAGTAAAATGGTGATAACCACAATAAGCCTAGGAGGATGCCAATTATTTCAACAAGAAAGAGTTTCCGTTTTTTATACATTACAGGTCAACCTCCCGTTTTTTATTATAATACACTTGTGTAAGTGCAATTGCAGCAACCATTACGAAAAAGACTACAGCTTTCGCCTGTCCATAGGCCATTTCATTTGCACTGAAGGCGGTATTCACAATTTCCATCGCTACCATTTGGGTAGACTGAAAGGGTCCTCCATTAGTCAGCGATAAATTTTGGTCATAAATTTTAAATGAGTTTGATAAAGTTAGAAACATACTAATTGTAAAAGCTGGAGCTACTAAAGGAAATGTAATACTTTTAAATCGTTGCCAACTGTTAGCCCCATCTATTTCAGCAGATTCTTCTAATTCCTTAGGGATGTTCTGCAAATATGCTATATAGATAATCATAATATAACCAGCCATTTGCCAGCAGGTTAGAATAACTAATCCCCAAAAACCTGTGGCAGTTGTAGAGAGCCAGCCAGTTAAAGCTTCAATACCAAGTGCTTTTCCAATATCTCCAAATACGTTAATAAAAATAAACTGCCATATGAAACCAAGAATAAGTCCTCCAATTAAATTTGGCATAAAGAAAATAGTTCGCAGAAAGTTATTTGTTTTAATGTGACGCGTAACAAGAATCGCTAACCCTAACCCCAACACATTTAAAATAATTACAGTAACAACAGAAAATTTTATTGTAAACCAAATAGAATTAAGAAAAAGCTCGTCGCTAAATAATCGCGTATAATTTTCCAGGCCAATAAACTTTGTGGCAACTAAACCATTCCAATCAGTAAAAGAGTAAATCGTTCCGTAAATCAATGGGACGACAACTACAAGACCAAGTGCTACTAAAACAGGCGTCAAAAATAACCAAAACGACACATCTCTATTTTTCAAGGTAAATCCCTCCCAATAAAAAACATTAAAAAAGACAAGCTAACAAACATGGCACTATTTGTTAGCTTGTTTGTCCCGTTACTTCCTTTTTTCCTCCCATTTCGAAATAGCATCTTTCTCAAGTTCTTCCCATGTCATATCGCCAGCTAAATATTGCTGAGCATTCGCTCCCATCACTGCCGTTCCCCACGGATTGCTCGGATAACCTGCAAATATCCAACCAATTGTTTTTCCTTCAGAGGCATACTCATAAATATCTTGTGACAACGGATCGGAAATTTTCTCTGTATCATAGCCTTCATAAGCAGGTATGAATTTAAGCTCATTCAAAACGGCTTCTTTTCCTTCATCAGAAGTATACATCCAATCCAGAAATTTTTTGGAGGCTTCAACAACCTCTTTATCAGAATTATTATTAACTGCCCAGTAGTTTGGAACTCCCACCGGAATACTACCTTCAAAACCTTCTACCGGAATTGGCAGTACGCCAATATTCTCAGCAACTTCAGGATCCATTTGTTCAACCGATGGATAAACCCAGTTTCCTTGTTGAATCATCGCTACACGTTCAAGCGAAAAATACTCTTCCACTTGTTGAGAATAATCCAGACTTAACACCGGCTGCACAGAATATTTATTTTGCAAATCCAGAAAACGCTTCATTTCTTTGCCTCTTTCAAATTTTACCGTATCAGATTCAAACGCTTTCATTACATCGTGGTCAAATTCAGGAGCCAAGAAAGCATTTGCCAAATGATCACCCATTACCCATGCTTCCTTACCAGGTAAGGCAAAAACCGCTTCTATCTCCAGCTCATCTTTTTTACTGTCTAACTTTTCAACAGCTTGCTCTAAATCTTCGAACGTAAGTATCTCTTCTGGTTTTATGCCAGCCTCTTCAAATAGACGCTTATTATAAATTAGTCCATATCCTTCTTGGTTAAATGGCAAACCCAGTATTTTATCACCATCCTGAACTGTTGCTAAGGTACCATCAATAGCTGCCTTTGCAGCTTCTGTATCTGACATATCTGCTAAGTATTTTTTATAGTCAATTACATCTTGCGGGCCAGTCACATTAAAGATATCCGGTTCATCACCAGAGGAGAATTGAGACTTTAAGACAGGAGCATATTCCGTTCCGCCGCCCACTGTTTTAACGTTAATTTTAACATCTGGATTTTTTTCTTCATATTGCTTGGCCAGTGCTTCAAATTGGTCCTTAAACTCTACCTTCCCTTGGAAAATATCAATAGTAACTTTATCTCCGGAACTCGCTTCACTGTTGTTCGATTTATTGCTATCATCTGATGAACAACCTGCTAAAAACAAACCAATTATCATTGCAA
This sequence comes from Virgibacillus sp. SK37, assembly GCF_000725285.1. Taxonomy (GTDB): domain Bacteria; phylum Bacillota; class Bacilli; order Bacillales; family Amphibacillaceae; genus Virgibacillus_Q. The sequence continues at coordinate 3,056,252 of NZ_CP007161.1, forward strand.
CAACTGCTACCTTTGAAAACAAATGCTTTGCTCTCATTTCACTCAACTCCCCTTTTTGGTGTTAGCTCATTCATGAATACGTTTGCATTCTTTAATAAAATTATGCACACATATTATAAACAAGTTAAAAGTATAGCAATTAAAACAAGGATGGCACTAGTGAGTCACTCTTATACATTTATGTGCATTTATTGCGCAACCGTTTGCATTAATTGCTAGTTAAATAATAGCATTCTACTAAATAAATTACAAGTGGAAATTATCAAAAAAATGAGAGGTGAAAATTCTATCCTGAAAACTTGTAGACGTAAGCTCAATAAACTTATATAAAAGAACTAAAAAGTCTAAATAAGCACCTTTAGGTTTGAATTAAGTAGTATAATTCGAGTGGGTATCACTTAAAGATCAATTAGAATTTATTCATGTTCTTTGTGACATAAAAATTATTTATTATAGGAACTCACAACCCAATAAAAGACCGAATGATGTGAATACACCAAACGGTCTTTTTCATTTAACAGCCCGCTAAAAAGTCATAGCGAGCTGCAATTACCTACATTATTAGAATAATAGGATTCTCTTTAACTCTACCAAAGCTGTCCTCTCTACTACCCCCGAAAAGAACCCGACGCCGCTCCTCCAACAGAATAATGCTGCCACTCATATGGAAGCAGCTCCTGGTACATGGGCTGAAGGAAGCGGTCATCGATCAGGGCGATGATGCCATGGTCTGTATCTGTACGAATGAGCCGCCCGCCTGCTTGCAGTACTTTATTCATCCCAGGATAAACATACGCATAGTTATAACCGTTGTGCCCATTGGCCTGGAAATGATCCTTAATGATATCCCGTTCAAATCCAATTTGCGGCAGACCGACTCCGACGATTATTACTCCTGATAAACGATCTCCTTTCAAATCCACTCCCTCGGAAAAAATCCCGCCTAATACAGCAAACCCAACGAGCCGCTCCTCATTTTCTTGAAAGGAATTCAAAAAGTCCTCCCGCCGTTCCTCTGTCATGCCTGTTTCCTGTAAGATCACTTTTTCTCCCGGTGCTGTTGCGGTAAACTGCTCATATACCTGCAGCATATATTTATAGGATGGGAAAAATACGAGAAAATTCCCTTCCCTCTGCTGTAATAAATCAACGATAAATTGGACCATCGGCTCTAACGTATGCTCCCTGTCACGATACCTAGTTGATAAAGGCTGGATAATCACTTCCGCATTTTCACGCTGAAACGGGGACGGGATGGATACAACATAATCTTCCGCCTTTCCACCAAGCAAGTCCATATAGTAGCCTGCAGGGGTTAGCGTGGCAGAGAAGAAGATCTTGGAACGAAATCCTTTACCCATTTGCTTTAGCTGATGGGAAGGATCCAGGCAAAACAACTTTAACTGAACATCACTACCCTCAAGCGTCATATAACTGGTAAAACGCTTATCATACAATCTGGCAATTTTCACAAACGCCTGGGCACTAAAGTAGCCATTCAGCAATAATTCCTCCGCTTCCCCGCCACGCATTAGCTCTTCTTCTGCCGCATACGCGAAGGCATCCACGACATGTACAAGCTTTTCATCCAATTCTTTTTCCAGCTGTTGATTTTGCTTCTTCTTTTCCAAAAAATACTCATTTACGGCATTTGCCGATTTGGCTATAACTTCATTTTCATCTTTATACATCCGGTATATAGCAAGAAATGTTTCCTTCTCCACGGTTGCCGAATACATCTCTCGCGCACGATCGACAAGATTATGTGCCTCATCAACGAGCAACGCAGACTTTTTCCTCTGTTCATCCAACAGTCGCTGCAAGGACACCTTTGGATCAAAAATATAATTATAATCGCAAATCACTGCATCTGCTGCATATGCCAAATCTAATGAAAACTCAAACGGACAGACGGTATGCTTGCGTGCATATTGTTCAATCACCGATCGGGTCATTAATGTCTCGTTCTGCAAAATATCCAATATTGCTCCATTAATTCGATCATAATACCCATTGGCAAAAGGACATTCCGCCTTGTCACAATTTACCTGTTCCTGAAAACAAATCTTATCCTTAGCTGTAATTGTAACGACCGTAATTGCCAGACCCTTTTCCTGTAACAGACGGAAAGCTTCTTCTGCGGCAGTTCGGGTAATCGTCTTTGCTGTCAGATAAAAGATTTTTTCCAAGTGACCCTCGCCAATCGCCTTTATAGAAGGAAAAATGGTTGAGATTGTCTTCCCGATTCCCGTCGATGCTTTGGCAAACAGTGTCTTCTGTTCTTGAATCGTTTTATACACAGCTCCCGCAAGCTTGCGTTGTCCGTCCCTATAGCTATCAAACGGAAATGCCAGCATCTTTGTACTTTCATCCCGTTTCTGCTTCAGTTCTATGCGGAGTCTGGCATACGGAGCATATTGGGCAATCACATCCATGACAAAATCGGCCAATTCCTCACGCGTTAAGCTTCGCTGAAAATATTTCTTTTCCTCTGTACGAACTTGTATGTAGGTGAGCTGAATATTTATCTTCTCCAGATCATTATCTTTTGCATAAATATAGGCATAGACCGTTGCTTGGGCCCAGTGAACAGGATAGCTATCCTCCGTGATAACTTCCAGCGACCCGGAGGTTGATTTAATTTCATCAATGGTCAGTGATCCATCATCACTTTTAAGAAGGCCGTCACAGCGTCCATCTATTTGAAACAACATCTCTTCAAAAGGGACTTCGGTTTTTAGATAAACTTCCTTTTGATCGTTTTTACCGTACGTCTTTTGAACTTTCTGGTGTGCCTTAGTGCCGTCCACCAAAGGTTGCGAACTGCGGAAACCAGTTTCTATACTGCCACTGCGAAAAACATACTCCACTAGCGTCCTCGCAGCTATTTTTATGCTCTGCTTCATATTATCACCCGAAAAATTTAGCGTTGCTTTTAGTGTAGCATGCGGGGAGGAAGGTGTCATCTTTTCGGGGAACATTTGTTTTGGTTGGATGATTGTACACTGGGTCTCTATCAACGCCTGGATTTATCTCCTCTGGCTACTCAAACGTTTACAGGGCTTGTCCTCATTTTCTATGGTGATTCTCCCCACAAAAAGGTAAAATGGAAAAGTAGTAAAAAATAAGGAGAAGATTATGCTATTATTCCTAAACTTTTTTAAAAAGAAAAAGAACGAAGAGCCAAAACAAATACATACTAACCCCCAGAAACCCCAAAAAACAAATGAGCATGTAGCTACCAGAAAAGGTGAGATAGGAGAATACAAGATTGATATTCAATTGGATCAGCTACCAAAAGGTTATCGCTACCTTAGTGATCTTCTTGTGAAAAATCCAAAAGCGAAGTCAGGACATTCACAAATTGACCACGTCGTCTTAACTTCCCATGGTATATTTACCATCGAAACAAAGAACTACCAAGGGACCATCTATGGCGGAAAAGACCGGAAAACATGGTTGGTTAATGGTAAGTTTAAAATGATGAATCCTTTCGTGCAAAACTATGGACATATAGAGGCATTAAAAACATTAATTGATAAAAAATACCATGACCTATTTATCTCCATGGTATCTTTTACAAAACGTTCCACATTTAAAGTAGGCGATGATTACCGTAAAATAGCATCCAATGAACTCATCGTATATGACATTGAATTATCAGAGTTCCTCCATAGGAAGGTATCCGTACTGAAGATTCATCACAAAGAACCACTCCTATCTGAGAAAGACATTGACACAATCTATCATACCTTATTAAAGGCTAATATTACTGATTCTAAGATTAGAGAAGAGCATAAGCATGCATTAAAAACAAATACATCGATAGAAGATTCCAGTTCAAATTCTACTTGTGTCATTTGCAATAAACCTGTTTCACAAAAAGTAGAAGCATTCTGTTTATCAAATAAAAAATTCAATGGGAAAATCTTTTGTTATGCACATCAGAAAACGGCTAACTAAAACAATAAGTAAATCCACGAAACGGCATCCGTCGTTTCGTGGATTTCTTGATAATATTAATATAAACTCTCAGTCTCTCCTAAACCTTCCCTAAGAAATATACTTCAGCAAATACCATCCCTCCTAACCCCAGTGACAGACAGCCTATAAAGATGATAAAGTAAGGAAAGTTAATTCATAAAGAACAGAATGATAAGCTCAAATTTAGCAGAAACAAAATGGAGGAAACTATGAACTATAAAACTATTTTATTCGATGTGGATGATACATTAATGGACTTTGGTGCCTCAGAAAAAAGTGCTCTTCACTATACTTTTCTTGCTTACAAATTACCAACGGGATTAGTGGATTACCAACCTGATTACAGAAAAATCAGCAAAGGGCTATGGAGGGATCTGGAGCAGGGGCTTTTATCTGTAACCGAACTAGGGGTAGAGAGGTTTAGAAGGCTCTTTCTTCAGCATGAACTTGATATTAATCCGAAAACATTCAATGAAGTATATCTTAACTATCTCGGTAAAGAAGTACATCACATGGATGGAGTCTTAGAATTATTTGATCAGCTTAACGACTATAAGCTAGGTGTTGTAACAAATGGATTCACTACAGTGCAAAATTCTAGATTGAGTCGTTCTCCGCTATATAAAAGCTTCGACCATATCATTACTTCTGAGGATGCCGGTTACCAGAAGCCTCACGTAGGTTTCTTTGATTATACCTTTTCTAAACTAGGTATTAAGGAGAAGGAGGATGTTTTGATCGTTGGTGACTCATTAACATCTGACATCCAAGGTGGAATCAATTACGGTGTAGATACTTGCTGGTTCAATCCACATAAAAAAGAGAACAACACGGAAATTAAGCCAACCTATGAGATCTGTGAACTGGCAGAGCTTATAGAAATAGTAGAAAAAGAGAAAGTTTAAGCTCCTTTTTACGCTTGTATCTATTTCTACACCACGGGCCCAAAGTATGACATCAATCTCCTTTTTCTACCAAATTTAGTGCTATTAACTCTTTCATTCTAAACTATTTAGAATATTATAGAAATAGTATACTAGAATTGGAGTGATTTATTTGTTAAGGAGAAAAGGCACTAAATCTTTTTCATGGTTGCTAACATTAGTGATGGCAGTGAGTCTTGCTATGCCATCATTAAGCTATGCTGACGAGGCGGAAAGCAATAGCATTCAACAAGCGTATGAGCTCGATGATGGGGTTACTGCAGAAAAGTATGATTATGCAGATGCTATTAAAGAGACCATCTATGTGGAATCTACATTGGATAGTGATGAAGATGGGACCCCCGATCGAATTGCAGCAGACATCATCCGACCAAAGGAATCAAACGGCGACATGAAGGTGCCTGTAATTATGGATGCAAGCCCATATTACGAGAGTCTTGGGCGTGGAAACGAATCTGAAATAAAGGATACTGACGGTGATGGTGTCAATGATATGTTTCCATTATTTTATGACAACTACTTTGTTCCGAGAGGATATGCTGTGGTGCAAGTAGATATGGTAGGGACTAACAACTCGGATGGTTGCCCGACAACAGGCGGCTTTGAAGAAATAGAAAGTATTAAAGTCGTAATAGAATGGTTAAACGGAAAAGGCAAAGCATGGGACGAAAACGGAGATGAAATTGCTGCAGACTGGTCAACAGGAAAGGTTGGTATGATTGGCAAATCCTATGATGGTACATTGGCTAACGGTGTGGCCGCTACTGGCGTGGAGGGCCTCGAAACAATTGTCCCGATCGGAGCAATCAGTAGTTGGTACGATTATTATCGCTATGAAGGTATTTCGTTTCGCAAAAATGGTCCCAACGGTTTATCCAAGTTGGTCACAAGCAGCGAAAGAGTCCCTGCCTGTGCCCCAGTTCGTGAGAATATCAAGGAAAAAGCTGACGACGAAACTGGTGACTATAACTCCTTTTGGGATGAACGCAATTATATAAAAGATGCACATAACATAGAAGCAAGTGTATTCGTTGTACATGGTATTAATGATTATAATGTGAAGGCAAATCACTTTTCAAACTGGTGGGAAGTTTTAAAAGAAAATGATGTGCCAAGAAAACTCTGGCTTACCCAAACAGGACATGTGGATCCATTTGATTTCCGTAGAGAAGAATGGGTTAATACCCTCCATCGCTGGTTTGATCATTGGTTACTAGATATTGATAACGGAATTATGGACGAACCGGCTGTAGATATTGAACGGGAAGCAGATGAATGGGAGACCTACTCTTCCTGGCCGGATCAGAATGCGAAAGCTGTGAAAGTAAGACTTGCACCTGCCGTTGGCAACCTACCAGGTGTGTTAACAACAGGGCCGGTTAAAGGCAATTTCACCCAAACCTTCGTTGATGAACCGTACCAGCGTGAAAGCGCAATGGTAGAGGATGAATTTTCAACAAAGGAAAATAGGTTAATGTTCATGACCCCAAAATTGGAAGATGATCTTCGACTAAGTGGGATTCCGGAAATTGATATTCGCGCAAACGTTAATAAAGAAGATACTAATTTAACCGCGCTTATCGTGGATTACGGAGCAGATGAAAGAGTCAATCATCGTGACCGTGGTGAAGGTGTTCGTACCCTTGAAGAGGAAAGCTGTTGGGGACAAAGCACAGCAGCCGATGATGCTTGTTATAAAGAAACAGAAAAGACAACTCATGAGGCACCATATGAAATTGTCACACATGGTTGGATGGATGCAACAAACTGGAAAACTCTTGATTATACAGACTTGCTAAAACCTGAGAAAAGCTACCGTTTCCAATGGGATACACTACCAGAGGACTATGTCTTTAAGGAAGGTCATCGGATTGGTATTGTTATTGCAGGTAGTAATTACCAACGCTTACTTCCTATGCAAAACAAAGCAACCATTGAAGTCTCTTTAGGACAGAGCAAGGCACTTCTTCCTATTGTTGGCGGAAAAAAGGCATTTGAGGCTGCAGTAGAAGAATAATAGAAAAAGGATGTTACCAAAATTCGGTGACATCCTTTTTTAATTACAGAGCTTTCTCCTTACTTGTTCTTCAGTCAGCCATTCATCCCCCGTTTTGATGACCTTCTCAGCTTCCATAAGTTTAGAAAGCAATCTGAGCGTACTCCTCCATGTTTATATATAATACAAAACTAATAATTAGACAGATACTGTTCCCGTTCCCATGGATGAACAGTCGTACGGAACATATCCCATTCGATCTGCTTGGCTTCCACAAAATGTTCCAGTAGATGCTCACCAAGTGCTTGCTTAATAATTTCATCCTGCTCCAGCTCTTCTAATGCATGCATTAAGGTTGCTGGCAAATCGCGGATGCCGTTTTTTATTCGTTCTGATTTGTTCATTGTATAGATATTTTGATCCACAGCCGTCGGAGGCGTCAGCTTGTTTTCTACGCCATCAAGTCCACTTGCAAGCAACACCGCCAAAGCCATATATGGATTGGCCGAGGGATCAGGACTTCGTACTTCAATGCGTGTGCTTAATCCTCTCGAAGATGGAATGCGAATGAGGGGACTTCTGTTCGAACCGGACCATGCAACATAGCATGGTGCTTCATACCCAGGGACAAGCCTTTTATATGAGTTGATTGTGGGATTTGTTACTGCCGTGAAATGAATTGCATGCTTTATGATACCAGCTGTAAACTGGTAGGCCACTTCACTCAATTGCATGTCACCATGTGAATCAAAAAAGGCGTTTTTGCCCTCTTGAAATAAAGACATATTCACATGCATGCCTGAGCCGTTCACACCAAATAATGGTTTTGGCATAAATGTAGCATGCAGATTATGCTTGCGGGCTATCGTTTTTACAACCAGCTTAAATGTTTGAATATCATCCGCGTGTTTTAGCGCATCCGCGTATTTGAAATCTATTTCATGCTGTCCAGGAGCGACCTCATGATGGGAAGCTTCAATTTCAAACCCCATTTCCTCCAATTCAAGAACGATTTCTCTGCGACAGTTCTCCCCCAAATCTGTTGGAGCAAGATCGAAATAGCCGCCCTTATCGTTCAAATCCAAGGTTGGTTCACCGTTCTCATTTAACTTAAACAGGAAAAACTCCGGCTCTGTTCCAATATTAAATGCAGAAAAACCCATTGCTTCCATTTTCTTAAGGTTTCTTTTCAAATTATAGCGTGGGCACCCCTCAAATGGTGTTCCATCCGGATTGTAGATATCACAAATAAAGCGTGCTACCTTCCCTTTGTCTGATGTCCATGGAAAAACCACAAATGTATCTAAATCAGGATATAAAAGCATATCAGATTCTTCAATTCGTACAAAGCCTTCAATCGAGGATCCATCAAACATCATTTTATTGTCCAACGCTTTTTCCAGTTGACTTAATGGAATTTCCACATTTTTAATGGTTCCAAGCATATCGGTAAATTGCAGGCGGATGAACCGCACATTTTCCTCATCCATTTTTTTGCGTATTTGTTCCTTCGATAATGTTGCACCCATATTTTTTCCTCCTAAGAATTCTAATTTTCTTTGCTATCCTTTCAAGTACGATGGCAGTACAGAATTTCCCATTAAATAGGAATCTACTTTATGAGCAACTTCACGCCCTTCATTAATCGCCCAGACAATTAAACTTTGTCCACGCCGCGCGTCGCCTGCCGCAAAAACATTCCCTTTGTTTGTAGTAAAATCCCCATACGGCGACTTCACCTTATGATGGTTTGTATCAATGCCGTACTGTTGTAATAACCCAAGCTCAGTTCCTTCAAATCCAATAGCAATAAACACAAGCTGTGCCGGCCAAACCTTCTCCGTACCAGGGATTTCTTGGAAGGAGATACTTCCATCTTTTTCTTTTATTTTCTTCATTTGGACAGTATGCACTTCCTTCAGCTGTCCATCCTTATCTGAAACGAATCGTTTTGTTTGAATCGAATAGTTCCTAGGATCCTGACCGAATGTAGCTGTAGCTTCATGGTGGGCATAATCCACTGTGAATACATTCGGATATGCTGGCCACATATTATTTGGAGTTCTGTCTGTCGGAAGCCTCGGATGCTTACCAAATTGAACAACACTCTTACATCCTTGGCGAAGTGCTGTCGCTATGCAATCCGCACCGGTATCTCCTCCGCCGATGACAATGACATCCTTCCCTTTTACATCAATCCATTCCAGGTCTTCTTCCTCAGCCCCTATGAGGCTTTTCGTAGATAAAGTCAAATAATCCATCGCAAAGTGAACCCCTTTTGCTTCCCTCCCCTCCAGCTTAAGGTCCCGCTGCTTCAGGGCTCCTGTACAAAGGATGACAGCATCATACATTTCATTTAATTCATCGGCATGAATGTCTATACCGACTTCCGTGTTTAAAATAAACTGGATGCCTTCCTCCTCCAAAAGCCTAACCCTACGCTCCACGACTTCTTTTTCCAGTTTCATATTTGGGATTCCGTACATTAGTAAACCGCCGGCTCGATCCTGCCGCTCATAAACAGTCACCCTATGACCAGCTTGATTCAACTGATCTGCACTGGCCAATCCGGCAGGTCCTGAACCAATAATTGCAACAGATTTGCCTGTTCGATTCCGTGGCATTCTTGGTGCTATCCATCCGTTTTCAAATCCTTTATCAATAATCGTACGCTCAATACTCTTTATCGTCACAGCTGGATCAGCAATAGCAAGGGTACAAGATCCTTCACAAGGTGCCGGGCATACCCTGCCAGTGAATTCAGGAAAGTTATTTGTTTTTAACAGCCGTTCCAGTGCTTCCTCCCATTTTTCCAAATACACAAGGTGATTCCATTCCGGGATGAGGTTATAAATCGGGCAACCAGTTGTTGCCCCATCGAGCACTTCTCCAATTTGACAAAAAGGGGTCCCGCAATCCATACACCGCGCTCCCTGCCTTTTAAGCGTTTCATCTGAAAAGGGCGCCTTATATTCTCTCCAGTCACTGATCCGATGTCGAGCCTCTCGCTCCTCCACTTCCTCTCTTGCATAATCCATAAACCCTGTTAATTTCCCCATAGTACCGCTCCTTTCATAAGTTCCGATCTTTTCACACCGGACGTATGAACCCATCGACGCTATACCATTCTATACCTTCTTATAATGGAACAACGGTAGACGTTTTTAAATTCTGATTACCAACTGCATTCTTCTTTTTTAATTCAAACGCATGCAACGCTGCTTCTCTATCACTCATCCCAGCATTCTTATATGTTTGTATTTGTTCTTGCATATGCCGGAAATCTCTCGGTATCACTTTCACTAATTTCTGCATGGATCCATTCCAATGAGACAGAACGAAACGGGCTTTTTGACTAGCAGTGTAGTGATAATGATTTTGAATTAATCGTTTTACTTCTTCCAACTCCATTGGGTCTGACACTGTCTCAATGGCAACCATCTCTTTATTACATAACACATCAAATTTCTCCGGATCCTCTGTAAGAATATAAGCAATACCACCAGACATACCTGCAGCAAAGTTTTTTCCTACATCTCCCAGTATGACAACACGACCTCCTGTCATATATTCACAGCCATGATCACCTATTCCTTCAACCACTGCATTTGCACCACTATTACGAACTGCAAACCGTTCACCAGCATATCCGTTAATATAAGCCTCTCCAGATGTTGCTCCATAAAGAGCAACATTGCCGATAATGATATTGCCTGATTCAGCAGACTTTGCTTCCGGTGGGGAAGAAATAATTATTTTTCCGCCAGAAAGTCCTTTTCCAACATAATCATTGGCGTCTCCTGTCAAACGGAGAGTCATGCCTTTAGGTACATAGGCACCAAAGCTTTGACCTGCTGAACCGTTGAACCGTAATGTGATCGCATCTTCAACCATCCCTTCTTCCCCATAGCGCTTCGTAATCTCACTGCCTGTAATAGTTCCAACGGCACGATGTGTATTTTTAATGTTATAGGTGATATTCACTTTTTCATTTTGTTCAATGATCGACATAACCACCGGTAATATAGCACTTTCATCTAGAGAGCGCTGAAGCTGATGATCCTGCTTGGTTTGGCAGGTTCTTCCCCCATCCACACGGTAAATCAATGTAGACAAGTCCAGGTCCTTTGCTTTCCAATGCGCTTTAGCCCGTTCACAGATCGTCAATATGTCTGTCCGGCCAATCATTTCTTCCATCGTCCGAAATCCTAGCATCGCCATTATTTCCCTGACTTCCTGTGCAATATAATGCATGAAGTTGACAACATGATCCGCATTTCCCATAAATTTTTCCCTCAACTCGGGATTCTGGGTAGCAATTCCGACGGGGCAAGTGTCTTTATGACATACCCGCATCATGACACATCCAAGGACAACAAGTGGTGCTGTTGCAAACCCAAATTCTTCAGCACCAAGCAATGCAGCCATCACCACATCTTTTCCGGTCATTAACTTGCCATCGGTTTCCAAAACCACTCGTTCGCGCAAGTTATTTAACATTAGCGTTTGATGGGTTTCAGCAAGACCCAGTTCCCATGGAAGTCCGGTATGCTTAATGCTCGTTCTCGGTGAAGCGCCTGTACCTCCGTCATAGCCACTTACGGAAATAACATCCGCTTTTCCTTTAGCAACACCTGCCGCAATCGTACCAATACCTGATTTAGCAACGAGTTTCACACTGATACGTGCCTCCCGATTGGCATTTTTTAAATCATAAATTAATTGCGCCAGGTCCTCAATCGAGTAAATATCATGATGGGGTGGTGGTGAAATGAGTCCAACACCCGGGGTTGATCCACGCACATCAGCTACCCATGGATACACCTTATTCCCAGGCAGCTGTCCTCCTTCTCCAGGTTTTGCCCCCTGGGCCATCTTTATCTGGAGTTCATCTGCATGAATTAAATAGTGACTTTTTACACCAAATCGTCCGGATGCAATCTGTTTAATGGCACTCCTCCGTAAATCTCCATTTGCATCAGGGGCATAACGCTTCGGATCTTCTCCACCTTCACCGCTGTTGCTTTTTCCTCCAATTCGATTCATAGCAATCGCTAATGTTTCATGTGCTTCTTTACTTAACGAACCAAAAGACATTGCCCCCGTTTTAAATCGTTTAACAATAGAGCTAACTGGTTCGACTTCTTCTACAGGAATGGATTCCCTGTCCTTAAAATCAAGTAAATTCCGCAAAAAATTCAGTCGCTCTTCATTGGCTGCGTGGGAGTATTGTTTAAAGAGTTCATAATCACCTCGGCGGCACGCCCATTGAAGTGTATGAATGGTTTTCGGATTAAACGCATGATGCTCTCCCATCTTTCTCCATTGAAAATCACTCCCTGCATCCAACGAAGTGTCCAAATTATTTTCATAAGCTAGTTTATGACGCATCCAAGCTTCTTTAGCGATTGTATCCAGTCCAATACCACCAAGCTGAGAAGCTGTACCTGTAAAATAATGATCAATAACTGTTTTACTAATGCCGATCGCTTCGAACGTTTGCGCTCCCCGATAACTTTGAATTGTGGAAATACCCATTTTGGACATTACTTTGACAATGCCTTCTGTAATACTATTTATATAAACATTGATCACGTGTTTATAACTCAGTTGCAGATGGTTCTCTTCAATTGCTTTATTTAATGTTGCATATGCGAGGTAAGGATTAATCGCATCCGCACCATAACCGATAAGTGCTGCAAAATGATGTACTTCTCTGGCTTCTCCTGTTTCAGCAATAATACTTACCTTCATCCGATTACCCTGACGAACGAGATGCTGATGCAGGGCACTTACCGCGAGCAGAACAGGAATCACTGCATTATTTTCATCCATGTTCCGATCGGAGAGGATGAGAATATGCACACCCTCTGCAATTAGCTTTTCCGCTTTCTCGAACAGCTGCTCCAAGGCAAGCTCCAAATTCTCATGGAATAATATATCAATGGTACGGGACTCAAAACCTTCATAGTGGTTCAACTGTAGTAAACGGAATTGACGATTGGATAATACAGGTGTAGTAAGCTTCAATCTGCGGCAAATTTTTTCATCATCGTGGAGAATGTTTCCAACTGGACCAAGCATTGTTATGGTTGAAGTGACCACTTGCTCGCGATAAGCATCAATGGGAGGGTTGGTAACTTGAGCAAATAATTGTTTAAAATAAGCAAATAAGGATTGAGGGTGATCGGATAAAACCGCTAATGGAACATCATTTCCCATCGCCCCAATGGGATCTCTTTCTTCTGTTACTAATGGGATTAAATACTTGTGAACATCTTCGTACGTATAACCAAATGCCTTCTGTCTTTTCACCAAATTATTTAATGGGTTCCTTTCGAATTGCTCCACCTTGTTCGGTAGCATCACCTGCTGTTTATCCAGCCATGCTTCGTACGGCTTTGCATCTATTAATTCTTCTTTTATCTCTTCATCTGAAATAATTCGCCCATCTTCCATATCGAGTAGCAGCATTTTCCCCGGGCTTAGTCGGTCTTTATAAAGAACTTGATCCTCTTCCACTTCAATAACGCCCACTTCCGAGGAATAGATCAAATAGTCATCCTTTGTAACGTAATATCGTGCGGGTCTGAGCCCATTCCGATCTAATACAGCACCAATCTGCTTTCCATCGGTAAAGGCAATAGACGTCGGGCCGTCCCATGGTTCCATCAGAGAGCTATGGTATTCATAAAAAGCCCTTTTATCATCTGACATATCCGGGTGGTTCTCCCACGGTTCCGGTATAAGCATCATAGCTACATGTGACGGCTTCCGACCTGCGAGAATTAAGAATTCCAGTGCATTATCCAACATGGCAGAGTCACTTCCATCTGTATCCAGGACAGGAAGTACTTTCTCTAAATCTTCACCAAACGCTTCGGATACAAATTGTTTCTCACGTGCCCGCATCCAATTCATATTTCCCTGTAATGTATTAATTTCTCCATTATGCATTAAATACCGATTTGGCTGTGCCCTTTCCCAGCTTGGAAATGTATTGGTACTAAAGCGGGAATGAACGAGCGCAAAGGCAGATTCAAAATCCGGATCCTGTAAATCTGTGTAAAAGGAATTCAGTTGTTCAGGCTGTAACAAGCCTTTATAAACAATTGTCTTGCTTGAGAGGCTGGAAAAATAAATATGCCCACCCTGCTCAACTGCCAATTTCTCAATCTGCTTACGGATCACATATAATTTCCGTTCAAAATCCATATTATCCTTAAGAGCAACATCTGCTCCAATAAATAGTTGGCGAATAGTTGGACAGCTTTTTTGTGCTTCGATTCCAATATCTTTAACATGGACAGGCACTGTTCTCCAGCCTAGTACCTCCTGACCTTCCTGCCTGATAAGTGAGTTAATTTCATTTTCCCATTCCTCATGATCCATATCATTAGAGAAAAAAATCATCCCAACACCATAACGTCCTGGCTCGGGCAAATTCATTTCAGGACATTCCTTACGAAAATAGATATCAGGGATCTGCACTAGTAATCCCGCTCCATCTCCTAAAGTTTCATCAGCACTTCCACCCCGATGATTAAGTTGGCAAAGCAAATGAAGGCCTTTTGTTACGATGTCATGATTCGGAACACCATGAATATGTGCGTACAAGCCAATGCCACATGCATCATGTTCGAAGGTTGGATTATACAAACCCTGCGCTTTCGGTATCTGATTATAATGCACTATATATCCCTCCATTTTTTGTTAATTCTTTATATTGGTAATTATAAATTTCCAAATCATTCGAAACAATATATAATTTAGATAGAATTAATACGTTTTTGATATAGATAAGGAGGAATGGCTTATGGAATTACGCCAATTACGTTATTTTATGGAAGTGGCGGAACGGGAACATGTTTCGGAGGCGGCTGTCCATTTACATGTTGCACAGTCGGCGATAAGCAGACAAATTACCAACTTGGAAAAAGAGCTTGGTGTGGATTTGTTCGAACGGGAAGGCAGAAATATTAAATTAAGCCAGATTGGGAAAACTTTTTATACACATACAAAGCTTGCTATGCAGGCCATTGAACATGCTAAAAAACAAATTGATGACTTTCTGGACCCTGAGCGTGGGATCATCAAGATCGGCTTCCCAACAAGCTTGTCCACACATCTCGTGCCAAGTGTTATTTCTGCTTTTAAGGAGGCACACCCGAATATCAAGTTTCATCTACGCCAGGGTTCCTATCATTTTCTAATTGATTCCGTAAAAAAAGGAGAGATGGGTGTAGCATTCCTTGGACCCCTGCCAAAGAGTGAACCGGAAATAGCTTCCCATATTTTATTTACTGAAAGCATCCTAGCATTACTTCCTATAAATCACCCGTTAGCAGAAAGAGATAGCCTTTACCTTAGCGACTTAAAAAAAGATGACTTTGTCAGTTTTCCTAATGGGTACATCCTGAAAAAAATGATGTTGGACACGTGCAAGCAAGCAGGTTTTACACCAACTGTTTCTGCAGAGGGAGAAGACCTTGATGCAATTAAGGGTCTCGTCTCCGCAGGCATTGGAGTCACCCTTTTACCAGAGAGCACCTTTCACGAATCCATCCCAAGAATGACAGTTAAGATTCCTCTGGAAATTCCGGAGGTTCGCCGCACAGTTGGAATCATTAAACCAAAAGAAAGAACACTTGCACCATCCGAAGAGTTGTTTTACAGCTTCGTGAAACAATTTTATTCAAGGCTGCAGGGTTTCCAATAAGCAATAGCCCATAGTGACCTTCAACATAAATAACAGGACGCCGCCATACCTTTTTTATTGTGGCAAAACCCCATCTTGCTGCATATGATAACTTCCGTTAATTAACATAATGTGAAGGGGATGATATATTTTGTGCGGAATCACTGGCATCGTTCATTGGAAAAAGGATGTTCGGAAGGAAAAACCAACAGTTCAAAGAATGGCAGATACGTTGACTTCAAGGGGACCGGATGATTCACAAGTGTGGGCATGTAAAAACGCTGCCTTTGGGCATAAACGACTTGCCGTTGTCGACCTTGAAGGCGGGAAGCAGCCAATGCACAAGGAAAAGGATACCATTACTTATACACTTGTATACAATGGAGAATTATATAACACAGAGGAATTAAGAAAGGAATTATCAGGCAAGGGCCATGCTTTTACAACTTCATCCGACACAGAGGTTCTACTCGCTTCCTATCTCGAGTGGAAAGAAGATTGTGTCAACTACTTAAATGGGATCTATGCTTTTGGGGTCTGGGATCCGGATAGAAAACAACTCTTCATGGCTAGAGATCGACTTGGTGTTAAACCATTATTTTACTCAGAAAACGATGAAAGCTTTATTTTCGGTTCAGAATTAAAAGCCATTTTAGCCCATGATGCTGTTACTGCTGAGGTCGATGTTACTGGCCTTGCAGAGATATTCGGTTTAGGACCATCAAGAACACCGGGCCACGGAATCTTCAAAGGGTTGAAGGAACTTCGCCCTGGTCATGCATTAACCTTTTCCACAAATGGGTTAGATGTCTGGCGATACTGGAATGTGAAAAGTCATGCACACACGGACACCGTAGAAGAAACAGCAGAAAAAGTTAGACGTTTATTTGTCAATGCTGTTGAACGTCAGTTAGTTGCAGATGTTCCAATATCCACTTTCTTATCTGGTGGATTAGACTCAAGCGCAATCACCGCAATTGCGGCAAATTATTTTGCAGCAAACGACAAAGGCATATTATCAACTTTTTCGGTGGATTTCGAAGGTAGCGACAAATATTTTCAAAAGAGTAAATTCCAGCCCTCTAGTGATCATGCTTGGATCGAAAAAGTTGTTGACCAATTTTCTACCAACCAAAACCATGTTGTAATATCCGGAACGGAACTGGCAAATGCGTTAAAGAAATCTGTGGAGCTCCGAGATCAACCTGGGATGGCAGATATTGATTCTTCCTTATTATTGCTCTGCCGAAAAATCAAGGAACATACAACCGTTAGTTTGTCAGGAGAATGTGCCGACGAAATTTTTGGAGGCTATCCTTGGTTTCACAACATAAGCGATCAAGAAGAGACTTTCCCATGGATGAAATCATTAGATTCAAGGATCGATTTACTACGCCCAGAATGGCAAAAGAAGCTAAATCTCAAATCCTATGTCATGGATCGTTATCAAGAAACCATTCAGGAGACACCACGTTTAGCTGGAGAAAGCGAAGAAGACGCCCAGCGAAGAGAATTGTTCTACTTAAACATGCATTGGTTTATGGCACAATTATTAGATCGCAAGGATCGAATGAGTATGGGTGCCAGCCTGGAGGTTAGAGTTCCATTCGCAGACCATAAATTGGTGGAATATGTTTGGAATATCCCATGGGAAATAAAGAACTTGCATGGCAGAGAGAAAGGAATTCTTCGTAAAGCATTGGAAGGACTTTTGCCTGACGATGTTTTATATCGAAAGAAAAGTCCTTATCCGAAAACCTTCCACCCTGAATATACCCGTCAAGTTGTCCTGTGGATGAAAGAAATACTTGCAGACCCCAACTCCAGATTATTTGAGTTTATCAAACGGGAGCGAGTTGAAGCTCTCGTTGAAAGCGAAGGGAAAGAATTCACAGAACCCTGGTATGGACAGCTCATGACTGGCCCACAGCTCATTGCTCATTTATGCCAAATTGATTACTGGCTAAGAGTTTATAATGTCAAAGTTAGTGAATAGGAAGAAATAGGCAAGCAGGAATGAGCTACGTTACGGAAACCAGCATGTACGTATATGTTGGAATATTAACTTCAATTACTAAGTGCAAGGTTTGGTGATTTCTTAGTTCGCATAGTTTTCTTTAACGTATGCATTATCCTCTATCCCATGAAAAAACGGACAGTACGACACTGTCCGCTTTTCATGCTAAGTTATCTATCTTTCATGTCTTGAAAGTTACGATGAGTCTCCCACTCGCTAGTACGGGTGTTTCTACATCAATAGCCCATTTTTCTAAACCAACACAGCATGCTCCTTGCTCAATTCCTCAGCTGCTTTCGCGTTTTCCTTTGCCATTGCTTCCAATGCTACCTGATTCAAATAGTTCACAGGCTTGTTAAAATGTGGTTGGAAGAAGAAATCAGTTAAAGCCAATTGTTCAATGGTCATATTGTTAGCAATACAAACACTAATTGTATTAATCGCCTGTGTGAAATCAGTGTCAGATATCACCTGGGCACCAACAATACGGTGTGTGTCTGTTTCATAAACTAGCTTCAATTGGATCAACGCATTTTCCGGCATAAATTCCGGACGACACGTATCTTCAATATATGCACTATCTACAGACAGACCTGACATCTCTGCAGCACGCTCTGTTAATCCTGTTGAAGCAATGTTATGGTTATAAATTTTCAATCCGGAAGTACCTTGTGTTCCTGGATGTGCTAATACAGGTTTCACCAGATTATGCGCCACAAGTGTGCCCATTCTTACAGCGTTCGTTGCAAGCGGAATATAAGCCGGCTGTTTGGTTGCATTGTAATTTACCGCACAACAATCCCCAGCTGCATAAACATCCGCTACACTTGTCTGCATATATTCGTTCACAACAATGGCACCATTACCTAACATATCAATCTGACCGTTGAAGAGCTGTGTATTCGGTCTGAATCCAATACACATAACCACTAAATCAGCTTTATACTCGCCTTGATCGGTAATCACTTTTTCCACGACATCTGTTCCTGCAAACTCAGATACTGTCTGACCAAGTGCTAACGTAATGCCACGTTGTTCGAAGGATTTTTCAACAGGAGCTGTAAAACCTTCATCTAAATATCTGTTGAGAATTCTTTCTTCACTATCAATTAATGTTACATTTTTACCATTTTGCTCAAATGCTTCAACCAGCTCAACCCCTATATATCCTGCTCCTACAACAACAACATTCTCCACAGATGCAGAACGCGCAATGATCTCATTGGCATGTGCAAAGTTTTTACATAACAATACATTCTCCAAATTTGAGCCAGGAATTGGTGGTGTTACTGGCCAAGAACCTGAAGTAATAATTAACTTATCATAATCCACAGCTGTGATCTCATTTGTTTTCATATCTTTTGCCACTAACTGCTTTTTGCTTACATCACAGGAAGTCACCTCATGATTCATATGCATACGCACACCCTGCTTTTCAAATTGTTCTACAGAAGCATAGAACAGACCATTGGCATCATTCACTACGCCCCCTACATAAAGTGCAATCCCACAGGACAAGAAAGAAACATTATCATTTTTTTCAAAAACATCAATTTCCGCCTGAGGATAAAGCTTCAATATATTATTAATCGCTGCAGTTCCAGCGTGAGTACATCCAATTACCGCTACTTTCATTCTAAATCATCCTCCATCATTTTAATTGCTCACTATTTCACATAATAAGATATAGTAAATAGCACTAATCTTATATATCTATAATAACACTTTGATTTTAAAAATCAATTATTTGTGATGTTTATCACATAAAGCCGTAAATAAGAGTTAACTAAAATTCAAACACCATACACTAATTCATTGAACATTTTTTCAGCTATATGCATTTCTCCTAATAGCGAATTTTGATAGTCACTATAACTATCCATATATGCCCTTACACCTCCAGTTATATTTATTTTATTTATGTTCGTGTCATTCTCTAATATTTCTAATGTGTTCTTATATCTTATATATATAGTTTGTAAAATACCATCATCTAATTCATTACCATATTCCTTTTCAATTTTATTTATAACTATTTTTATTTGTTCAAGTAATTGCTTACGATTATCCATTGTTTTCTCCTATTTATTTGGAAGCTCATTTGTCTCCTTCATCTATACTTATGATCAATCCAACCATACTTCACGTAAACTGTTGTTCAGCCCTCCCAATATTTAATACTGTATCCTTAGGTACTCTAATTACTACCCATATTCTCTAGTATTTTTCCATTCAAGAAGTAATGCTAAGTCTATTTTTGTTTTAATTTTTTCTCATAGTGTAGTAAAAGTTTTATTCGCACTCGCGTCAACACTTTAAAAAATTAAGGTGGAGACAGTACAGATGATTAAATGTGAAATTTGCACTTTATTTGTATCGAAAAAAACACTTGTTTGCCTCATAAGACAAGCAAGTGCTTTATTGTTAGCTATATAAATTAATCGATTACTATATCAAAAATCTTCTTCCCAAGCTTCTTTTGCATCCTGTAGCCTTTGATATAAAAACTCATAAAAATTTTCTGCGGTATTGTAGTCATCCAGCCCTGTTTGTTTATCCCAAGCTATTACCGGGCATTCATTACTCGCCATTTTGCTTGTATCTAAACAATAAGCATATTCATCTATATCCTCAATAACTACTAAATTATCATTAATTCCCAAATTTCTATAACTTTCTGTTTCAATAATAACAGTAGCAATATTAGATTTTGCTATCCCTAAAATATCTACTCCAAATAAACCACCAGATCCATAATTACTTAAAAACCACTTATAACTTTCCGGCAATTTTAAATTTAGAGTATCCTGAACTAAATTAATCTGCCTTTCATCTACTCCTCCTGTAAAATCATCTGGTTCTTTATTTTCATTAATAAGGTTAATTAGCTTATTTTTATTCATTAAAAATCCCCCTTATAATTTTCGCCAATATCTATTTCTTTAGCCCTCCATCTCCAATACTTCGTTCTAAAATTTTCATATTGTTTTTTTAAAACGGGATCATTTCTAAAACTCCCGCCATTTTCCACTAAACCGTGCAATATTCTATCATATTCCTTATGCATACTACTCGGGAGTTCCACCATGGATCCAGGTTCTCTTTGAATTAAATGGTGAAGTTCTATTTTAGTACCATCTTTCCAAATTGGTGGTTTTCCACTTTTCATTAATTGATAGTTATTTTTGCCAGTCTTTGGATCAACTCTTTCGTAATCTATGTCTTTCCTTTGATAAACCCTTCTGCTAGTGTTTCTAACTTTTCCATTAACTTTAGTATTTCCATTATACTCTACTGACTTATAATTTTTATATTCCCTAAGATTACCATTCCCATCCCCACGCTTACTAAACACATAATGCTGACCACCCGTACTATCCTGCACAACTCGCAGTTCAGGCAAATGTGCTTTAAACCAGTTAAGCTTCCCAGTGAGGGTTTGGATCGTTGGGATGGTCATTTTTCCAGCGTCCGGTTTCGGTTTCGGTGTAGCATTCGGAGTCTTCGTTGCTCCTTCCACCTTATTTACCGTTGCTTTCGTTCCACTGCCAGCTCTTCCTGCAGGTACTCTTGCGCCAACCACCATGCCTGCTAATCCGATGCTATTGAGCCAATGCTCTTTTGAAAAGTTTTCCTCAGGATTGATGGCTCCCTGAATCATATCCGCTGTGCCAAAGGAAAAGGCATTGAACAAATCATACGTCGAATCGAACATCTTATCAGCTCGGTGCATGTATCCTTCATAGATGCCCTCAACTGCTCCAAACGTGATGTAATTACCGAAATCATACCAGGAATCTGTCATCTTGTCTGCACGTTGGCCGGCCGCATCCCAAACGTCTTGGCCAATTTCACCAAAGGTATCCATTGTTTTCATAAAGGCGTTTTGCTCCCGACTCTCCGGTATCTCCTCCACAAACTGAAACTGCACTTCCCCGGCTGTATCCGTATACTTCCGCAAAATCCGGCCATTAGCCAAGGTCAGGTACGTGCCCTGCCATTCCGATTTGTATATGGGAGACTCAAGGTTAAAGGGTTGGTGCTTTGTTCTTTTAAATTTTATGCTTTTATCAAAGTAAAGAGATTACTCTTTTTTATTTCCTCAGTCAACAGTTCTTGTATCTTCATTTCTTTTCATTCCAGTGCCGCTTGAAAATATATATAGTTTCTGATTCGTATAATTGGACATGACATTTAAGTTTAATTGCTTATTCAAACATTAATAAACCTCGAATGAGCTTATAGTCATTCAAGGTCAAAAAGCAAGTAATAAAATTGAGAAGTTATAGTACAATATCCTGATAACCTACTTCTTCTACAATTTCATTTTCAATTTTTATTCCTAAACCATCTTCGATATCCCAAGAGACATCGCAAATCAAGCCTAGTCTTCTTTTTCCATTTTTCCTTACTCTTCTTACAATTAATTCCGTTGGTTTTACTAATTTTTTTAACTCTGGGATTGTTTCAATTTTCGGTGCGAAGTTGTCAGCCTCTAATTTATTCCCTAACATGTCTCTATACTCTTCATAGTTATCCTCATAGTATTCATATACTTGTTTTTCTGCCTCATTTATAATATCTTCCATATTATCAATAAAATTTTGAAATGCTTCTTTCTGTATTTTGGAAAAATCAGCATCTTCATGTGCATCTACACTTAAGCGTATTTCTTTCTTAGACTCAAACATTCTAATAGTCGTTTTTCCTCTCCAAAAATTATTTTTATACTCAAGTTTCCCAAATAAATCATCATTAATCATCTTCATTCCAAACTACTCCCTTAACTTAACTTTTATATTATATTCTCCAACTCCGCCTAGATGTTTGAAAACTCTATTAATTTCGCTAGGTACCAATTGTATTGTTTCTAAATCATTAAGTTCATGCCAAGTATACTTATTATCTTCTCGCCAATCAGCTACATCTTCTGCAGTCCATTTTTGCTCCTGTGTACTCCATTTTTCTGCTAATTCTTTATCAGCAGTGGAAAAATTTAATTTTCTATCATTAGTCATGTTTGCTAATTTGATTTCTCCTTTGGAAAATGGGGAAAAGTCTGGCATCCCATTTTTATACTCAACTCCATCTACACCTGCTTCATCAAGATATTTCTGTATTTTTCCGGTCTTATCTGAGATAAATAACGATTCTGCTCGTTCGTTGCTCCAGTCCCCTTTATTAACGGGTGTAGTCTTTACCCTTTGGTCATAGGAGCTATATTTAGGCTCTACGTCAAAACCTCTAGTGTAGCCTAAATGTCTATTTAAAACCGCGCCATCCCCACGCTTACTAAACACATAATGCTGTCCACCCGTACTATCATGCACAACTCGCAGTTCAGGCAAATGTGCTTTAAACCAGTTAAGCTTCCCTGTGAGGGTTTGGATGGTTGGGATAGTCATTTTTTCTGCGTCCGGTTTCGCTTTAGGAGTAGCATCGGGCGTCTTCTTTACTCCATCCACCTTATTCACCGTTGCTTTCTGCGCACTACCAGCTCTTCCTGCAGGTACCCTCGCGCCAACCACCATTCCCGCAAGACCGATACTATTGAGCCAGTGCTCTTTCGAAAAGTTTTCCTCAGGATTGATTGCTCCCTGAATCATATCTCCTGCGCCAAAGGAAAAGGCATTGAACAAATCATACGTCGAATCGAACATTTTATCGGCCCGATGCATATATCCCTCATACATGCCTTTTCCCGCCTCAACTGCTCCATACGTGATGTAATTACCGAAATCATACCAGGAATCTGTCATCTTGTCCGCGCGTTGTCCGGTAGCATCCCAAACGTCTTGGCCAATTTCACCAAAGGCATCCATTGTTTTCATAAAAGCGTTTTGCTCCCGAGTCTCCGGTATCTCCTCCACAAACTGATACTGCACTTCCCCGGCTGTGTCGGTATACTTCCGCAAAATTCGGCCATTAGCCAAGGTCAGGTACGTGCCCTGCCATTCCGATTTGTAATCGGAAACGGCTACTTCCTTCACAACCTGATCTTTCACAGTCGTAAATTCAGCTGCTGTAATGTGGCTGCCTGTCGCTGCCAGTACTGCTTTCATCGCACGAACACTGTAATTCATTGTTCGCATAGAAAACCTTTCCTGAATATATGCAATGGCAACATCACCAAGGGAACCAAAACGGGAAAGAACCTTTTTTCCGCCCCATTCGAGGAAAACATCCAAGGAAAAGGTATTGTTATTCGCCTTTTCCTTTACGGCTCCTACCAGTTCCTGATGAAAATCATACGTACTTAGCTGCTTCACCTCATAATCTGCAACACGCAAATCCCCATTCTGAAACAACCCGGAAATTTTTTCTACATAGGTTTTCATCGTCTGGAGATCTTGGTCCATCTTTTCTAGCTTGCCTGTACTTTCTTCATCGAGGGCATACAGATTTTCCAAGGTATGATCCACTTGATTACGGGACTGCTTGATCCGTTGTCGAAAATCTTCTTCTTGAATCTCTGGGAGGACCACAATATCCTTGACTTCATCGATGAGCGCATTGGCTTCATCTGTTAAAGATAGTGTAACATTTTCCGCCGTTGTAAGCCCCTGCTCCACATTCTCCTGTAAAAATTGCTCATGAATGACGCCCTTTTCATTCGATTCAAACGCTTGCACCGAGGACTTGATTTGACCGATCGTCTCTGCAAAGTCAGTCAGCATCCCTTCCATTAGCAACAGAAATGGCATATGAGCTTCTTCATAAAAAGACTTGATCGCTTGAGCGCCTTTTCCCTGAAATGAATCTTCTAAATTTATTAATGCTTGCATACGCTGCTCTAATTCTTTGACTTGAGGTCCGAAGTCATTAACATCTTTTACCGTCTGATCCAATCCATTATGTAATTGCTCCACGTTGAGAACTTTTATATGCTTCCCCTCCCAACTTATTTCCTTATATTTCCTATACCAATAGTATAAGGCAACAAAGCAAGGGAGAGAATTGTTTTCGTAACAAACAAATCCTTTTACCTAGAAAATGAACACTTATCTTTTAAAAATCAGGACTTTTGTATGATGCGAACGATAGCAGCAGCTTCTTCTCTTTTCTTTTATTTTAGTTTTTGTTTATGTTTAATTAATGGGCTCACTTTGTGGTTCATCTTGTGGTTCACAATTACTCTTCTTCCCAACTTTATGCTTTGCAGGTCAGAATATAATTGAACCATACGGTAGACCGCAGATTGGTTACTATCTCCGAAAGTTACTTGGATAAACCCGTTGTATATCAGTTCCTCTCGACCTCGCTTGAATGCCCTTTGCGACAACCCTGCCTTGACTTGGAGCTTGGAAGAAGACACAACAAAAGACTCTCGCCACAACAGTTTTTCATGAATATTGGTCAAAGTAATCCAAAGTGACCGTGCTTGTATGGAAATGGGCTCCAAATCAATCCTTTCATGAAATTCATTCAGTTGTTTAATATAATCCATCCTTCTACCTCCTAAAGAAATGCTTTTATATCTAATATCGTAGGAAAATGGAGAATGGGGGCATAAATAATGGTTATTTCTTAAAGGAGTAGAAACAATGATCATGACGAGTGATAAGGTGTAAAAATGTGCCTGATAGAGGCAGAAAAGAGTGCCTAAAAGTGTTCTAAAAGTGGGCCATACCTAAACAGAAACAGAAACAGAGAGTAGACGTAGACATTGGGGCTGGAATAAATTCTGTAAAGTGAACAAAGGATTTCAAACTGTACTTGCCCCCTTTGTTTATGTTTGAGACGATTATAGTGGTGAGGTGTTAAAAGAAGAACCACGTCAGAACCTGATCTTAAACGATTGCTTACATAAGATTTAACGATAGAAAAAAATTCTAGTATGGGATGTTATGGATGGAGGAAATTATATAGTGTCTTCTCGTGTTGCACAGTTTTACCGGAGAGAAAGTCCACTGTTTCTTGTGTCTCTATTAGTGCTGCTCTTGTGCTATTGAATTTAGTTTCAAGACGTTCAAAACGTTCATCCATTCGTTCCTCAAGTTCAGTAATTTTCCCTGTTATTTCCCCTGAATATTGTTTTAAGGCATGATGAATCTCATTTAATTCATGTTTTTGCACGTTATTCACCTCCTATTAAAACCATTATATGCAATTCTATTTTATTATTAAAGAAATAGTATTTTCTAGAATTCGGCAAGTATCAGGCCCCCTCAAGCACACCCATATTCTACACATGTTACAATAAACACGAGCAACAAGTCAGGAGGATACCACATGAAAAAAATTGCACTATATTTATTTGCCGCCCTCTTTATCCTTGCTGGAATTGGACATTTTTTACTAGACTCCTTCTTCATAGCTGCTATGCCAGAATGGGTTCCCTTTCGCACAGCCATTGTCTATTTATCAGGTGTTGTGGAGATCGTACTAGCAATCACTCTATTAAACCCGTCCACGAGAAAAACAGCCGGGATTTTCATTACCATATTTCTAGTACTCGTGTTTCCAGTTAACATCTATATGGCATTCACACCAGAAAAATTCAGCGTTCCGGCATATGCCCTATGGCTGCGCTTACCCTTACAATTTGTGTTGATTTGGTGGGTGTTGAAGGTTAGGGATGTGGAATAAAGAATAGTGTAAATAGCAGGGTTAAATGACCAGAATTTCTATTTCACAAGTCTATTTATTATTTTAGCATTTAATTTAGCATTTATAAATTCCTTTCTAGCTATCCTGTTTCTCAATTCAATATGGCAAAGATTTCATGATGTCATTAACATTATAAGCACTCGATTTAATAATACTAATTCCTGTGGTCTTGCACAAAAAAGCAGATTGACATCGCTCCCCCAAAAAGTTCTACTCCATTAAAACGACACATATATTTAATTGGACCGTCGTAGTTCAATTTGACTAAAAGGAGCGTAATCTGTGTCAGGGCATAGTAAACTTTTGATCATTTTTATTGGAATTGCTTTACTTGGGTATGCTACTTGGCTAGTGCAGCGTTCCTCAACAGAATCTCCGGAAAACAATGCCGAGTACCAGCATATAAATTCCGATTTAACCGGGGAAGAGAGTGAAGAAATGAAAGAAGGTTTCCAACATAATCAGGAACAGAATAAAAAAGTCTATGAACCTAGGGTATTTCGGAAATATGATAGAAATGAATTTCAAGCAGGCATGAATCTATTAGTATATGGCCATCCTAATCTTTCCTATGCTCAACGTGTATTAAAGCATCTACGTACATTAGGGATAAATAGTGTTGCTATTACATTTCCTCTCTATCAGGACGATTGGCAGGCGAATGAGGTTACAACGAACCCTGTGGAAACACCTTCGCTCCACGAATTAACAAGTCTTATCAAATATGCTCATGCAGAACAATTAAGTGTCATGCTTCGTCCTATATTAGATGAAAAAAGTATCATGTCATCAGGACACTGGAGAGGACAAATCAAACCGACAAACCCGGATAAATGGTTTCTCAGTTACCAATCAGTAATGAAAACCTATGCTGAATTAGCTGAAAGTCAGTATGTCGATGTTCTAAATATTGGTACAGAGCTTAACTCAATGCAGCATCGCTATAGCGAGGAGTGGGTAAATCTTATTGGCGAATTGCGCAACGAGTATAAAGGAGAGTTGATTTATTCTTTTAACTGGGATACGATTCAACATATCTCTTCCATTGAATTCGTTCCACTATTAGATCATATTGGAATCGACGCTTACTTCCCTTTAAATGCACCGGATAAGGCAGGTATCAAGGATTTAGAACAGGCATGGAAACAATGGAAAGATATATGGGAAAGTCTACCTGTTCAACAGTCGATTATTATCACAGAGGCTGGAATGATTCCAGTTGAAGGAGCACACCGCCAACCATATGCCTGGAGTATACCGAATGGAAAATTAAATTGGCAAGCCCAATCCAATTACTATGAAGCCACATTTAATGAATTACAACCCCTTTCCCAAGGAATATACTGGTGGGCTGTAACACTAGAAGAGGACTTTAACGGTGTCGATTATTCTCCCCTACACTCCCCAACAGAACGAGTGATTAAGCGGCAGCTTCTCAAAAGCATTTCTAATGATTAACTTAATAATATATACATGATAACTCTTTTGGCTTCGGCTAAAAGAGTTTTTTCGTTTGTTATTTTTATTCGAAAACTCACTACTCCACATAACTCTATATTAACCCGACTAAGCAAGATTAAAGTCCTGGTAAATATGTATCATTTTTTATCCAATATCCCCATAGAATGAGAGTACAAGTTATTAATAAAAGTTCATAAGGAGGTGTGATCGTGGGCCAAAAAAAACGCAAGATGAGTTTTTACTTTTGCTTTATTGCATTGCTGATAACCATGCCCTTAAGTATAACAAGTGTCCAAGCAAAAGATAGCATGCAGGAAAATAACCCTAAAATTATCGTCATCTACTCATCAGTTAATGAGGAAATAGATGAACACCAACGAATGCTAGATATGTTACTTGGTCATTTCTCTACAAACATCACGTTTAAACCAGCTTCACAAGTTAAGGAGATGGATTTCAGTCAAGCGGATTATGTATTCTATTATGGGCAACAAAGAGAAATACTTCCCGAATCCTTCATCAAGATGATTTCATCCTATAAAGGTACGTTTGTTTCCATCGGTTATAATGCCTATCAATTTGGAGAACGATTCGACAACATCGAGTGGATTTCCAATACTGCCGAAATTGAACGGATAACCCAAATGAACAATCCAACTAAAGAACAACCCTTCGATCCTACATCCATTCTATATATTAATATTACGGAGGATGAACAGACCGAAATCCTTTTAACCGGGCATATGAAAAAGAAAGAGTACCCCTTATTCTTAAGAAAACAAAACACCTACTATTTGGCTGCTACTACAATACAGCACCCACTTTCTATATTTGTTGCCAATGCCCTTTACGAAGTTTTCGGGGAACCTCCAGCTATGAATGTGGACACTCACCCTGGCTATATCAGGCTTGAAGACGTTCATCCAATGGTCAATCCGAACCATCTCATGGGTATTGCCAAAATACTGGCAGAAAAAAATATTCCTTATATGATAGCTGTCATCCCTGTCTATACAAACCCGATAACGAAAGAGCAACATCACTTCTCGGATTCACCTGAACTAATTAAAACATTAAAATTCATGCAGAAAAATGGCGGTAGTATTGTCCTGCATGGTTATACACATCAATTTAGGTTAAGTGAAACTGGAGAAGGCTTTGAATTTTGGGATACCGAAAATAATATGCCAATTTACCATAATCAAGATGAAGAAGTAATAATAAAAACCGAAGATGATTTTAATACTGTATCAGATTATGAGCAATATCTTCACGAACAAAAGACACACGAAAAAAGTTATATTGAAGAACGATTAACAAAGGGAATTGAGGAATTAGCAAACTACGGATTATATCCACTAGCCTTTGAAGCTCCTCATTACACAATGTCACAACAAGGGTATCAAATAACGTCCAAGTACTTTTCCACCTATGTCGGCCAACTGCAGCTCAGCGACCAGGATTGGAAAGTAATGGCTGCGGCTCCTTATATAACAACACCAAGCTTCCTTCATGGTATGCAGCTCCTACCCGAAACAATCGGCTATGTCGACCCGGAAGACCCATTGGCTTTAGACAAGATGATACAAAATGCAAAAGAGCACCAAATTGTCAGAAATGGCATGGTGGCAGGATTTTTTCACCCGTATTTAGGTGTAGAGGTATTTCAGGAATTTATTGAGGAAATGGAGAAACTTCCAAATATTAATTGGATCGACTTAAAAGAAATGAATCATAATGTCCAGACCGAGCATGTAGATATTCAGGCGAAAGAAGGCAATATTACGGTCAACATGAAGCGCATGGGACTATTTATGTCTTCATGGGACTACTTAAGCTATCATCTGAAGGCTATCCTTTTAAAAATGCTTTGGGGCTTCGCTGTCATTGGAGGTTTAGCCGTGTTGGCATTTGTTTATCTTACACTCATTAACCGTAAGCGTTATGTAAAAAGGGGGGATTAAATTGATTGAGTTTTTCCTGTATAGTTCATTGTTTACTATTTGGCTTATGTTATTTTATCACCTGTTCCTCATGCTGGGCGGTTATTTATTTTCAATAAAACATCAGCAAGTAAATCGTTCATTACCAAAAGATGACACTTCTTTACCTATCGTCAGCATTCTCATACCAGCACATAATGAAGAAATGGTTATTAAAGAGACAATCAAATCGATGGTACGTCTTCAATACCCAAAAGACAAATTAGAAGTGATTATTATTAATGATAACTCAATGGATGCAACAGGTACGATCACAGATGAATATGCAAGTAAATATGAATTCATTAACGTAATTCATAATAAACCTCCATTTGCGGGAAGAGGCAAATCCGGTGCTTTGAATGTAGGATTGAGACAATCTTCCGGAGAGATTATTGTTGTTTATGATGCAGATAACACGCCAGAGCCGGATGCGGTAAGGAATCTGGTTCTCGAGTTACAAAAGGATCAAAAAGCTGCTGCAGTAGTTGGTAAGTTCAGGGTAATTAATCATAACAAAAATCTACTTACCAGATTTATTAATATCGAAACAATTACTTTTCAATGGTTAGCCCAAGCAGGTAGATGGTTTTGGTTTAAAATTACATCGATACCCGGGACCAATTTCGCAATTCGAAGATCTGTGCTAGAGGAATTAGGTGGCTGGGATGTAAAAGCATTATCAGAGGACACAGAGTTAAGTATACGCGTATATAATTTGGGGCATTACATACGCTTTATCCCGACAGCAGTGACATGGGAGCAGGAACCTGAAACCTTTAGAGTATGGTGGAAACAACGAACAAGATGGGCATGCGGAAATATCTATGTTATCCAAAAGTACTTATTACGGTTTCATAAATTAAAAAGAAAACGAATAGTAATCGATCTCATCTACTTTCTATTAACCTATTTTCTATTTTTGGGTGGTATACTCATATCTCACATTCTATTTGTGCTGCGTTTATTTTTTGATTTCAACTTATCAATTGGGCTTGTCTCCTATGTATTGTTAATTTTAGGATTTCTATTGTTCGTTACAGAAGTTCTTTTAGCCTTAAGCATGGAAAAAGGCCAACTTCATAGAAGAAATCTCCTCCATGTAGTACTAATGTATTTTGTCTATTCACAGCTTTGGCTAGGTCTCATGCTATATTCTTTATGTAAAGAGATGAAACGAACCCTCTTTAAACAAGAGGTCACATGGTACAAAACACAACGGTTCAAAGGAAAATTAGATTAAAAAAGATCTCCGCTTTGAAATAGAGATAGATTTAATAAGAAGATGGATTGCCTTGTAGAAATAAAAACTCTACGAGGCTTTTCTTATGGAGCTATAGATTGGAATGAAAATAACCCATGGTGGGTTGCTGCCTGCCTTTTAAGTATATTAAAATCTAAATTTAATATAAAAGATTCAGGACAAAGGATGTATTTTATTTTAGAATTATCAGTATTTAATACGGATAGCCTATATACTTCAGGATACGAAATAGATAGGATAGAGATATATTGACTACGATAAACGTGGAGGTGAAGCAGTTATTTGAAAGCGCTTTAACCAACATGAATGACAAGATAGCATAATAAACCTCAAACAATGTTAAATCTAGCAATGTTTCAACAAGAGATTAACACAATTCAGGTCAAGTAAAGTCAGCATAGTAAGAACTACAATGAAATAAAACACAAAAAATAATCATACCAGGAGGCAAAATAGAATGAGAAAAAAGTTGATAACAGTAGCATTAACAGGAACGATGATACTTGGTACTACGCTTATATCATCACCTCCCATTCATGCAGTTGGAAATGGACCAAACTATGGTGGCAATGAATCTGTGCAGACATCTATTTATACATCCCATGCTGAAATGGGTAAATTTTTAAAGGAACAGGAAATGAAACAGGATAATATGGAGCTTGAAGTAATCGGGCAATCGGTAAAAGGTCGTGATTTATATCTTGTTAAATATATAACAAACCCAGACAATCCTACCATTCTCTATTTGACCCAGCAACATGGGAATGAGGCATTGAACACAGAGGGAGCCCTTACATTCATCAAGGAAATGGGAACTGGAAAAATGAAAAAGCTGGCAGACGGTGTGAATATTCTTATTGTACCAAGATTAAATCCGGATGGAGCTGCAGGCGATGTAAATTTTTCACTTGATGATTATGTTGCTGATGGCGACCACCATCTGACTCGCTACAATGCCAACGGTGTCGACCTTAACAGGGATCACATTAACCGGGAACAGCCCGAAACAAAAGCGTTGCATGAAAATGTGCTTGGTAAATATGATATTGACTATATGATTGATCTCCATCACCAGGGCGCACATAGTGAACAGAACGGTGAGCTTGTTTCCGGTTCTATTCTGCATCCGACCACAGAAAATGTGGATCCAGATGTCTTACAAAAGTCCAAGCAATTGGGCGCAGTTGTCTATGATGCAATTGAACCAAAGGGCTGGGGACACCTTGGTAAATATGCCGGTGGTTCAGCGGAAACTATCAGCCGAAACGGGCTTGCCGTCGAATATGGTATTTCCACCTTATTATTTGAGGTTCGCGGCATGGCAGATCACTCCTACGAATCTTATGTACTTGGACAAAAAGGGAATGGTTACCTAATCAAACAAGCCGTTACTACTATGGAGTCCACAGCAAAAGCAATCGCGAACGGCTCTATTAATGAAAAAGACGTTTCTTTCTGGGATACATTAGAAGTACAAAACACACGCCCAACGGAATAATGAATTGGATACAAACACCCCAGCAGGAATTCCTGCTGGGGTGTTTTAATGAGGCGGGTTAGAGGCGGATTTCCCACCCTTCACATCAATACTCCATCCTCATCGCCTTCCCTCTGATCCCACTCCCGACAACTGAGTTCACAATCCGTTCCAATAGCTCCTGCTTTGTGTATCTCTGATTAACATAAACGCCTAAGTATTTGGCAAAAGCAACGATGTCTTTTTTTAACCGAAGGGCATCCTGGGTCAGCAAGAGCTCCTTTGCTTCTTCCAGTGTGCTACTGTTGCGTAGCGCGTCTTCCATTGGTTTCCACTGATCCCCACCAGTTATCCTGTTACTTTCATCTCCCCCCGAATCAGTAATACCAAAATGTGATGCTATTTTTTGATAGATCACTTTTTTGGTATCCCTTGTTTTAATTGGTAAGTTGTACTCACCGCAAAATTGCAACAAATCCTTTTTCGTATATCCTTCTAAGATCTTTTCTACATCCGTCGTTTGCCTTGCTTCCCGCTCTATTCTTTCTATCTCCCTCAGGTACCTTTTTTCCTTTACCTTATAGTGAATTTCAGCATTTCCTTCTATTAATTCTTGAAATTGCTCCATAGTTAACCCTTCTAAAAAGTTCAGCGCGATTCGAAGTACCTTTTCTGTATCTCGTTTACTCATGCTTTTGTCCGCCGTAATTCGCATGAAAAGTAATCAGTTCATCTACAATTTGCTTGATTTCATTTCGTATATTTTCCTGTAATGTGGTCTGACCCTTTGTTAGTATGACAGGTATACCAGTTTCTGGAGCTGGGGCAAATAAGGTTTTATTTTCACGCATATAACTCTGAAAACAAGTATGATCTCTTTTTACTTGGTTCATATATTCGCGCTGTGTAGCAATTGGTTCCCCACTATAGAAGGAGATCATCGTGAATACGACACCGAGCTCTTGTGGGTCAATCTTCTCGATCGAATGGTCTGCTTCCTCACAAAAACGGTTATATTTCTTTTTCAATGTATGAACATGACGTATTAGTGTATCAATTCCCAATGTTGATAAGTAATCTGCCTTTGCCGGCACCACATATCCATCACTGGCGACAAGGGCATTTTGTGTGACCAAATTGAAATTCGGCGGACAATCGATCAGGACCATATCGTACCCATCTTTTATTTCATCCAGTTTCATACGTAATCTTGATAACACCCTCAAATAATTGCTACGAATTGTGCGATCTGTGTTCCCTCCCAGTCTGCTTGAAAGCTCCATATCGACATGAATTAATTCAAGATGTGAACATATCAAATCAATCCTGCCTCGATTATTATCTAATCGCTGGTTAACAACATACGGTGTAACAATCAAATCTCCAAGCGAAACCTCTCCATCTCTATCCAAAAAGTCATCATACCAATGCTTGATTGTTCGCTCCTGCCGATCAAGTGCCAACCATTCCTCAAATCGCATAAACGATAAAGTCAAATTCGTCTGTGGGTCCAGATCAATGAGCAACACATGCTTCCCTCTATTTGCCAACTCTGCCGCAATATTAGCTGAGAGCGTGGTTTTACCAACACCACCCTTATAATTCATAACCGAAATTACCCCAATAATCTTCTCCCCCTTCATGTTCACCAGTTAAATATATATGCGAGGTGACATGACAACTTTCATTGTTGGAGGGAGAAATTCGGGATTATATTTGCGTTTGTTTGGGGGGAGTGGTTAGGGACAAAATGTTTGGTGTAATTATTGAAGAAGTGTAAGAACACTGCTTGAAAATCAATATGGACTAAACAATAATTATGTAAAATTGCTCAAATTAATACTAACTGTACTAGTTATATCTACTAGATAAATATAATGCTCCCTGTAAACTTTATAAAACTATCATTGATATGTGATAAAGGTAAGAAGGTACGCACCCTTTGTTACATCATTCCTATTTAGTATAAGAGCAGAAGTACCTAGACTTAAATAAGTGGCTTTAACGCTCTACATTACGTACTAGATCCAAAGCAACATCTGTTTATCCCAAAACCCAATAATAGAAATCACTTATAAGCATTATTAAATTATCAAATAACCAATCATCAAATATACGAATCATTTCCCATCTTCCAACGTACACTTTCCTAATAAAAAAATTTCTAGGGAGGTTTAAAAATGGCAATAAGTCTACTTGATCTATCGTTAATTATCTTTTACTTTATTATTGTTCTATGGATTGGCTACTTTACAATGAAAAAGATTTCCAGCTTTAATGACTATTCTGTTGCAGGAAGAACAATGCCCTTTGCATTAATCTTTGCAACTATTGGAGCCACTCTTGCTGGTGGTGGAGCCACTGTGGGCCGGGTTTCTTTTGTCTATGAAACAGGGATCGTCGTATTTCTAGCCTTGTTAGGTGTCGTAATAAGTCAGGTATTAATCGGCTTTTTTGTTGCGCCCCGCATCCGTGAGATGGAAGACGTCCATACCATTGGAGACATCATGTATTTTTATTTCGGCCGTTCCGGACAACTGATCTCCAGTATCTTCTCTCTTATATTTATGATTGGTATTTTCGGTGTACAAGCTCTCGCATTAGGTCGTATTCTAGAGCCTATTATAGGTTTACCTTTCCTTACCTTAACAATTATAGGGGCTGCTGTTACCATCGCTTACACGTGGGCAGGTGGAATGCTCGCTGTTGTTTATACAGATGCCGTTCAATTTATTCTATTGGTCGGTGGAATCGCAACTGCTACCGCCATCGGGGTTACTAAAATGGGCGGCATGACGCCTATCATCGAACAAGTTTCTTCAATCAATCCAGAGCATCTAGTCTTCTTTGGTGGCCCCTGGACAATAGGTATTTTCATATCCACGTTCCTTAGCTTTCTTCTTGGTGAAGCTCTTGCTCCTCATTATATACAAAGATACGCAGCTTCCAAGTCTTCCAGTATTACTAAATGGAGTACTGTTTCCTTTGCTACTATGTATATTTTCCTCACTATCGTCATTATGGTAATTGGTCTGATCGGATTTATCATCTTCCCAACCATGGAAGGAGATATGGTGTTTGTTAATTTTGTAATGGAATACCTTCCTATCGGTGTTATAGGACTTGTTTTCGGGGCCTTAATCGCGGCTGTTATGTCTACCGGCAGCTCTATTTTAAATACAGCCGCTGTCATTTTTACGAAGGACATTTACAAAGTTCTCATTAATAAAGATGCAGATGATAAACGTATGTTGAAATGGACACAATATACCACACTTTTGGTAGGGTTCGGTGGAGTAATTGTTTCTTTATTTATACCTAATGTGATGAACTTAATGCTTTACTTATTCCAGCTTTGGGCACCCTCCATACTTCCACCAATGGCAATTGCCCTACTTTGGGGGAAGGCAATGGAAAGGAAAGTATCGCCTGCTGCAGGTGCGCCTGCCATTTTGTCAGGTGTATTTATGACCATCCTTTGGCTGAATATTCTTAACGAACCATTTGGTTTTCCTGCAATTGTAATTGGTATTGTTACTAATCTTATCGTCTTCTGGATTGTCCATCATATGACATCAAATAAATTACTAAAGCCAAATATGTAACCATGCAATTTTATTAAAGGAGGACTAAAAATGAGCTTTTGGGATATTTTAGTGTATTTCTCTATAGCAGTTTGTTATTTTTCAGCATTAACAGTAATCATCGGGTGGATAAAACACGCCAGAAATAAATAGGTGGCACATCTATTTATAAAAACTATCATTTGGAGGCAATTTAAATGAAGAAAAAAGTGATCGTGATCGGTGGTGGAATAATTGGCCTTTCATCCGCCTATTATCTCTCAAAAAACGGATATGATGTTACCATTTTGGAAAAGGGAAATTTTGCAGAAGCTTGCTCAAGAGGGAATCAAGGCTGGGTCTGTCCAGCCTTACACACTCCTGTACCTGAACCAGGGTTAGTAGGGTCTTCAATTAAATGGCTGATGAAAAAGGATAGTCCTTTATATATTAAGCCTTCTGCGGCACCTAAGTTGTCCGGGTGGTTGGGTCAGTTTATGACACATTGTAATGAAGGAGATTTCAAGGCAGGCAAGGATGCATTACATCATCTTAGCAGCAAAACATTTGAATTCTATGATGCTTTGAAAGCAGACGGCCTAGAATTTGAGATGCATCAAAAAGGAATGCTATTTATCTTCTTAAATGAAAAAGAGTTAGAGCAAACGAAAGCAAAGTTTGTAGAGAGCTCGAAGGTATATGGCCATGAGACGCCTACCATTCTATCAGGAGATGAAGTACGGCAATTAGAGCCTAATATTTCCGGTAACGTGATAGGAGGTCTATTACTCGAAAAACAACGTCATTTATGCCCTGAAACACTTGCTAATTCTTTTATCAATAAGCTTTGGGACATGGGAGTTAAACTACTGTGTAACAAAGAAGTAACCGAAATGGAAAAAGTGGGGAGTACCGTGGTAGCAGTAAAATGTAACGAAGAAAGATTTGAAGCAGATACATTTCTAATAGCAACTGGTTCATGGTCAGGGCAATTGGCAAAGCTCATTGATTATAATCTCCCCATTCAAGCTGGTAAAGGGTACAGTATTACGATAGAAAATCCAAAAGTTAGATTTTCACATCCTATGTATTTAGGTGACACAAAAGCAGGTATCAGTCCCTTTCAGGAGTATACCAGAATAGGTGGCACCATGGAGTTATCTGGAATTAATTTAACTATAGACAAAAAACGGATTCAAGGTATCAGAAATTCTGTATCCAAGTACCTAACAGACGAAGTGCAGGGAGTAAACGAGGTCGAGTGGACTGGTATGAGACCAATGGTTCCTGATGGACTTCCTGTACTCGGGTTGGTACCTAACGTTGAAAACACTTTTGTGGCAACTGGTCATGGGATGGTCGGTGTTTCCATGGCTCCAGTAACTGGTAAAGTTATGTCAGATTTAATTTGTAACGGTCGGTCCGATTTCAATCTAGAACCTTTTGCACCCGGGCGGTTTAGTAGATAAAGATGGGAGGTTTTCCATATGAAAAATCACTATGACGTAATTATTATTGGTGCTGGCTCCATGGGTATGGCTGCCGGATATTATTTAGGAAGAAATGGGATTAATACTTTATTAATTGATGCGTTTGATCCACCTCACAATAAAGGGAGCCATCATGGAGACACCCGACTCATTCGCCATGCTTCAGCTGAAGGGAGACAATATGTACCATTAGCATTGAGGGCTCAAGAGCTATGGTATGAACTGCAAGAGGAAATAGGGAAGACTCTATTTCTTCCTACAGGTACCCTGTTAGTAGGAGATCAAAATGCAACTTTTATAAATGAAACTATTAAGCGGGCGAAGGAATTTTCCTTACCTTTAGAAAAATTATCAGCTCACGAAATTCAAAAAAGATGGCCAAGTTTCTCTATAGCAAGTGAGCTTACTGGTTACTACGAATCCTCTTCCGGTGTATTGTTTAACCAGGAATGTATTGAAGCATATAAGCAGTTAAGCAAGCATTATCCAGTTACATTAAAAACAAACACAATTGTTCAGTCAATTAATTCTATAGATAGTTCCGCAACGGTAAAAACAAATAAAGGCACATATCATGCAAAAAAAGTTATTGTATCAGCTGGAGCATGGACGGGGAAAATACTCCATTCATTGGGGTTACCTCTTCAAACTGTCCGAAAAACATTTGGTTGGTTTAGAACCATTGACACTTCCTTCCAACCACCTATGCTACCATGCTTCTACTTTAATGTGGCTAATGAAAAATATTATGGATTTCCAGACGTAGATGGAAAGGGAGTAAAAGTTGGAAGGAATGATTCTGAAAGGGATGTTGACCCAGGTCAAATGACACAGGATTTCGGGAAGTATTCGAGTGATGAAAATGATTTAAAAAACTTTGCAGGAAAATTCATTCCAAGAGCAGCCAATAAATTCAGTTATGGAAAAACTTGTATGATAACTAAAACGCCTAATAAAGATTTTATCATCGACTTCCATCCTGAATCGGAGAATATAATCATTGCAGGTGGCTTTTCCGGACATGGATTTAAATATAGTAGTGTCATTGGTGAGATATTAAGCCAACTTGCTATTAACAAGAGTACAACACATGACATCTCCAAGTTTTCCATTCCCGGCAAGTCCAAGGTGAATTCTGGAAAGATTAAGAATCAGTACTTGTGGTGAAGGCAACCATTAGTGACAAAGTTATACAAAACTTTATTGTTCACAAAATAGCCACTAAAAAGAAGCTCACTTGGTTGAATATCTTATGAGCTTCTTTCTCCCTTTTTTCTCTTCCAGAAGATTTTGTGCTTTTGACATCTACAAAAATCGGGGCAGGAGGGCCGCCCCCATGTTCCTTCTCGTCCCCTCCTACAACGCCTCCCCTCTAGCCTCTATCCCTACCGAACGTTTTTGCCTGCTATTTTTAATCCACACAAACAGAATGGCCAAAATCAGTACAAATCCTAGGTAACCCGTTATCGGATAAACGGAACCTACCAATTGAATGAATCCGATAAAGCTTACACCAAAGGACACCAGACAGATGATGATCATACTGACCTTGAACTTGGGTGTTTCCGGTTGGAAGAATCTCGCGGTAAACGCATAAAGCATGCCTACTGCCGTGTTGTATATCATACCGAGTAAAGCCACCGTCATAAGTATTCCTATCACTGGTGACAAGTCTGTTGCCAACAGTAATGTGGGCATAGCTGCACCTTGGATTTTGTCGGCATTCATGAATATTGCCCCATTGATCAGAAATAGCAACAGACCTAGCCCCAGCCCGCCAAGCATACCGCCAAAACCGGCCACTTTCCTGTCCTTTACCGTACCACCGATAATCGCCAGCATCGAAATCCCTGCGGCAATGTTATAGGATACATACAAGAAACCACCCAACAGCCAATTCGGTGCCGCAGAAGGCTGGTCATTCGCAGCAGCGCCTAGTTTACTCATATCCGTGTCATTTGCGATCAGAGCATACAAGGTAATGGCAAATATAAGAACAAGGAGCAATGGTGTAACCATACTGATAATGGAGATGACTTTCTTTACATTCAACAGGAGAGTCAGAATCACCAATACTGTCAAAATGAAGGCCCCAACCACGGAGGGAATGCCGAACTGTTGTTGAAAAATGGATCCACTCCCTGCAAGCATCACTGTAGCAACACCAAAGAGGAAGAAAGTAACTAAAATATCAATTCCAAAACCAATATATTTTCCACAAATGTGATAAATGACATCCTTATGTGACACTGTCTGCAGATCGGAGCCGATTTGCATAATTTGCATGCCTAGAAAAGCAAATAATAGTGTGGCAATACCGCTCCCAATCAACCCTTTCCAGCCAAAACTGGTGGAAAACTGCATCACTTCCTGACCTGATGCAAATCCTGCACCGACTAGCAGTCCAATGTAAGCACCGGCAATCTTCAAACTCGTCTTCATTATATAGCCTCCACCTTACTGAATTTTTAGTTAATTGTAGCTGAAAGAAAATCGCCATTTAAATTGGCGAGATTCTTCCATATATATTCAAGTTTTACCACTTAAAAATCAAAAACATATTCTTCTACTTTAAATTGGTTCAAGATAGCATCATCGATCTCGTAACCAATGCCTGGCTTTTCCGGAACATAAATCAATCCATTTTCTACCGTAACTTCCGGTTTGATAATATCTTTTTCCCAATACCTTGACGATCCAGCCGTATCCCCAGGCAGATTGAAGCCTCCCAATGTGGTGAGAGCGATATTATGTGCACGACCTACTCCTGCTTCCAGCATGCCGCCACACCAAACATCAATACCGTGGTCACGGCAGTAGTCATGAATGCGCTTGGCTTCTGACAATCCACCTACACGACCAATTTTGATATTGATTATTTCACAGCTCCCAAGCTCGACGGCTTTTCTTGTGTCTTCCAATGAATGAATGCTTTCATCCAGACAAATTGGTGTCTGCATTTCCTTTTGCAGTGTAGCATGATCGATAATATCGTCATGGGCCAACGGTTGTTCAATCATCATCAAATCAAGCTCATCGAGTTTTTTTAAACTTTCCAAGTCTGCCAGCGTATAGGCGGAATTGGCGTCTGCCATTATTGGCGTGTCGGGGAACTTTTCCCGAACCTGACGAAGGACGTCTACATCCCAACCAGGCTTGATTTTTATTTTAATGCGTTTGTATCCTTGGGCAACAAAGTCACCGACTGTATCTATTAACTTCTCTACAGATGGTTGAATTCCAATACTGATACCAACATCAATTTCCTTTTTCTCTCCCCCAAGTGCTGTAGCAAGTGTCATATCGTTCTGCTTCGCATATAAATCCCAGACTGCTCCTTCTAAAGCCG
The DNA here is from genome assembly GCF_000725285.1 of Virgibacillus sp. SK37. GTDB lineage: Bacteria > Bacillota > Bacilli > Bacillales > Amphibacillaceae > Virgibacillus_Q. The sequence continues at coordinate 3,097,087 of NZ_CP007161.1, forward strand.
ACTTCGCCATGTTGTTTCGCTTGATTGGCTGAAAGAGTGCTGACACGTCATCAGGGTGAACGATTGGTTCCTCTTGCAAAATCGGAATGAGAAAGTCGCGCATCATATGTAAGTTCGTTTCTACTGTCTCCTCACTGTACCATGGATTGGTAAAAGCAACCGATTCGCCAAATCCACGGTTTCCCCTGTCATCAATTGCTTCTGTAATGAAAAACTCCTTATCCTGCATTGTGCCAAAGCTAGTTGTAAACGGATGCTTCATCTTCATTTTTAATTTATGTAATTTAATTTGTTTGATTGGAATCAAAATACATCGTCCCTTCTACTCTTTAGTAAATACGTAGTAACTGTATGCTTCTTCTTTCGTGCGAAGTAGATCTCTTGCTTGAAATCCGTGATCGAAAAGTTTCTTAAATACCTTCCCTGTTTCCAGACGCCAGCTTTTGGCAAGGGTAAAATTCGTTTGCTTCATCGTCTGAAAATCGGCTGGAATTGCCACAAAATAAGTAGTACCATCGGCAACGTGCCCTGTTTCCAAGTGCTTTTTAATCATCGGTTCACCATGGCTGCCACCATCAAGCAACACAAGCTCTACATCCAAGGACACTGTCGGTTTTTTCTTCTTTTCATCCAGTTCCCACTGAATCTGAAACCTATCTGTCGGTAGGCCACGATTCAATTCATCATCCATATCACCATAATGATTCGGGTGATAAATTGCACCTACTGCACCTAGCTTATGCAGGTTCACATAGGCATTTCTACTCTCCAACGGATCGTATGTCCATGTGATCATATCATAACCAAGCGTGCGCGCAATTTCCGCCTGCTTAAATTTCAGTGCCTCTCCAAGTCCGTTCATGCGATAACCGGGCAGCATCCCCATCATATGGGAGCATAGATAGGACGCTTTTCCATCAAAACCAGCAAAGCTATACAAGAATCCTACCATCCGATTTTCCTCGAAGGCACCCAGAACAACACCTCCATGATGCAATGCGGTAAACGTCTGGTGAACAGGAATGGGATCCATCTGCCATACGGCAGCTTCCACCTTTTGCATCTCGTACAGTTCTGACATTGTCGTTAGTTGCCGAATCTCTAACGCTGTCATTCAATCCCCTCCTGACTGTACTTCTCAACTGTTTTGATCAGCGCATTCGTCAGGATAGCAACAGCCTCTGGGATCACTTCATGATGAAACGCCATTTGCGGGTGATGCAGTCCTGGCTTCAACCCACATCCAATTGCAAGCATCGTCGCCTTTAGCTGTGGCCGCTTGATCGTGTAAAAATGAAAGTCATCCCCACCTGTTGTAGTGATCGCCGGCCTCGTATTTTCCCTGCCAACATGCTCGGTAATAGCTTCCTGTAAAATTTCTGTCGCCCTTTCATCAGGCACAGCCGCCGCCACATGTGCTTTTGTTTCTAACTTAACAGGAACATCGTGATATTCCTCAAGCATCCTGGCAATTTTTTCGATTTTATCCGTCAGTAAATTCATAACGTCATTCGTTTGTGCACGCACATCGATGGAAAACGTCGCCTTACCTGGAATGATATTGGCATTCTTACCGCCAGCCTTAAAAGCGGTCATCTTCACAGAATAAGGAACCCTCGGGTCTGCATGGATATTATTCAAATGCTGGAAAAATTCCATGCCAAGCTGAATGGCATTTTCATTTAAATGCGGCCTTGCTCCATGTGCATCTTCCCCAAGAACAGTACCTTCAATAAACTTTGCCGCTCCATGGCGGATTGCCGGAGCAAATTGGCCTGATGCCAATTCTTCCGTTGGTCTCAAATGCATACCATACAAAAAGTCGACATCATCAACCACACCATGTTCCACCATTTTTAATGCTCCCGTACCTTTTTCCTCTGCTGGTTGGAAAATAAAACGATATGTTCCACTCTCGGGGAGCTCCTTTTCCATAAGCGTAAGGAATAACCCAAGCACAATGGTCATATGTGCATCATGACCGCAAGAGTGATTGGCCTGCATGGTCCCATCCACTTCCTGCCAAAGCGCATCCATATCTGCACGAATCGCCACCACTGGCTTTCCACTGCCGATTTCCACCACGACGGCCGCACAATCATCAAAAGTTTGTATGTTGCAATCATAAGGAGACACGATAGACTGTATGTAATCCCTAGTATCATGCTCCTCCCAGCTTATTTCCGGATGCTCATGTAAATGGTTAAATATATCTTTTAATTGTTCTTCCAATGATTTTGTATTGCTACTCATGCTGCACCTCTCCTTACTTACAATTATTCAACTCCGCGGACGCATTCGCTAATCCTTCTATCCGCCAAAGAAGTCATTACTTGCCATTTCATCAAAACGAGCAACCCGTTGCTGAAACTGTTCTATATTATTTTGCGAAATGGCGGAAACGATGTTTTTTGCCAATGACATTGCTACAGGCGCGACATCAAGCGTAGATACGGAATTCAGATGAATCGGCAAAACGAGATCAGCATATTCCGAAACGGGAGCAGCCGGTGAATCCGTGATTGCAATAATAAAAGCACCTTGTTTATTAGCAAGCTTAGCAAGATTTACTGTGTCGGCGGCATACCGATGGAATGAAAAAACAACCACAACACTCTTTTCTGTCAATTCACCCACTCTCAGTAAAACATCATCTACCGTCGGCTGATATAATCTTGTCCTTCCCATTACTAAGTCAAGTGCAAATGCAAACCAACTCGCCAGCGCATGTGACGTCCGAAGGCCTGCAACTAGTGTGCGATCACATGCCGACAAACGGGAAACTGCCGTTGCAAGACTTTCCTCAGAAAGACGAGTCATTGCTTGCCTGATTGTGTTGGCATCCTCCTCCATTAATCCCTTAATAGATTCTGTCTTTGTTTTTTGCTTTCCAAAGTCAGACAATGAACTTTTTTCAAGCATGGATTGGCGTACTTCTTCCTGCAACTGCCGATAGCCAGAGTATCCCAGCTTTTGACAGAAGCGGATTACCGTCGTCTCACTGACGTCCATTAGCTTACCTGCTTCTGAAGCAGACAGCATCGCAAACATTTTTGGATCATCATATAAATATGATGTAATCTTCAGTAAATTTTTGGAGAAGGTTTGTTGTTTTTCAGCAATTCGTTGATAAATAGCCTCCACTGTAAAATACCTCCATGGATCTAACACTCAAAATGAAGCTAAAACTTCATTCTTTTGTTTTATATGAAGCGAATACTTTATAATTTTAGACAATTCTAACATATAATTATAAAACTTGGCAATAGTTTGTTTTTTCAAGTGTCTGTCACTTCCTGAATGATAATAAAAAGCTCCCGCCGAAAAACAGCGGGAACTGAAAGTGTTGCTGGCAAAATATGCCGTTATTGACAGGTGCTGACTCAGAACAGGCCTAGTAGAGCCAGCACCCTAATCATCATCCAACACCTCACTAATATCCATCGAAGAAGTGACTGCTCCAATAATTTCTCCTTTCTTATTTACCAGAGGCTCACCAAAAACATAATAGCTATGATCCCCATCCGATAAGGGAAAGGTTATCTTCTTTTTACATTTCACACCTTCTTCGATAACTTTCCTTTTCAGTTCCATTAAATCAAGAATCCCTTGGTTCATTGCGAGTTCATCATCCCGTTTACCAAGGCTACTACTGGTATCGAAATCCGGATGAGGGTTAAATAGCCAAATATATCTTAAATCAAGATCACAGTGAGCAATTACCATAGGTGAATTTTTCAAAGCTAAATAAAAAGGTTCTCCAAATTCTTCTGTGAAAAACGCGGAGGAACTAAAACCTAATACGTTAGCAATATTCCTGGCAACATCGAAGCTTGGTTTCCGCTTACCATTTTCTATTTGGGAGTAAAAAGCTCGATTTATAAAAGCTTTTGAAGCAACATCTTCCTGTGTTAATCCCTTTGCAATCCTCATCTTCTTTAACCATTCTCTCAATGGACTCATCCTTCTTATGTAGCAATTTGCCACACTTTTTATTTTATTTTTATTATAAAATATATATAGTATAGCAAACTAAAATGGAAAGTCTAGTAGATTGAAAAACGATATAGAATAGATACTTAGGAAGGGATATTAATGCAATTATTAACAGACAAACAATTAGTAGATGCTTACAAGAAGGCATCGGAGCTTCATTTAGATAAAGATTTCTTATATTTACTGGAAAGGGAAATAACGAGAAGGCAGTTTAATTTAATGTGGAATTATAAAGATAGCAGGATGGATTCGGCGACGAATAAATAGAAAGAAGATGCACTAAACGTTTTTGAATTTTTGTAGATTTGGAACCAAATACTGTAGGGGCTGAATGGCCCCCAGTAATAGGTACGCTACGTTACAGTCAGATCAATTTTGGCCTACCGTTTCCCCCAAGCTTCATCTTCCACCAATATGCAATTTATTACGTTTTATGGACCCCTACATGAAACATGAAACTTTCTTTGTATACCTACATTTCGGAAAGTTACTACACCCATAGTATAAGCCGTACTTCCCCTTCCTCCACATTTTGGGCATACGTTGTGTTGTACACCCTGCTTTTCTTTCAGCATCTTTATTCTTCGGTAATTTTTTATGTGTGCTACATGCTAGGTAACTACATGATCCACTTGGGTAAATCTACCCTCACCATTTGATACATAGAGATCATGATAGACTCTATAATCCGCTCCTAGTTTACTTCATGCATGATTTACATACCACTCTCCCATTGCACCTTTTATAACTGGAGACTTCAACTTGAAAAAGATGATTCCAGCCAGAAGTAATAGAAATACTGGGATGCAGTTAAATGGAAGTCTGTCAGCACCCCCTAAAAAACATAGTGACATTTCCTATCATTATATATATGATTAATCTATTAAGAGGTACGTTAATTCATAAAAGTCTGTTAAAAATGAGATGGAGTAAAATATGGTTAAAAAATTGTTTATTAATAAATGGAGTTTTATAGTTATACTGTTTCTTGCGGCAATAATATTGGTGCGGTTATTGTGGATGTCTTCTATCACATCCACCTTCTATTATTCTGAAGCACCCGTCGCATCAGAAGGAATACTCGATCTACAAGACTGGAATTTTAATGATCGACAAACATTATTATTAAACGGGGAATGGGAATTCTATCCGGAAACTTTTATAAATCCTACTGAACCAAATGGGGAAAAACCAACTTACCTAGAGTTACCTACAAATGGCAAGTCTGTTCATCAAGATGATCATTTCTTTACATATGGAACCTACCGTCTACGAATTTCACTTCATAATAATGATGCACAAGATTTTTCTTTGAGAATCAATAAATTACATAATGCCTCAACTGTTTTTATTAATGGAGAGCAAATGGGCGGATCAGGCCAAACGGCTGAAACTGCAGCTAATCATATTGGTAGCACGCTTCCATATAGGGTTGCTATCCCTCCAGAAAAAAATGAAGTTGAAATCATCATCCATTACTCCAGTAATCAACCAAAAGTGGGCATAACTAAACCAATTCAATTTGGGACAGATCAAGCAATAAACTTACATACATTCCTATCCATCGGCTTACAAGTTTTACTTGTACTTGTCCTGATTTTACATAGTGTATATGCCTGTATCCTGTATTTCATGCGTTTCCGTATAAATAAAGGCATGCTTTACTATACGTTATTACTTACATTTTCAATTGTAACGGTACTGGGTTCTGATGATAAAATATTATTTAACTGGCTTTCCTTTAGTTATGAATGGGAAGTCAAATTAGTGTATCTATCTTATATTGGTGTAGGCGCATTTATTCCATTAGTTGCCAACCAACTGTTTCAAGGAGTTCGCAACAAGCGATTACTGAAATTCTTCCTGATTTATTGTTTATTGTACGCACTCTTTGTATTTATATCACCTTCCTCATTTATCTATTTAACATCTAGGGTCTTACTTTCAGGCGTACTTTTAAGCTCGGTTTTTATTTCTTTGTTAAACTTTGACAGGAAAAAAATTAGGATAGAGCAAGGAATATACTTACTACTTGGCTGTATTAGTATCGGAAACAACTTGATTTGGGCTATCGTTATAAATAATAACTCAAGCGTAATGGTGCACTATCCTTTTGATCTTATAATCGCACTACTTTGCTTTACAGCTTTTTGGTTTAAACGGTTCTTTCATATCACATCCAAATCAGAAGAACTAACGAAGAAGTTACAAATGGAGAACGAGCGTAAAGATGAGTTCTTAGTAAACACGTCACATGAATTAAGAAACCCTTTAAGTGGAATATCTAACATTCTCCAATCCGTATTGGAGGATAAAAATCCCGCCCTACACAAGGAACACCAGGAAGCGCTTTCTACATTACTTGTCATAAGTAAGCGGATGAACCTTATGTTGAATGACTTGCTTGATGTGACCCGATTACAAGAAAAAACAATTCACCTTGATATAAAAAGGACAGAAATACAACCCGTGATTAGCAGTGTAATTGAGATGACGAAGTTGATGTTCGTTAGCAAAAACATTACATTAAAGCTCGACATCCCAGATCAATTCCCTGCTGTGATGGCTGATGAAAATCGTCTGGTTCAAATTTTATTTAATTTAATTCATAATGCAATTAAGTATACGGACGAAGGCACAATAACCATTCACGCTACTGAAAAAGATGATTTCATCCACTTATATATTGAAGACACTGGAATTGGGATCAACGAAGATAAGCTGGACACTATATTTGAACCGTATGAACAAGGTGATTTAAACGAAAAAAGGGCGAGTGGTGGCTTCGGGTTAGGTTTGAGTATTTGTAAACAATTGGTAGAATTGCATCATGGCACATTGACGGTACAGTCTACTTTAGGGAAAGGCTCCATTTTCACTTTCACACTCCCTATGTACGATGAAACGCAGGAAAGAACGGAAGATACGGGACAACTACCTTCCATACTAGAGGAAATGAATCATACCAACCAAGTAGCAGCACATGCGTATAAGGAGAAGGCCGTAAAAACGAGTTTACATCTATTGCTTGTAGAGGATGACCCAGATAATCTCAATATACTCGGAACTATTCTCGAAAAAGAAGGCTATAAAGTTACGCGTGAAAGTAGTGCAGCAAACGCGATGGAAAAATTAGAACTGGAATCTTTTGATCTGGTGATTTCTGACGTCATGATGCCATATGTTTCCGGCTATGAATTAACAAGTTTTATCCGAGAACGCTTTACCTCCTCTGAACTTCCTGTACTCCTGCTAACTGCTAAAACAAGGAGAGAGGATGTGATCTCTGGATTTACATCCGGAGCCAATGACTATGTAACAAAGCCAATAGATGTGTGGGAGCTTTTAGCGAGGGTCCACGTCTTAACCGAGTTAAAAGTTTCCATAGAGGAACGTATTCGTATGGAAGGCGCGTGGCTTCAATCACAGATTCAACCACATTTTATTTTTAATACATTAAACACAATCTCTGCGCTAAGCCAGTTTGACGTCACGAAGATGCATCAATTACTAGAGGAGTTTAGCCATTATTTACGCCTTAGCTTTGATTTTCACAATGCTGATCCTGTTGTTCCGCTGGAGCAGGAATTATCCTTGGTACGCTCCTATCTATATATAGAGCAGACGAGATTCGGTGACCGATTAACAATCGAGTGGGATGTGGAGAAAGATATTGATATTCTCATTCCGCCTTTATCCATACAACCACTTGTTGAAAATGCTGCAAAACATGGAGTTCTACAAATGATCGAAGGTGGCAAAATAGTCATACGTGTAAAATCGCAAGCAAATCACATTGAATTTACCATTCATGATAATGGAAAAGGTATAGAAGATCATATACTTAAAAAGTTACTTACAAAGGATCACCCATTCCAAGGTAAAGGAGTGGGCCTTAGAAATGTTGATCGTCGTCTAAAACAATTTTACAGGGAAGGATTAACCATTCAAAGCAATGTTAATGAGGGCACCACAGTTAGTTTTACTGTGCCGAAGTGAATATGGTGGGTCAGGGGGGACGGTTCTCCTGACCCACTTATCAACTGTCAAACTGGATGATCTTCTTTAATTCTTCAACTGACAATACTTTATTTCTATTTCGATGTAGCATGCGATGGCAATTAGGACAAACTGTAACTAAATCTTTCGCAGGGTCAACTTCCACCGCTTCATTTAACGTACTTAACGGCCTCACATGATGAATTTCAATGAAATCTCTGCCTAGTTCCCCATAAACCTCTTCAAACTTAAAGCCACATACAGCACATATGGTTCCATGAATTTCAATTGCTTTTAGGCGGTTTTTCGCTTTGCGTTCATATCGATTTCCATAATATTGTTTTACTTCTCCGTCTTTATAATTCGTTGCATCTTGCTGTTTTTCTATTTCAACATCATGATCGACTATATTGCGAAGTCTTGTGTTTTCCAATTCATTATAAAGGCTCCGCAAACTGGATGCTGGCTCTTTAGCCCACGGGGAATTTTTCTGTCGATCCTGCTTATAATGCACCATGCTAATATCATGAATATGTACCATTGGGTTATGCTTGAAAAGAAGTTCTAATCCTTTTTTCTTGCTAGGAGTAAGCAGTTGTTTTGAATTTTCGTCTTCTAACGTACCCTCACTTATTTTTTGATGATTCTCTAGTAAAATCATATGGTATTGATAAGGGCCAATACTTGTTGTTTCAAGGAACTTCTTAATTGTTAATATATAATATCTTGTTTCTTCCCCTATTACATATGATTTATCTAATAATCTATTATTAAGATCTTCTATTGAAAATATGTTAACAGCTTTACTTCCACTATTGGAGGCTTTATTTTCTATGTATTCATTCCAATCCCAGCTAAAAACAGCCTCTTTTTGTTTAATAAAGAAATCTTCCCATTCTGACTGAGGTAAGTTTTTATAACCCATCTGTGAAGCTACCCACGTAAAAAATCCTTCCCCTGGACGTTGAGTTTGTTGGTTTACAACAATGACAGATAAGGGCGGGAAATTTTTCTTAATACATCTTAATGATATTTCACCTAAAGGTTCATTTAACTTAATTGGCGAGATTAATCCTCCAATTTCTCTACTCAATCTACCATATTCAATAAGTTCATTTTTGTTAGCAGACAATACTAGAATTTCTTCAATTCTATTTAATAGTTTTTCATTCATAGAACCCCTCACTATCTATATTATTTCATTATAAAAGAATATTCATAGTATTTAATACACAAATCAACACACCAAACCTAAACCTGCCAACCCAACTCCGGCGTATTTTCTTTCCATACCATCAAAGCTTCCATCTTCTCTCTAAACCATTTCTCTATTTCTCCAAATTGATGTTCTAAAGGAAGAAAATCTGATAAGGGCTTTTCAAACCAGCCAGATACCCACGTTTCATCACTGTCTGTTAAGTCAAAGAATTCATCCATCTCTAACCTTTGTTTAATCAAATCAAAATTATCAAGGCCATTAGTGCATTCAATCGCTAGGTATATTACCGGATAAACCATATCTGTCGCCATATCTGCCTCCCGACAGAATTCAAACCCAATACTAATTCTGGAATCAGCTGGATCCTTTCTCCCAGCTAACACATCACCTTTCCATACTTCATATGTATAATTATGAATTCCCTTCAGGCGTTTTCCACTTTGTTCCGCCTTTGGTTCACCAAAATACGTTGTAAACATAGGCAACATATCTTCAAGGAGATCATCCATCTTCGCCAAAGTTGTGTTCAACTGATTCATTACTAAAATATCCTGATAATTAAATACGCCTTCTCCTGCCATTCCCTTTACCTCCATAAACTCCAAGAATGCTTTAATCAAACTATCTTCTTTGGAATTTTTCTGTAAAAAAGTGTATACATCTCGCCACCGAATTTGCTTAAAATCGAGTTCAGTTATGTCCTTGGGGTCGTAATATTTCGTGCAATATCGTAAGTACACCTTTCTATCCAAAAAAGAGTGAAGCACGGTAAGATACCGCTCTAACTGTCTTTCTCCTTCAGACGCATGCACCTTATTTTCCAAAAAACATATCGTCTCATTATTTTCAAACACCATGTCAATAACACATTCTTCCTCTACAATGTATCTCCCTTGTGTTCGAACACGAAATTTTTCACCAGGCACTTTCAAGACGTGATTCATAAATAAATCAATCATAGCGTTATCTTGTGACAGAATATAAGCAAAGATCTCTGTAGTGAAGTCTTCCAATGGTGTTCTAACTCCAAATCCCTGTTTGCCATGGAGTTTTAACAAATTTATAAAGACATTATCCAATTGCACACCTTCTTTTATAGGATGGGTCAGGGGGACGGTTCTCCTGACCCAATTAAGTCTGTTCTTTACATAGTTTTGAAAGATGATAGTCGATATTTTGATTTGACCTATCATTATCTTGGGTGCTACGAAGGTTATATTCCAATTTACGAAGTCGATAAACCTCACGTTGGGGGATAGTTTCTAATGCCAGTTCTTCTTCTTGCAATATACCCAGTAATTCAGCCTCTGAAGATAATAAATCTATATCTATCAAGGAATCTCTAGTATACTTATAAGCTCTAATTTCAAACTTATACTTTTGAAACTCTCCAGATATATAGGAAGTTCTATAACCTAATGCTTCCTGATCTGGTGAATCGTAACTTTTTCCTTGACTATTGTACATAAACCGTAACCCATCATTTTCCATTCAAAGTTAACGGTTTCGCCTTTTCTGCGTTTCTTGTTATAGCGACAATCACTTCGTACGGATATTTCATATGACGGGAGTAATTGACATCCCCATTACTTGGATTTGCCCAATCTGGAAACTCCTTCTCGTACGGATGACTATGATATGTACCAATAAATTGAGAGGTGGAGAATAGCTGACGAGAAGTAGTTAAGGCGTTTTCAAGTTTCGGATTGCTAGTCACGCTTTCCTTACTTCTTTTCTCCACAATACCTACAGGAAAAACATAATCACATTCAACGTGTTTTTTATTACTCGTTCCATAAAGTATTCCACTGGCTTCATAATGAATGTTTTCAATATCCTCCGGGAAATACTGAATTGCATCTAAAAGTAATGTTGAAAAGGTATTTTGTATTAATTCAATGTAATGATTACTGCCCATAACCTTTCTCCTTTCAATTTTTAAATAGTAATTCTGTATTGATGAGACCAGACCAAATCGCTTTGTCATTGTCCAAATAACCGTATATCAAGTTTATCAAGTAGCGAGACTACTTCTAAAAAAGATTAGCATCCAAACACTCAGCTGCAAAACTTAAATACTGGTAAGAATTCATTCTAACTGCTTTTTTCTTGGACATTTTTTAATTAAAGTGAACATCCCCACTTCTTAAAATTTTACATGCAATGCCATATTTCGGTTTTAAAGCTCCTTTAAATTTCCTCTTATCAGCATTTTCAAATATTTTATTCCATAAATCATAAACATTGTGATTTTTCTTTTCTCCTTTATGATTCGTTAGCTTAACGATATGAAATCCATATTCATCATTACATCTAGCTATCGGACGTTGCTGTCTCAATGAGATAATTTTACCCGATTCTGTAATTTCATAAAGACCTTTGTAACCCGGTATCTCTCTTCTTATCTCGTTCATTTTTATATTTCTCCTCATTAATCTATTTTTTTACTTACTAATCCAGTGTTGAAAATCTTAGTTATTCCATCTTATCTAAAGAACTAATTGTTCTGTTACCTTGTGCTATGTAGCTTACTGGTATAATAGAAAAATAACTACTAAGAAAATTAAAATTAAAGGTTTATTAACTATATATTAAATAATTAAGGAAGTGACAGCACCAAAAAAGAGTAAATCGGTACAGCAACTAATATTCTTCATTATATTATATAAAAACAGCACCTCCTCAGGTGCTGTCTCTGCTTATTTTATTGATACTTCAAACGTATAAGGTTTGAAATCTAATTCATAGTCGTCCGTACTACCTTCAGCATGGAACTTAATTATCTCTTCATCCGGAGCAATTGCAGGAAAGACAATGACTCCCTCTGTTTCAATCCCTGGCAAGAGTTCGGACTGTACTTGAGGCAAATCAGCTTCAAAGAGCATTTCTTCTTCAAGCTGTTTGTTGCCGACAATTAATTTAGAATTAAATGAATAAAATGAGGCATTTTCTTGAGAGTCGTTTTTCACTTTAACATAAACGCGTGTCTGATTATCAGCAAGTTCGATTTTTTGAAGTTCTATGGCGAGCCCGTGTTGATCGACTGACTCTTTCACTTCGATCTCCTTCAGTGTTGGTGAAGTAGCAGTAATGAAATCTACTACTTCAGCACTGTTCGCGTTAACCACCGGTGCAGAAACTGTTCCTCCAAAGGCATTCTCACCTTCGTAGGCTTTTTCAATTGTCCCTGTTATTTTTACGTAATCGTCTGTTGCGATCTTGATGTTCGAATCCTTGATTGCTACCAATGTGTTCTTCTCGGCATTCTCCGGGTCTGCCCACATTTGAATGTATGTACCACTTTCGTCTTTCTCAGGTTTTGTGAAAACTTTTCCTGTCAATTCTATTTCGTATCCTTTGTATTTGTCTGGGTCACTATACAATTTCTCATAATCCTCTTCTTTCAGCTTGCCTTTTGTCTTGGTAGCTGCTGTCTCTTTCTTCTCTTTGCCTTCTGATAAAGCTTCAGAATCTCCACAAGCGCCCAGCATAACCAAGGCTGCGATTAAACTGATAGCAATTAAGACTTTTTTCATCTAAATACCCCCTTATAGGTATATATAATTTATTTAGCAAACCCTTACATAATTCAAGAGTTGGCAAGTACATAAACTTAACTAATTAGTACTTATCTTTTTATTAAGATTTAGAAAATTAACCCCTGATAATATCGCGGTTATAGAAGCAATTCCAGCCGCTAAACCAATATCCCCGAACATCATAGTGGAAAGAAGGAGACCGATAGCTCCGATAACAATTAATATAATAGAAATAACTTTCATATAATAACCTCCTATGTATTCTAAGCTGTGTCGTTTTTTTAGTATATCTATTATTGCTATTGTAAGAAGTACAATAGCAGCTACCATTAGTGATATTCCTAAAATACCCAACACTATATACTTAACTCATTTTTTCTAATTAAATTGTAACATAAATTATCTCTTAAATGGTAACATATTCCTAAATATACATATTATAATAGATAAATATAGTTCTATATAACCATTTTAATTTTCTACTCTTCCAACTTCCCGCAACTTTTTTTGCAAACTCTTCTTTAAAAGTTAGTTTCTCTCTCATCTACTTTCGTCCCCATATAAGTCCTATAAAAATAATTGCGTTAATTAATTTATGAATCCTATGTTATTAAAAGTAAGTTATACACGAAAAATTCATTCGGCAAAATATTGTGACATAACTTGGAATTTGAGAGGCACTCAAAACTATAGACAAT